>NZ_JAPDPH010000382.1 GCF_026013475.1 Micromonospora yasonensis | reverse complement strand
GTCCCGCCCGCCGGACCGGCAGTCCTGACCCCGCCGACGTACCCTTTCGACCGTCAGAGCTACTGGCTCAGCGCCGCCCCGAGCGCCAGCACGCACCACCTCGGACTGCGGCCCAGCACGCACGCCCTCCTCGGCGCCGCCCTCACCACCGCCACCGGTGGCGAGGAGCTGCACACCGCGCAACTCTCCACCCGTACCCACCCCTGGCTGGTCGACCACACGGTCGGCACGGGCTGCCTGCTGCCGGCAACCGCGTTCGTGGACATCGCGCTGCACGCCGGAGCAGCCACCGGGCACCCGCACCTCGACGAGCTCACCCTGCACGGCCCGCTCGGCCTCGGCGAGCAGCCGACCGACCTCCAGGTCGCCGTCGGCGCCCCGGACGAGCGCGGCCGGCGGACGTTGACCGTCCACTCCCGGCTGTCCGACGCGCCCGCCGAGGTCACCTGGACCCGGCACGCCACCGCCGTCCTCGACGCCGGCACCGGCGAGCCGGACCAGGCACCGCTCACGGCCTGGCCGCCGGCCGGTGCCACCCCGCTCGACGTCAACGACCTGTACGGTCGGCTCGCCTCGCTCGGTTACCACTACGGGCCCACCTTCCAGGGCGTACGCCGGGCCTGGCGAGCCGGCGACGACCTCTACGCCGAGGTCGCGTTGCCCGAGCCCGCCGCCACCGACGGGTACGGGATCCACCCCGCGCTGCTGGACGCGCCCCTGCACCTGGCCGTCGACGCGCTCGTGGCACGGGAGCCCGGCCGACTGTGGCTGCCCTTCTCCTGGTCCGGCGTACGTCGGATCGGGCCCACCAGGACGACCAGCGCACGGGTCCGGCTCACCTGGCGGGGGCCGCACGACATCGGGCTCACCGTCCACGACGACAGCGGGCGGGTGATCGTCTCGGTGGACTCGCTGGCCTTCCAGCCGGTCACCGCGGCCCAGCTCGACGCGAGCCGGCAGACCTACGACGGCCGCCTGTGGCGGTTGGACTGGGTGCCGGTGGCGCTGCCGGCCGGGCCGGCCACCACCGACCGGTGGGCGGTCATCGGTGCGCCCCTGCCCGGCGGGGAACTGCCCGGCTACCCCGACCTCGACGCCCTCCACCGGGCGGTCACCGGCGGGGACGTTCCCGTGCCGGAGCAGGTGATCGTCGCGTTGCCCGCGCACCGCGCCGACGACGACGAGGCCGAGGTGCCGGCGGCGGTGCACGAGGTCACCGAGCGGCTCCTGCACACGCTGCAGACCTTCCTCACCGAGCCGACCTACGCCGGCACTCACCTCACGGTGCTCACCACCGGGGCGGTCGGCGCCGAAGAGCACGACCGGCTGACCGACCTACCGGCCGCCACCTGCTGGGGTCTGGCCCGTACCGCCCAGACCGAGCACCCCGACCGCATCACCCTCATCGACACCGACCACACCCCGGACAGCCTGCGCGTCCTCCCCGCCGCGATCCTCAGCCCACATCCGCAGCTGACCATCCGCGCCGGCGCGGCGCACACCGTCCACCTGGCCCTCGACACCACCGCACCCGCACCCCGACCGTTCGACGCTGCCGGCACCACGCTGATCACCGGCGGCACCGGCACCCTCGCCCAGCACACCGCCCGCCACCTGGTGGCACACCACGGCCTGCGCCACCTGCACCTCGTCAGCCGCCAGGGCCCGCAGCACCGGGACGCGCCGGCACTCGTCCACCAGCTCACCGGCCTCGGCGCCACCATCACCATCACCACCTGTGACACCACCGACCGGGACCAACTGGCGGCGGTGATCGACCACATCGACCACGGCGCTCACCCGCTCACCGCGGTCATCCACACCGCCGGAGCCCTGCACGACGCCACCCTCACCAACCTCACCCCGCGGCAGCTGCACCCGATCCTGGACCCCAAGGTCAACGCGGCGTGGCACCTCCACCAACTCACCCGCCACCACCGGCTCACCCACTTCCTCCTCTACTCCTCCATCACCGCCACCCTCGGCACCCCCGGCCAGGCCAACTACGCCGCCGCCAACACCTTCCAGAACGCCCTCGCCGAACACCGCCACCACGATGGGCTCCCCGCCACCAGCCTCAACTGGGGCTTCTGGGTCGACTCCAGCACGCTCACCGCGCACCTGGGCGCCGCTGATCTCCACCGCCTCGAGAACGCCGGCGTCACCCCGCTGTCCACCCCGCACGCCCTCACCCTCCTCGACACCGCCCTCAACTCCGGCAACCCCACCACCATCACCGCCCACCTCAACCCGGCACGGCTCCCGGCCCACCTCACCCGCCCCCGTAGCGGCGGGAACACCGGCGGGGGGCGGTGGCGGGAACAGCTCGGCGGCCTCCCGGAGGCGGCCCGCGAGGAGGCGGTCCGCGAGCTGGTAGGGGCCACGGTGGCGACAGTGCTCGCCCTGCCCGCCCCGTCGGCGGTGCCGCTGGACCGGGCGTTCAAGGAGCTGGGGTTCGACTCGCTGGTGTCGGTGGAACTGCGGAACCGGCTGAGCGCCGCCACCGGACTCCGCCTGCCGGCGACGCTGGTCTTCGACCACCCCACCCCGGCCGCGGTGATCGATCACCTGCTGACCCGGGTCTCCGCCGTACCCGACGGGGTGGGCCCGGCGGCGGTCGCGCCCGCGGCGACGGCGGCACCGGACGACCCGGTGGTGATCGTGGGGATGGCCTGCCGCTATCCCGGTGGGGTGAGCAGCCCGGAACAGCTCTGGGACCTGGTAATCCGCGACGGTGACGCGATCGGTGGGTTTCCGGAGGACCGCGGCTGGGACCTGGCCGGGCTGTACGACCCCGACCCGGCGCGGACCGGGACGACGTACACCCGGCACGGCGGTTTCCTGTACGACGCGGCGCGGTTCGACGCGGAGTTCTTCGGGATCAGCCCGCGCGAGGCGACCGCGATGGACCCGCAGCAGCGGCTGCTGCTGGAGACCGCGTGGGAGTGCGTCGAGCGGGCCGGCATCGACCCGACCGGCCTGCGGGGCACCGCGACCGGCGTGTTCACGGGCGTGATGTACGACGACTACGGAGGGCGGATCCAGCGGGCGCCGGAGGGCTTCGAAGGTCACCTGCTGACCGGCAGCATCAGCAGCGTCGCCTCGGGCCGGATCGCGTACACGCTGGGCCTGGAGGGGCCGGCGGTCACCGTGGACACGGCGTGCTCGTCGTCCCTCGTGGCGATGCACCTGGCCGCCCAGGCGATCCGCAACGGCGAATGCGACCTGGCTCTGGCCGGCGGCGTCACGGTGATGGCGACTCCCACGGTGCTGGTCGAGTTCAGCCGGCAGCGGGGCCTGTCGCCGGACGGCCGGTGCAAGCCGTTCGCCGCCGCCGCCGACGGCACCGGCTGGGGCGAAGGCGTCGGCCTGCTGCTGCTGGAACGGCTCTCGGTGGCCCGGGAACGCGGCCACCAGGTCCTCGCGGTCATCCGCGGCTCGGCGGTGAACCAGGACGGCGCCAGCAACGGCCTCACCGCACCCAACGGGCCCTCCCAGGAACGCGTGATCCGCCAGGCCCTCA
>NZ_JAPDPH010000381.1 GCF_026013475.1 Micromonospora yasonensis | reverse complement strand
GCGTAGCCGTCACCGCGACTCCAACCACATGTCACGATCATGCCCTTCGTGCAGGTGCCGACCCGGCTTTGGGCCTTGCCGTCGCCGCCGGCCGCCGCCGACATCCTGATCTGCCGCTGATGGTGCGTCACGTTGAGTGATGGGCCGGATGGCCTCGACTCGCGGTCCTGCCGATGAGCGGGAAGTTGTCAGATGGTTCTGAACCGCTTGCCGCGATCGATGCATGCTCGCACCACGGCAGCTAGGGCAAGGCCTAGCATTGGCCCCCATGATCGAGGACTTCGCGGATCGGCTCCTGTGTGACATGGCTGGCCTCGACCCCTGCACAGCGGTCGTCGAGGCTGGCGAGCAGGATGCCGACGGGCTTACCGACTACGGCCCGGAGGGCCACCAGGCCCGCGCCGACTTCGCAGCCCGCGCCCTGCGCGAGCTCGAGATCTTGGGTGACGCAGTGCCGGCCGTAACCCCGCTGCACGCCCACCTCGCCGAACGGCTGCGTACGCGTGTCGCCTTCCACGACGCCGGGGAGGACCTGCGCGAGCTGCACGCGGCGGCCACCGGTCCGCTCCAGCTCATCCGCCAGGCCGTCGAGGCCGCGGTTCCCGGTCGTGGCACCGAGGGCGCGGCCTTCGAGGAGGGCTGGGCTCGTGTCGGCGCGCGCCTGGCCGCGATCCCCGCGGCCCTGGACGGGTACGCCCGCAGCCTCTTGCTCGCCGCGGAGCGCGGCAATTTGCCGGCGCGGCGTCAAGTGGAGCTCGTCACGCAGCGCTGCCGCAACTGGATCGACGACGATGTCGCCCTGGTGGATCGCTACGGCGAGGGGCGCCAGCGGGCGTCGTTGCAGGCCGCAGCGACGGGCTCGCGAGAGGCGTACCAGAAACTGGCCGAGATGCTGACCGCGGACCTGGCACCGCGGGCCGTTGAGGAGGAAGCGTTCGGCCAGCAGCGGTACGCACTCTGGGTGCGCACCTTCCTCGCGGCCCAGCCTGACCTGCGCGAGCTGTACGACTGGGGCTGGGACGAGTTCCGAGCGATAGAGGCAGAGCTGATCGCGGAAGCTAACGCCCTGGGCGGGAGCGTGCCAGAGATGCTCGCCTGGCTCGCCAGCCCCGACGCGCCCGGCACGCTGCACAGCAAGGAGGCGTTCGCCGCGTGGCTGCAGGAGCTGTTGGAGGCAGCCACCGAGCGGCTGGACGGCGTGCACTTCGACATCCCCGCCCCGCTGCGGCGCATCGAGTCGCGGTTGACCACGTCGTCCGGCATTGCCTACACCGGGCCGTCGCGGGACCTGACGCGGCCGGGCCGGGTCTGGTGGTCCATCCCCGAGGACGCAGCGAGTTTCCCCACCTGGTATGCCTACAGCACCGCCTATCACGAGGGCGTTCCCGGCCACCACCTCCACCTCGGCTCCGAGGTCTGCCGGGGAGGCCTCGGGCAACGGCTGAACCTGCTCGGCGGCCTCTCCGGCAGCCAGGAGGGCTGGGCACTGTACGCCGAGCGGTTCATGGACGAGCTCGGGCTCTACGAGCAGCCGGGTGCACGATTGGGGCACCTGTTCATGCAGCTGCTGCGGGCGGCACGGGTCGTGCTCGACATAGGCCTGCACCTGCGACTACCGATGCCGTCCGGTGGCGGCGCATCCTGGACGCCGGATGCCGCGCTGGAGCTGCTGCGGGACCGCTGTCACCAGGGGCCGTACGCGTCCGCCGAACTCGCGCGTTACCTGGGCCGGCCAGGGCAGGCGCTGGCCTACAAGGTGGGTGAGCGCGTGTGGCTGGCAGGCCGCTCGTCCTTCCCCGGCGACCGGCGCACATTCCATCGTCAGGCGCTGGAGCTGGGTTCGCTGGGCTTGGATCAGTTGAGCATCGCCCTCCAAGGTGACCGCGCACCACTCGTGCACCACGGTGAAACAAGCCAGGGACCGCGCTTGTAGCTGCACGTCCTTGACGTCCGACCAGTCTGAACCGGGGCCAGACTTAACAGCGCGTACGGCCTTGGTATATCAACACGGTCATGGTCCAATTCGACGTCCGGATCTTCCGCCGGCAGCTGCCGCGGGATGGTCGGGTCGCCCTCGGCCGGGTTGCGCCGCTGCGGCAGCGGCTCGATCGGTTGTCCATTCCGAGCGGGCGTCACGATGCGTAACGAGACGTGCGGTGGCGTTCCGTGCACAGTGGTAGCCGCTGACCGGGTAGGCGTGCAAGCGACGCGACTGCAGTGGCCGTGTTTCTCAATGCCCCGGTCGCGCATGACGAAGCCGGCCGTGTCGGGTTGTCGGCAAACTTGGCCTGTGGCCCCGGTTTTCCGCCAACCTGACACGGGTGTCCGAGAGAGGGGGTGGGGGGCTGTGGGTCGTGTATCCGGTACGGCCGTGCGGACAGCCGGCGTCCGGGTCGCGGCAGTCGTCTTCGCGCTGACGTGGCTGGTCTTTCCCGGTTTCGGTCTGCCCGACCTCGCGGTGACGTGGGACCCGGCCTGGGCGGTGGCTCTCGAGGCCGGCTGGGGACTGCTGTTCACCGCGTTCGTCGCGGCGGCCTTCGTCCGGATCGCCGCGCGGCCCCGGCGGTCAACCCCCGCCGTCGTGCTGTTACTGTGCGTCGCGGCGGCCGTCGCGGTCTCCGCCGCCGCCTCGCTCGAGTGGGCCTTGGTACTCGTCGCCCTGGCCGTGGCCGGGGAGGCGCTCGTCGTGGCGTTCGCGCCCGGCCGCGAGCCGCTCACGGCGGGCGGTGTCCGGATGGACCGGCCGCTGGCCGTCCTGGCCGGGCTCGCCGCGCTGCCCTGGCTGGCGTACGCCCAGACGATGTACGCGGCGAACCGGGTGGGGCTGCCCGAAGACGTCACTATCGGGATCGACCACTACGCCGTGCAGGGCGCGGTGGGCCTCGTCCTCGTGGTGCTGAGCGGGACGGCAGCGTGCTGGGTGCGGGGCCGGCGGTTCGTCGGGGCCGGGGTCGGGCTTGTGGCCGCCTATCTCGGTCTCGTCTGCCTCGCCTGGCCCGGCACGCCCGGCGGGTTCGGGCCGGTCTGGTCGGCGCTGAGCATGGCCTGGGGCATCGCCTTCGGCACACTCGCCGCCGTCCAAAGCGCGGGTCCTGGCACCACCCGAGGCGCCGGCCGGGAGGGTGCCACACCGGCGACCGCGCGGGACGCGGACGCAGCGGGGACCCCCGGTGCCGGAACAACTGAGTGGCTGATCTGCACCTGGAAAACGGGGTTGATCAAGCAGAGCGTGCATGCCGCCAATGCGGCGAGAATCGGACGCGCAGTGATGCGGCGGTGCGCGCTTCTACCACCGTCCGTGCCTGCTGATTAATCGCGAGCGGGCACGGTCGGTAGCTGGCCTCTGAGGCGAGCGGGCATCCTGAACTGGCTCCCCTCTGTGTCATCCATGAAGGAGCGGGGCCGGTCAAGGCCGGGGTTTCGACCTGCTGACGTTGTTTTGCCCGTCTTCCGGGATGGTTTTCGGGCAGGCGTGTGTACGGTCCGGGGTCAAGGTTGGGCCGCAGGCCCACCCGTAGGGCTTGGCCTTGACGCCGGCGCCGCGG
>NZ_JAPDPH010000380.1 GCF_026013475.1 Micromonospora yasonensis | reverse complement strand
ATCTCACCGGCCGCCGCCGCCACCAGCCGCCGCTCCCGGTACGCCCCGGCCAGGCCGGCCAGGTCCGGCCGCTGCTCGACGGCCGCGTCGAGCCAGCCCACCAGCCAGTCGGCGGTCAGCGCGGCCTGCGTCGGGCCGAGCCGCCAGGGGCTGGACCGGACCTCGACCGGCACTCCCCGCCGGCGGAAGGCCGCCACGGTGGCCGCCACGGCGTCCGGGCCGAGCAGGGTCCGACCGTCGACGGTCCGGCGCTGGTGGGCGTTGAACGCGGCCTGGAACGCGGCGTCGAGCGGATCGGCCGGGGTGAACTCGGCCCGCCCGAGCACGGAGATCGCGAACAGGGTGGGGTGGCCGGCGCAGGCGCCCACCACCCGCTCGATCTCCTCGGCGGTGAGCATGTCCAGCAGCGCGGACGCGGTGACCAGGTGAGCGTCGGCCAGGTCGGCGGCGGTCAACCGGGTGATGTCGGAGCTACGGGTCACCACCGCGACCGGGCTGCCGTCGGCGGCGTGCACCGGCTCGGCCTCGGCGAGCCGCCGCAGCTCGGCGTCCCGCTCGTGCAGTACCCAGCGCTGCGGCCCGGGCAGCAGCGGAGCGAGCCAGCGGGCCATCGACCCGGTGCCGCTGCCCAGGTCGTGCACGACCAAGGGCCGGCCGGCGGGGAGCCGGCAGCGGACCGCGTCGACCAGATCGGCCGAGCGGGCCGCCGCGTCGACCGGCTCCCGCAGCCGCAGCCAGTCGGCGAAGTCGGGGGGTAGCTGGGTGGTCATGCCGCCGTGGCCTCCGTCAACGCCGCCGCCAGCCGGTCCGCGGTGACCGTCCAGTCGGTCAGGGTGTCCCGCCGCTGCCGGGCGGCGTGCCGCAGCCGCCCCCGCAACTCTGGCCGGGTCAGCCAGCCGCGCAACGCGCCGGCCAGCGCGTCCGGGTCGGCGGGCGGCACCAGCAGCCCGGGTCGGGCGCCGTCCGGGGCGTGCCCGAGCGTCTCGGGCAGCCCTCCGGTGTCGCTGCCCAGCACCGGCAGGCCCCGGGCGAGGGCCTCGGTCACCACCATCCCGTACGTCTCCTGCCGGGACGGCAGGACGAGCAGGTCGGCGGCGGCGTACGCGGCGTCCAGCGCGGCCCCGACGAGCGGGCCGGACAGGCGGACCCGATCGGCCAGGCCGGCGCCGGCGAGCAGTTTGCGCAGCCGGTCGACGAAGGCCGGGTCCCGGGTGAGCGCGCCGACGCAGTGGCAGGTCCAGTCGAGGTCGGCGATCCGGGCCAGGGCGGCGGCGAGCACGTCGTGCCCCTTGATCGGGGTGACCGCCGCGACGCACAGCAGCCGGGTGCCCGCCGGTGTGCCGGGGGCGAGCGGCGCCGCCGACACGCCGGGCGCGGCGACCCACACCCGCCCGGCCGGCAACGCGTACCGGTCGAGCAGCCGACGCCGGGTCCACTCGCTGGTGCAGACCACCCCGGCCGCCACCGCCAGGGCCCGGGCCTCCACCTCGTCGTCGAGTGGCAGGTGCACCAGCACCACCAGGCGCAGCCGCCGGGCGTACCGGGTCAGCACCTCCGGCACGGTGGACGCGACCAGGCCGTCGAGCAGGACGAGGGCGTCGTCGGGCAGCGCGGCGAGCAGCCCGGCGAGGGCGGCCCGCTCCCCCGCCCCCGGGTACGGCCAACCGCCGGCCACCGGGTGCTCGCGCACGGTCCAGCCGAGCGCGGCCAGGCCGCGGCAGGCCCGCCGGTCGTACCCGTTGCCGCCGCTCGGGCTGGCCGGGTCGTCGATGTCGCCCGGCAGCACCACGTGGACGACGCCCATCCCGGCTACAGGGACCGCTCGTAGCTGGCCCAGGCGACGTGCGACTCGTGCAGGGTGACGGTGATCCCGGCGAGGCCCCGCGCCCCCTCGCCGAGGCGCCCGGCGTGCACCGCCTCGGCGAGCCGGTCGGCGACCGTCCGGGCCAGCACCTCGGTGGTGGTGTTCATCCCGGCGAAGGCCGGCTCGTCGTCGAGGTTGCGGTAGGTCAGCTCGCCGAGGACGGCCTTGAGCTGCTCGGTGGCCAGGCCGATGTCGACCACGATCCCGTCGGCGTCGAGGTCCGGCCGGCGGAAGGTGGCGTCGACCACGAACGTGGCGCCGTGCAGCCGCTGGGCGGGGCCGAACACCTCGCCGCGGAAGCTGTGGGCGACCATCATGTGGTCCCGGACGGTCACGCTGAACACTGATCACTCCTCGTCGTAGGTGATGAGGTGGCAGAGCGCGGGGAGCCGGCCCGAGGCGAGCCGGTCCAGCACGGCGGGCAGCTCGGCGAACCGGGAGCGGCCGGTGAGCAGCGCGTCGAACGCCGGGTCGGCGAGCAGGTCCAGGGCCAGCGCGAGGCGGTCGGCGTAGCTGCGGTCGGCCCGTCGGGGCGAGACGGTGCCGACCTGGCTGCTGCGGATGCCGAGCCGCCGGGAGTGGAACGCCCCACCCAGGGCGAGGGTGACCGGCCGGTCGCCGTACCAGCTCAGTTCCAGCACGGTCCCCTCCGGCCGGAGCAGCTCCAGTCCGCGTTGCAGCCCGGCGGCGGTGGCGCTGGCGTGCACCACCAGGTCCCGCTCGCCGGCCGCGTTCGCCGGCAGGGCGAAGTCGACGCCGAGCGCGGCGGCCACCCCGGCCCGCGCCGGGTCGGCGTCGACCAGTTCCACGCGGACGCCGGGGAAGCGGGCCAACAAGGCCGCGACGCAGCAGCCGACCATGCCGCCGCCGATCACGGTCACCCGGTCGCCGACCAGCGGCGCGGCGTCCCAGAGGGCGTTCACCGCGGTCTCCACCGTACCGGCGAGCACCGCCCGGGCCGCCGGCACCTGCTCGGGTACGACCACCACGGCAGCGGCCGGCACCACGTACGCGGTCTGGTGCGGGTACAGGCAGAAGACGGTACGGCCGCGCAGCGCTCCGGGTCCCTCCACGACCGTGCCGACGCTGAGGTAGCCGTACTTCACCGGGGCGGGGAAGTCACCCTCCTGGAACGGGGCGCGCATGGTGGCGTACTGGTCGGCGGGGACCCCGCCGGTGAAGACGAGGGTCTCGGTGCCCCGGCTGACCCCGGAGAACCGGGTCCGGACCAGCACCTCGTCGGGGCCGGGCGGGCGGAGCGCGACCCGGCGCAGTTCACCCTCGCCGGGGGCGCGGAGCCAGAAGGCGCGGGCGTCACGGATCACGAATTCTCCTCTTCTGCGCGTCAGGCCGAACCGAACGGGCACTTTTCCCGTAGTGGGAAGCAGGGTTGTCGATCATAGACACGGAGGCCGGGTGTCCACGGTTCGAAATGGCCCATTGGTCGGGCTGGCCGTCCAGATCGTCCTGCTCACCGGGCTCGCCGGCACGGTGGGACTCGGCGCGGCCGGCTGGCTCGCCGGCCTGGCGTACGGGGTGGTGCTGTGCGCGCTGCTGCGGCGCGGCCTGCGACTGGCCGGCGCCGACCGGCTCGGCCCCGCCGACCGAGTGACCCTGGGCCGGGCGCTGCTGATCGGCGGGGTGCTGGCCCTGGTCGTGGACGCGGGCGCCGGGCCGGGCCCGGTGGCGGTGCTGGTC
>NZ_JAPDPH010000038.1 GCF_026013475.1 Micromonospora yasonensis | reverse complement strand
GGCCGGCCTGCTGCACCTGCTGCGCGACGAGCCGCGCCTGCAGACCTTCGTCGAGCGGGAGCTCGGCGCGTTGCTGGCGTACGACGCCCAGCACCCGCGTGAGCAGTTGCTCGGGACGCTGCGGGCGTACCTGGAGCAGGGCCGGAACAAGTCGGCCGCGGCGACCGCGGCGCACCTGTCCCGACCGGCGTTCTACGAGCGGCTGGCCCGGATCGGCCGCATCCTCGCCGTCGACCTGGACTCGGTCGAGGCCTGCCTCTCCCTCCACGTCGCCCTCCTGGCCCTCGACGCCGTCCGCACCCCCTGAGGCGGGGAAGGGTGGGGGCGCGCGGGGTCAGGTGAGGGCGGTGAGGGCTTTGGCGTAGGGGGCCGGGACGTAGGTCGGGCCGGCGGGGGTGAAGACGTCCGAGGTGGCGGCGGCCGTCCAGGCGGTGTCGGGCAGGGCGTCGACCAGGGCGCGGACCACGGGGGCGTCGCGCCACTGCTCCTGCTGGGCGAGGAGGCTCAGCGCCACCACCGACTCCTCCACCTCGCCGACGCACTCGAACGGCTTGTGCCCGTCCACGCCGAGCAGTTCCCGGTAGCCAGGGATCTGCGCGGTGTCGGCGAGCAGGTCGCCGCCGAAGATGCGGGTGATCCGCTCCCGGGACATGAACGGGGCCATGGCCAGGAAGACGAACCGGCACTTCGGGCAGTCACGGCACCACCGCTCGCTCGCGTCGCGCAGCTTGAACGCGGCGTTGCAGCTGGTCACCACGGCGTCGTACCGGTCGATCTCGGCGAAGAGCCGGGCGATGTGCAACTCGGAGAGCGACCGCAGCAGGGAGAAGTACGGCTCGGTGAGCCCGGCGTGCTCGGCCAGGGCCGCGCGCAGCAGGCCCTCCGCCTCCACGCCCTTGGACCACTGGTGGTTGATCTCGTGGCCGTGCCAGATCAGGTTGGGGTCGGACGCCGACCGCTCGTTGGACATCACCACGGGGCCGAGACCGTGCAGCACGGCGGTGGCGACCGCGATCAGCGAGTTGATCGCGGTGACCGGGATGTGCCCGTTGCGCGCCCCGGCCGCGTTGAGCTCGAACAGCACCGGGTCGAGCCGCCGCCGGGCCGCCAGCGGCACCAGGTCGGAGGCCTCGTTGACCGAGACGATGACGTGGTTCGGGTTGACCGAGAAGGGCACCGGGTCGAAACCGGCCCGGCGCAGCGCCTCCAGGCTGACGATGGAGTCCTTGCCGCCGCCGACGGCCGACAGCGGGCGCCGGTCCGAGTTGTCGTACACCCGGGGCGCGGCGACCTCGCCGGCCGGCACCTCTGGGCGCAGTTCCAGCACGTGCGGCAGCCGGTTGCGGTACGCGTACTCGCCGAGGCCCTTGGTGTAGACGGCGGTGACGAACTCGACGGCGGCCGTGCCCAGCGGCGCCGGCAGCACCAGCCGGGGCGGCGCGGCGGCCTTGTAGTAGCTGACCCCGGCGACCATGTGCAGCAGTTCGAGGACCCGGTCGAGGGTGGCCGCCGTCTCGTCGGACACCGGCTCGGCCGGCAGCGGCAGGGTGATCACCTCGGTGAACCGCTGCTCGCCGTCGGGGCCGGTGAGGGCGTAGTCCAGCAACACCTCGCCGGTGCCGAAGTCGATCGAGTAGGACGGGAAGGTGAAGGCGTCCATCCGCCGGAGCTGCTCGTTGGGCACACGCCATACTAGGCCCTGGTTCGTCCGCCGTGTCCGGCTGTGCCGGACCGCGCCCGCCCCACCGCCGTCGCAAGCCCGAGGAGAGCCTGTGCGCCTGTCTGATCTGCGCGGACGTCATGTCGCCGTCTGGGGAGCCGGCCGGGAGGGCCGGGCCGCGGTGACCGCGATAGCCGCGCACGGCCCGGCCGACCTGGTGACCGTCGACGACAGCGCCAACTTCCTCAGCCTCCCCTGGGACGGCCCGCTGGCCGAGGCCGCGCCGCTGGTGACCGGGGAGGAGGGCTTCGCCCGGCTGGCCGCCGCCGAGGTGGTGGTCCGGTCGCCGGGCGTGCCGAGCACCCACCCGTGGATGGTGGAGCTGCACCGCCGGGGGATCACCATCACCCAGGGCAGCGCGCTCTGGATGGCCGACCACGCCGACCGGACCGTGGGGGTCACCGGCAGCAAGGGCAAGAGCACCACGTCCAGCCTGATCAGCCACCTGCTCACCGCGATGGACCGGCCGAACGTCTTCGGCGGCAACATCGGCGTGCCGCTGCTCGACCTGCCCGAGGCGGACCTGTACGTGCTGGAGCTCTCCAGCTACCAGTGCGCCGACCTGGCCGACTCGCCCCGGGTGGCCGTGGTCACCGCGCTCTTCCCGGAACACCTCGACGCGCACGGCGGGGAGCGCGAGTACTACCGGGACAAGCTGAACCTGCTCGCGCACGGCCCGCACGCGGTGGTGGTCAACGGCGCCGACCCCCGGCTCGCGCTGGAGCTGGGGGACCGGGCGGCGATCCGCGCCGGCTTCCCCGACACCACCCACGTCGCCTCCGGTCCGGATGGCACGCCCTGGTTCCACCTGCGGGACAACCCGCTCTTCCCCCGTGCGGTGCTGCCGCTGGTCGGCCGGCACAACGAGGGCAACCTCTGTGTCGCCCTGGCGGTGCTCGACGCGCTCGGCGTGGACGTGGTGGGCCGCAAGGACAGCCTCGCCGTGGCGGTCGCCGGATTCCAGGGGCTGGCCCACCGGCTCACCGAGATCGCCGACCCGTCCGGCCTCACCTTCGTCGACGACACCCTGGCCACCAGCCCGTACGCGGCCATGCACGCGATCGACGCGTACGAGGGGCGGCCGCTGACCGTGATCGTGGGTGGCACCGACCGGGGCCTGGACTACACCCCGCTGCGGGACCACCTGGCCGAGCGGGAGATCACCGTGATCGGCATCCCGGACAGCGGCCCCCGGATCGTCGAGGCGCTCGCCGGGCTGCCGGCCGTGCGTACCGAGATCGCCGAGGACCTTGTCGCCGCGGTGGGGCTGTCCCGCAAGCTCACCCCGTCGGGCGGGGTGGTGCTGCTCTCCCCGGCCGCGCCGAGCTACGGCCGGTTCCGCAACTTCGAGCACCGTTCCGAGGTCTTCGCCCAGGCGGTCGCCGACACCGCCCGCTGATCCGACCCGGCCCACCCGGGTGGTGGGCCCCTGGTCGTCGGCCAGCCGCGGGGCTAGCCTCGCGATCATGGCGGTGCAGGTGGACGTGGACCCGGAGCGACTGATCGTCCGGCTCACCGGGGCCGACCGGCTGTGGGCGCTCTCGGCCGGGGTGCGGGCGCCGACCGCCGCGGTCACCGGGGTCCGGCCGGTCTCCCGCGCCGAGGCGTACGCCCGGGGCTCCGGCTGGCGGCTGCCCGGCACCTTCTGGCCGGGCCTGATCATGGCGGGCACCTACCTCTCCCGGACCCACGGCCGCTCGTTCTGGTGTGTGCACCGGGCCGAGGAGGTGCTCCTGGTCGAGCTGGACGGGCAGCCGTTCGACCGGCTCGTCCTGGAGGTGGACCAGCCGGTGGCGGTGTCCCGGGCGATCGCCCGGGCCCGGTTCCGCTGAGTCAGCCCCAGTCGGCCCCGGCGCGGGCTAGGCCAGCGCCGCGTGCAGGGCGCGCATGGACCGGATCGCCGAGCGGATCTCCTGGAGGTACCGCCCCGGGGTCAGGGTCGGCTCGGGCAGCCGGGCCAGGACGGCCAGCGCCGGGTCCACCCCGACGGTGTCGATCCCGCAGGCGTACGGCACCGCGAGGGTGCGTAGCGCGTCGCAGTGCTGGAACGGCACGTAGATCGGCGCGGTCACCATCAGCACCGGGTCGCCGGCGCGCAGCCGGACGTGCTCGGCCCAGAACCGCTGGGTGTCGGCGGTGTGCGCGCGGCGCCGATCGGGCTCGCTGGACGGGGCGGCGAGCACGCGTACCGGCGGCAGCCCGGCCGGGCGGTAGGTGCGTGAGGACCAGGCCCGGTGCGGGTGGTCCGCGTCCTCGCCGGTCTCCTCGCTCGGCGTGCTGACCCCGAACGCGGCGCGGACTCCGGCGTCGAGGACGTCCACCTCGGTGGCGCAGCCGGCCACCCCGGCGTCGGCGAGCGTCCGCGACTCGGCCGGCGAGAGCGCCCGGAAGCTGCCCAGCACGGCCACCTCGCCGGACACCCCGGCGATGCCGCGCACCAGGTGGGCGGCGTACGCGGTGCGCCGCAGGCAGGCGTGCGCCAGCCCGCCGAGCACCAGCAGGTGGGCGTACCGGGGCAGGGTCGGCAGGGCGGCCCGGACCAGACCCAGCGTGTCGGCCGCCGCCAGCACCAGCCGGACCGTGGCCGGGTCGAAGGCCGGCTCCCGGGCGTCGGGGCGTTCCCGCCCCTCCCGGAAGTCCCAGTGTCGGGCGGAGAAGTCGTCCAGCCCGGCCAGGACCGTCGGCAGGTCCCCGGCCGGCCAGTCGCCGCCGAAGTGCCCGACCAGGGCGCGCAGCGGCGGCGACCCGATCCAGGCCCGTACGCCCGCGACCAGCTCGTCGCCGGTCGTCCCCGCCGCGCCGGCCGGCAGCGCCACCTCCGTCGTCCGCACCCGGCGGATGCTACCGCCGGTCGGTGGCCGAGCACCGGCCGTTGTGGATCGTGGCTACCCTGGGTGCCACGACGGGATCGGAGGGTGCCGATCCGGCTGGGCCGCGTTCGGGCTGCTCGCCGCCGCGCTGCACCTGCCGCGCCGGCGTTCCGGGCGGGAAAGCCACTCCGTCCGTACGCCAGCGCGAGTGCCGGCGGTGCGGATCGAGTGGTCGACCAGCCCGAGGGCTGGCGGGAAGAAGGCTGTGGAGGGTATTCCGCCCCGGAAACCGCAACGGCGTGGTTGACGTGGTGTCAGGCGTGGACGGTCGCTGCGCTACAGGCTGACAGTTGTCCCGGTGGTTACCCGGTGAGAGCGTGCGAGGACCAACCGCCGCTGAAGGGTGCGCCGAATGACCTCCGAAGACCTGCTGGCCCGGCACCGGGCCGTGCTCCCGTCCTGGATGCCGCTCTACTACGCCGACCCGATCGAGCTGGTCTCCGGCGCCGGTCGTCGGGTGACCGACGCACAGGGACGCAGCTACCTGGACTTCTTCGGCGGCGTGCTGACCAACATGATCGGCTACGACATCCCGGAGATCCGCGAGGCGGTCGAGCGGCAGCTGCGTACCGGCATCGTGCACAGCTCCACCCTCTACCTGATCCGGCAGCAGGTGGAACTGGCCGAGAAGGTGGCCCGGGTCTCCGGCATCCCGGACGCCCGGGTGTTCTTCACCAACTCCGGCACCGAGGCGAACGAGGCGGCGCTGCTGGTCGCCACCAACTACCGCCGCTCGCACCAGATCCTCGCCGTGCGCAACAGCTACCACGGCCGCTCGTACGCGGCGATGGGGGTGACCGGCAACCGGAGCTGGTCGGCCAGCGCCCTCAACCCGCTCCAGGTCGCCTGGCTGCACTCCGGCGAACGGCTGCGGGGCCTGCTGGCCCGCCTCGACGAGGCCGACCGGATCGACGCGGCGGTGGAGGACCTGCGCGAGGTGCTGGCCACCCAGACCTCCGGCGACGTGGCCTGCCTGATCGCCGAGCCGATCCAGGGCGTCGGCGGCTTCGTGCACGGCCCGGACGGGCTCTTCGCCGGCTGGAAGAAGGTGCTCGACGAGCACGGCATCCTGCTGATCAGCGACGAGGTGCAGACCGGCTGGGGGCGTACCGGCGAGCACTTCTGGGGTTACCAGGCGCACGGGGTCACCCCGGACCTGCTCACCTTCGCCAAGGGCATCGGCAACGGCTTCGCGCTGGCCGGGGTGGTCGGCCGGGCGGACGTGCTGGAGTCGGTGCCGGCGATCAGCTTCTCCACCTTCGGCGGCAACCCGGTCTCCACCGCCGCCGGCAACGCGGTCCTGGACTACCTGCTCGACCACGACCTGCAGGCCAACGCCGCGCGGGTCGGCGCGATCCTCGGCGACGGGCTGCGGGCCGCGACGGCCGATCTCGACTGCGTCGCCGAGGTACGCGGCAAGGGCCTGATGCTCGGCGTGGAGTTCGTCCGCCCGGGCACCACCGAACCGGACCCGGCGCTCACCACCCGGGTGTTCGAGGCCTGCCGGGCCGGCGGCCTGCTGGTCGGCAAGGGCGGCCTCTACGGCAACGTGGTGCGGATGGGCCCGCCGCTGACCCTGACCGAGGACGAGGCCCGGGAGGGCCTGGCCATCCTGGTCGACGCCATCCGGTCCGCCGCGGCGGCGGAGGTGGCGGCATGAACAACATCGGGCACTACATCGACGGGAAGCGGGTCGCCGGCGACTCCGAGCGGCGCGGCGACGTGTTCGACCCGGCCACCGGGCAACGTACCGGTCAGGTGGCGCTGGCCTCCGCCGCGGACGTGGCGGGCACGGTGGAGGCCGCCGAGCGGGCCGCCCGGGCCTGGCGGGACACCTCGCTGGCCAAGCGGACCGCGGTGCTCTTCGCCGTCCGCGAGCTGGTCAACGCCCGCCGGGACCGGCTCGCCGAGGTGATCACCGCCGAGCACGGCAAGGTGCTCGCGGACGCCGCCGGCGAGGTGCAGCGCGGGCTGGAGGTGATCGAGTACGCCTGCGGCATCCCCTCGGCGCTGCGCGGCGGCTTCAGCGAGAACGTCTCCACCGAGGTCGACTCGTACAGCCTGCGGCAGCCGCTGGGCGTGGTCGCGGTGATCTCGCCGTTCAACTTCCCGGTGATGGTGCCGCTCTGGTTCATCCCGCTGGCGATCGCTTGCGGCAACGCGGTGGTGCTCAAGCCGAGCGAGAAGGACCCCAGCGCGGCGCTGCTGCTGGCCGAGTGGTTCACCGAGGCGGGCCTGCCCGACGGCGTGTTCAACGTGGTCAACGGCGACAAGGAGGCGGTGGACGCCCTGCTCGACCACCCGGGGGTGAAGGCGGTCTCCTTCGTCGGCTCCACCCCGGTGGCCCGGTACGTGCACCAGCGGGGTGCGCTGAACGGCAAGCGGGTGCAGGCGCTCGGCGGGGCGAAGAACCACATGGTGGTGCTCCCCGACGCCGACCTGGACCTGGCCGCCGACGCGGCGGTGAACGCCGGCTTCGGCTCGGCGGGGGAGCGGTGCATGGCCATCTCCGCGCTGGTCGCGGTCGAGCCGGTGGCCGACGCCCTGGTCGCGAAGATCGCCGAGCGGATGGCCCGGCTGCGCACCGGGGACGGCCGGCGCGGCTGCGACATGGGTCCGCTGGTCACCGCCGCGCACGCCGAGCGGGTCCGCTCGTACGTGGAGTCGGGGATCGCGGCCGGTGCGGTGCCGGTGGTGGACGGGCGGGCGGTCACCCCGGACGGGGAGCCGGACGGGTTCTGGCTCGGCCCGACCCTGTTCGACCACGTGACCCCGGAGATGTCGATCTACACCGACGAGATCTTCGGCCCGGTGCTCAGCGTGGTCCGAGTCGGCTCGTACGACGAGGCGGTGGACCTGGTCAACGCCAACCCGTACGGCAACGGCACGGCGATCTTCACCAACGACGGCGGGGCCGCCCGGCGGTACCAGCACGAGGTCGAGGTCGGCATGGTGGGCATCAACGTGCCCATCCCGGTGCCGATGGCGTACTACTCCTTCGGCGGCTGGAAGGCGTCGCTCTTCGGCGACCTGCACGCGCACGGCGCCGACGGGGTCGCCTTCTTCACCCGGGGCAAGGTGGTCACGAGCCGCTGGCTCGATCCCCGGCACGGCGGGGTGAACCTCGGCTTCCCCACCCAGACCTGAGCAGTCGCAGCACCCCCGCCCCGGCCAGGTACGCCGCCAGCGCCGGGGCGGGCAGCCCCAGCGGCTCGGGTGCGACCTTGCGGGTGAGGCTGTTGAGGAGCAGCCCGGCGACGATGCCCGCGTACCCGAGGACGGCCAGCGCGGTGCGCAGCGGGCGGGCCGCTACGGCCCCGGCCGGGTGCCGCCGCGACCGGGCCTCGATCGGACCGAAGACGGCGACCAGGGCGGCGAGCACCACGGCGAGGGCGAGCACCCAGGGGATCCGCCAGGCCCACCAGGCCGGCGACCCGACCCGGGGGGTGGGCAGCACGCCGAGCGCGTCCAGCAGGCCGACCAGCAGCACGGCCGCCGTCAGGTGCCAGAGGAAGACGGTGAGCACCACCGCGTTCACCGCGATCACCGCCTGCCACGGGCGGGAGCGGCGCAGCCAGCGCTCGGCCGGGGCACGCAGCAGCAGGATCAGCCCGAGCTGCGCCGTGGCCGCCGCGAGCAGCGCCACGCTCGGCGGGGCCGCGTTGTCCAGCCGGGTCCCCGGCACGTTGAGCATCACCACCGGGTACGGGCCGACGAGCGTCAGCAGCACCAACGCGGCCAGCCCGCCGGCCACCAGCAGTGCCCCGGCGCGCCGGGACAGCGGCAGCCGCCGGCGGCGGGGCAGGTCGGGGGAGCGGGCGTCGTACCAGGCGAAGCCGAGCTGGTGGATGGCCAGCCAGCCGAACAGGTAGTTGCCGGTGGCGAGCCCGGCCGGCCCGAGCAGCCGGCCCAGGTCGCCGAGCGCGACGAGCCCGAGCAGCACCGCCGGCACGGCCAGCCCGAAGCGCCGGTGCAGCGCGTACATCGGTGGGGTCAGCGGCACCACGACCAGGTACGCCACCAGGAACCAGAGCGGGATGGTGGCGAACCAGACCACGGTGCGGACCTGTACCGGGTCGGCGTGCCGTCCGGTGGCGACCGCCGCGCCGACCGCGAGCACCACCAGCAGCGCGGTGGTGGGGCGGACCAGCCGGGCGCTGCGGTCGACCAGCCAGCCGGTGGCATGTCCGTCGACGGCTCCAGGTCGGGGCGCGGCGTCAGACGCGCCGAGCTGGAGTTGTCGCAGTCGGTGCCGGCGGGCGGTCAGCGAGGCGGCGTTGGCGTACCCGCCGACCAGGAAGAACACCGGCATCACCTGGGCCACCCAGGTGAGCGGCCAGGCCCACGGGAGGTCGCCCAGGGCAGAGTGCCCGGTGGGTCGTCCCGACCGGTCGTGCCCGATGACGGCGATTGACCAGTGGCCCAGCACGACCATGGTGATCGCCAGGGCCCGGAGCAGGTCCACGTAGCGCTCCCGCCCGGCCGGCGTGCGCTCGGCGAGCTGCCGCAGGCGGCGCATGGGACCAGGCTATGCCAGCCGGCGCGGACCGGTGGGTGATAACGGTTCGGTCGTCGGGTCTTGTGGTCCACGGCCAGCTGTCGTAGAAATTCTTCATCAACTTCAAAAGAAGTGAAGACGAGCAACACCTGACACCCCCGTGCCTCGATGTCGCGGCCGCCGTCCCCCTCGGTGGGCCGTCCGTTCCCTAACCGAGGAGATGCGATGAACAGGCGAGAGATTCTCCGGCGCACTGCCGCCGCCGGCCTGCTGGCCACCCCCGCCGCCGGCCTGCTCGCCGGCTGCGCCACGTCCGGTGGCGACGACAAGGGCGACGCCGGCACCTACAAGGGCACCAAGAGCGAGCAGAACCCGCTCGGGGTCAAGGAGGACGCCCCGCTCGAGGTGGTGATCTTCAACGGCGGCTTCGGCGAGGACTACGCCAAGGCCCACGAGGCCATGTACAAGGAGAAGTACCCCAAGGCGGAGATCAAGCACTCCGCCACCCAGGAGATCAACAAGACACTCCAGCCGCGCTTCGTCGACGGCACCCCGCCGGACGTGGTCAACAACTCCGGCGCCGGCCAGATCGACTTCAACGGCCTGGTCAGCCAGAACGCCGTCGCCGACCTGAACGAGCTGCTCGACGCCCCGAGCCTCGACCAGCCCGGCAAGAAGGTGCGGGAGACGCTGCTGCCCGGCGCCGTCGAGGTCGGCTCGTACGACGGGAAGTTCCTGGTCCTCAACTACACCTACACCGCGTACGGCATCTGGTACTCCACCAAGCTCTTCACCGAGCGGAACTGGCAGTACGCGAAGACCTGGGACGAGCACATCGCGCTCTGCAAGCAGATCAAGGCCGCTGGCATCGCCCCCTGGACGTACGCCGGCAAGCACCCCCGCTACATGAGCTGGCCGCTGATCGCCACCGCGATCAAGTTCGGCGGGCCGTCGGTGGCGATGGCGATCGACAACCTCGAGCCGAACGCCTGGAAGTCCGACGCCATGAAGGCGGCCGCCGACGCCTGGTACCAGATCGTCAAGGACAAGTACATCCTGGACGGCACGCCGGGCCTGGACCACATCCAGTCGCAGACCGCCTGGTGCCAGGGCAAGGCCGCCTTCATCTCCTGCGGTTCCTGGCTGGAGAACGAGCAGGCCAAGGTCACCCCGGCCGGCTTCAACATGACCATCGCGCCGACGCCGAGCCTGGGCAGCGGCGACAAGCTGCCGTTCGAGGCGATCCGGGGCACCGCCGGCGAGCCGTTCATCGTGCCGTCGAAGGCGAAGAACGTCGCCGGCGGCATGGAGTACTTCCGGGTGATGCTGTCCAAGAAGGGCGCGCAGGACTTCACGAAGAAGGTCTCCAGCCTGACCGTGGTGGCCGGCACCACCGAGGGGGTCGAGCTGCCGTTCGGCCTGAGCACCGTGGTCAAGGCGCTGGAGGCGTCCGGCAGCAACGGCTTCAACTGGGTCTACAACAACTACTACCGCAAGCTCGAGCGCGAGCTGGTCGACGCCGCCTGCGGCGAGTTCTTCAGCGGCCGGAGCACCCCGGCCGAGTTCCTCGACGCGTGCCAGAAGGGCGCCGACTCAATCGCCCAGGACAGCTCGATCAAGAAGTACAAGCGGGCCGCGTGACGCCCGGCCGGTGGGGGCGCTCCCGCCCCCACCGGCCCACCGCTGGGAGTAGGTCTTCTCGTGAGGCATGGCAAGTACCCGCTGATCATCACCTTCCTGGTGCCGCCGCTGCTGCTCTACGGCATCTTCGTGCTGTCGCCGTACCTGCAGGCGTTCCAGATCTCCACCACCAACTGGCTCGGCTACTCCGCGCACGCGGATTCGGTGGGGATGGCGAACTTCCGGACACTGTGGCACGACGGCCAGGTGTGGAACGCGATCAAGAACAACGCCGTCATGCTCGCGGTGGTGCCGGTGCTGACCATCGGGCTCGGTCTGTTCTTCGCCACCATGCTCAACATGGGCGGCCGCAAGGGGCGGGCCGGGGTCACCGGTGTACGCGGCACCGCGTTCTACCGGATGGTCTACTTCTTCCCGCAGGTGCTCTCAGTGGTGATCATCGCCCTGCTCTGGAGGGAGGTCTACCACCCCAACAACGGCCTGCTCAACGGCGCGCTGCGGGCGTTCGGCCTGCCCGCGCCCACCTGGCTGGGCGACCCGCGCACCGCGTTCTGGTGCGTGCTGGCCGTGATGGTCTGGAGCAACGTCGGGTTCTACGTGGTGCTCTTCGGGGCCGCCATGGCGGCGATCCCGCGTGACATCTACGAGGCCGTGATGCTCGACGGGGCGTCGCGCTGGACCACCCTGCGCCGGATCACCGTCCCGCTGCTCTGGGACACCGTGCAGGTCGCCTGGATCTACCTGGCCATCGCCGCGCTGGACGGCTTCATCCTGGTCCAGCAGATGACCAACGGCGGCCCCAACTTCTCCTCCGACGTCATCGGCCTGCGGATGTACGAGACCGCGTTCGGCAGCGAGACCAAGTTCGGGTACGCCTCGGCGATCGGCGTGGTGATGCTGTTCCTGACCCTGTCGGTCGCGGTGCTGGCGCTGCGTACCGGCCGTCGTGATCGGATCGAATACTTGTGACCACCATGGATCGCCCGGCGACGACCGGGGTGGCGAAGGCCGAGCCCACCCAGGCCGAGCAGCGGCAGTTGCGCCGCGAACTGGGCGTGGCCAACGTCTTCTCGCACGGGTTCCTGCTGCTCTGGGCGGCGCTGACCGCGCTGCCGCTGCTGTGGATGTTCCTCAGCTCGTTCAAGAGCGACGGTGAGATCCTCTCCGACCCGTGGGGCCTGCCGGGCGCGCTACGCTTCGAGAACTGGGCACGGGCCTGGACCGAGGCGCATATCGGCCAGTACTTCCTGAACAGCGGGGTGGTGGTGGCCGGCTCGCTCACGCTCACCATGCTCTTCGGCGCCGCGGCGGCGTACGTCTTCGCCCGGTACGAGTTCCGGGGCCGGCAGATTGTCTACTACCTGTTCGTCGGCGGGATGATGTTTCCGGTCTTCCTCGCCCTGGTGCCGCTCTTCCTCGTGGTGCGCAACGTCGGCCTGGGCAATACCTGGACCGGGCTGATCCTGGTCTACGCGGCCTACTCGCTGCCGTTCACGGTCTTCTTCATGACCGCGTTCTTCCGGACCCTGCCGACATCGATCGCGGAGGCGGCGCTCATCGACGGGTGTGGCCACTTCCGGCTCTTCTTCCGGGTGATGCTGCCGATGGCGCGACCGGGACTGATCAGTGTCGCGATCTTCAACTTCCTCAGCCAGTGGAACCAGTTCATCCTGCCGCAGGTGCTGATGCAGGGCGAGGACTCGAAGCCGGTGCTGGCACAGGGGCTCGCCGCGTTGGCGGTCAGCCAGGGCTACCAGGGCGACTTCAGCGGGCTGTTCGCGGGCCTGACCATCGCCACCCTGCCGGTGCTGGCCGTGTACGTCGCCTTCCAGCGGCAGATCCAGACCGGTCTCACCGCAGGCCAGCTCAAGTGACGTGGTGGTTGCCACAGGCAACGGGGCAGCGCGGCCGATGAGGCCTCCTCTATGGTGGGCCGGCACCGTCATCGATTGACAGGGATCCCATGTTCTTCCTCATCTACACCCTCCTGCTGATGCTCAGTGGTATCGCGATGGTCGTGGTCGGCCTGGCGATCAAGGAGCAGTCGACTCTCGCGCGGGTCGCCAGCGTCGTCGTCGGTATCGCCTTCTTCTGCTACGGCTTCTACCTCATGTTCCTCTTCGACGGGGGGACGTACCGGATCTTCTTCTACGCCTTCATCCTGCCGATCCTGCTGATCGTGCAGGCGGTCAAGGCCCGCAAGGCGGCCCGGGAGGAGGCGCAGGCGCAGCAGTTCGCCGGCGCGCCGCAGGCCGGCCAGTTCGGCCAGCCGGGCCAGTACGGCCAGGCCCAGCCCGGCTACCCGGCTCAGCCGCAGCAGTACGGCCAGCCGCAGTACGGCCAGGCCCCGCAGGCCCACCCGGGTCAGGCCCCGCAGCCCGGCTACCCGGCTCAGCCGCAGTATGGCCAGCCGCAGCCGCAGTACGGCCAGCCCCAGGGCCAGTACGGCCAGCCCCAGTACGGCCAGCCGCAGGGGCAGCCCTACCCGGGCGCCTGACGTTCGTCCTGAAGAGAGGGCCGGTCGATGATGTCGGCCGGCCCTCTCTCCGCTTGACCCGTAGGGAATCCCCTACCTATTGTGGTGGTCATGACCGTGACCCACGTGAAGCTCGTCTCCGTACCCGTCAGCGACCAGGACCGCGCCCGCGACTTCTACCTCGACGTCCTCGACTTCGACCTGATCTTCGACAACCCGATGGGACCGGGCGGCCGCTGGGTCCAGGTGGCCCCGAAGGGCGCGGACACCGCCCTGACCCTGGTCACCTGGTTCCCGACCATGCCGCCCGGCTCGCTCAAGGGCCTCGTGCTGGAGACCGACGACCTCGACGCCGACGTGGCGCGGCTGCGCGAGCGGGGGGTGGTCTTCCCGGACGGCGGCATCCAGACCGCGCCCTGGGGCCGGTACGTCACCTTCCACGACCCGGACGGCAACGGCATCGTCCTCCAGTCCACCCGGGTCTGACATGGCGGACGTCTTCGCGGCGCTGGCCAACCCCACCCGGCGGGAGGTCCTCCGGCTGCTCCTCGAGCGCGGTGAGCAGCCGGTGCAGCAGCTCGCCGACCACTTCGACATGCGCCGGCCCAGCCTGTCGGAGCACCTGCGGGTGCTCAAGGACGCCGGACTGGTGACCGAGCACCCGATCGGTCGGCAGCGCTTCTACGCGTTGCGCCCCGAGCCGTTGGCCGAGGTGGCCGACTGGCTCGGCCCGTACGAGCGGTTCTGGCGAGCCCGCCTCGCCGACCTGCGCGAGGTGCTCGACGGGCTGCCCGATGAGTGAGCCGGGTGCCATCGCGGTGGACCAGTTCCTGGCCCACCCGCCAGCCAAGGTCTGGCGAGCGTTGACCGATTCTGATCTGCTGGCCCGGTGGTTGATGCCCAACGACTTCCGGCCTGTGCCGGGCCACCGGTTCACGTTCCACACCACCCCGCGCCCCGCTCAGGGCTTCGACGGCATCGTCCACTGCGAGGTGCTGGAGTTGGACGCGCCGCACCGGCTGCGGTGGGCCTGGCGGGGCGGCCGGCTGGACACGGTGGTCACCTGGTCGCTGGTGCCCGAGGGGCGAGGCACCCGGCTCTTCCTGGAGCATGCCGGCTTCGACCCGGACGACCCGGTGCAGCGGCGCACCTTCACCCTGCTCGACGGCGGCTGGCGCAGCCACGTCTGGCCCCGCCTGTCGCAAGCCCTCGCCGGCCTGGCCTGATGGACGTGGTGCGGCCGGCTGCCCGTCGTCCGGATTCGCTCAGCGGTGCCAGGTGCCCGACCGACCGAGGTCGCGCCAGGGCCGGCGGTGGATGTGGTTCGGACTGCCTGTGGAGCTGAGTCGTTCGTGATGTCAGTGCTCCGCGCGTGGCCGGCATGCCCGCCAGCGACTGGACGACGAGCTTGATCGCTAGCGGGCCGATCCGGTACGCGGGGCGCCATCGTCCCGTCATCACGTCCGCAACCTGTCGCCCACCCGGACTCCGGCCGGAAGGTGTCGGCGATGCCCCGCCGGCGACGGGCGAGCACACTGCGGTGGAGGCGACACCGCGTTGCGCCCGCCCGAGCGACTGAGTGCCTGATCGCCCGAGCACCTGAGCGGGCCGCGGGGCCGCAGCGAGTCGTTTGCGACATCAGCTCGAAAGCGGTGGACCAGCCCTCCCGGAGGCGAGCGGACCACCGTGGCCCGTGCGGGGAGTGGACCGCCGCGGCCCGTGCGGGGAGTGGACCGCCGCGGCCGGTGCGAGGAGCGGACCGCGATGCCCTGGCAGGGGTAGACCGCGATGCCCGGGCCGGGGCGGACCACGGTGACCTGGCGCGGAGAAGACTACGGCGCCCGAGGCGGCCCGCGCGGCTCGGCAGGCGGGAGCCGGCTGAAACAGGCCTCGGGTCTCAGCCGGCCGCCGGCACCAGCAGCGCGTGCAGGGCGGCCGGGTCGGTGACCTCGGGGAGGTCGCGGGCGGCGAGCCAGGCCGCCGCCGCGGCGCCGTCCCCGGCGCTCCGCAGCGCCGCGTCGGGCCAGCGGGTGGCCAACTCGGCGCGGACCGCGTCGGCGAGCGGGGTGTCCCCGGTGAGCAGGCCGCCACCGAGCACCACCGGGTCGGTGGCCCCGGCCGGCCGGATCCGGCCGACGCTCTCCGCCAGCAGCGCGGCCGCCTCGGCGATCAGCGCCACGCCGGTCGGCTCGCCCGTCCGGGCCGCCGTCACGACCAGCGGAGCGAGCCGGGCCAGTTCCACCGGCGGCCGCTGGGTCACCGCCTGCACGACCGCCTCGGCGGTGGCCCGGGGGCGGGCCGCCACCTCGGGCGACCCGGTCAGCTCGGCGAGTGCCCGCCGGGCCAGTTCGCTGGGCGCCTTGCCCCGGTCCAGGTCGGACAGGAGCCGGCGCACCGCCTCCCGGCCGAGCCAGAACCCGGAGCCGGCGTCGCCGAGCAGCCAGCCGTGCCCGTCCGCGACCCGGTCCAGGCGTAGGTCACGGACCTGGGCGGCGATCGCGCCGGTGCCGGCGATGAGCACGGTTCCGTCCGGGGCCGCCGTGCCGGAGGCGTAGGCGACGAGGGCGTCGCCGTGCACGGCGTACGGGCAGCGCAGCCCGGCGTCGGACCAGGCCCGGTCGAAGGCGGCCCGGCCCTGCGGGTCGGCCAGCAGGCGACCGGCGCCGGCGAGCCCGATCGTGCCGGCCCGGACCTGGGCCGGATCGACGTCGGCGAGCGCGGCGCGCAGGGCGGCCAGCAGTTCGGCGGCGGCCCGCTCGGCGCCGTGGCTGGTCGGGTTGCCGCCGCCGGCCCGGCCGGTGCCGAGCCGTACGCCGTCGAGGCTGACGGCGGCCGCGCGGGTGGACGTACCCCCGACGTCGAGGCCGACCACGACGGTGTCGGACATGGCTTTCATGCTGGTCGGCCCAGCTGCCGGAAGCAAGGTCCGGGCTGTGCGCCAGGTAACAGTTTGAAAACTTCGCCCACGGCCTTGACACGGAGGGGGCTTCAGTAAGAACTTTTACCACTAACAGTTAACACTCTTTTCCGAAAGGCGTCCCATGGTTGATCACGAGGTGGACACCCCCGCGGGGACCGCGGTGGTCGACGCCGACGCGGTCGACCGGCGGGGTGCGGTGGCGGTCTCCTCCGACGGAGTGCTGGCCAGGGTCCGGGCCGGCGCGGGGGAGCTGACCGGGGCGCTGCGCCGGGTCGCTGAGCACGTGCTCAGCGACCCGGAGGCGGCCGCCCGGGCCACCATCGTGGAGCTGGCCGAGCGCAGCGGCACCTCACCGGCGACCATCACCCGGTTTTGCCGGGCGATGGGCTTCGAGGGCTACGCCGACCTGCGGCTCGGCATCGCCGCCGAGACCGGCCGGGCCCGCTCGGCCGGCTGGACGGTCGACATCGGCCGGGAGATCCAGCCCAGTGACCCGCTGTCCCGGGTGCTCGACCAGATCATGGCCGCCGACACCCGGGCCATGCACGACACCGCCGCCCTGCTCGACCTCGCCGAGGTGGAGCGGGCAGCCGTGGCCATCGCCGGAGCGAGCCGGGTGAACATCTTCGGCGCCAGCGGCAGCGCGCTGGTCGGCGAGGAGATGCAGTTCAGCCTGCACCGCATCGGGGTGGCCGCCTGGGCCTGGAGCGACGTGCACGAGGGGCTGGCCAGCGCGGCGCTGCTCGGCGCCGGCGACGTCGCCCTCGGCATCTCGCACACCGGCCAGACCCGGGAGACCATCGAGATGCTCGCCGAGGCGGGCAGCCGCGGCGCCACCACCGTCGCGCTGACCGGCTTCCCCCGCTCGCCGCTGGCCGAGCTGGCCGACATCGTGCTGGTCACCGCCAGCCAGGCCACCACCTTCCGGCCGGACGCCCTGTCCGCCCGGCACCCCCAGCTCGTCGTGCTCGACCTGCTCTACATCGCGGTGGCGCAGCGCACCCACGACCGCGCCCACGCGGCCTTCCGGCGTACCGCCCAGGCCGTCGACGGGCACAAGGCCGCGAAGGGAGCCACCTCATGATCAGTGCCCAGCGGTACGCGGACGCCGTCCGGCCGGTGCTCGACCGGCTGGTCGACACCCAGGCCGCGGCGGTCGACCGGGCGGCCGGCCTGATCGCCGACGGGCTGCGCCGCGGCGGCGTGCTCCAGGCGTTCGGCGCCGGCCACTCGGAGGCGTTCGCCGCCGAGCTGGTGGCCCGGGCCGGCGGCCTGGTCCCCACCAACCGACTCTCCCTGCACGACCTCGTGCTGCACGGCGACGCGCCCCGCGACGTGCTCGCCGACCCCAAGCTGGAACGCGACCCGGCGGTCGCGCACCAGCTCTACGCCCTGGCGGCGCCGCAGCCGGAGGACGTGTTCGTGGTCGCCTCCCAGTCCGGCATCAACGGCTCGGTGGTCGAGCTGGCGACGCTGGTCCGGGAGCACGGCCACCCGTTGATCGCGGTCACCTCGGTCGAGCACACCGCCCGGGTCGCCCCCAGGCACCCGAGCGGCCACCGGCTCGCCGACCTCGCCGACGTCGTGCTGGACAACGGCGCGCCGTACGGCGACGCACTGCTGCCGCTCGAGGGCGGCGGCGCGGTCTGTGCGGTCTCGTCGGTCACCGCGGCGCTGCTGGCGCAGCTGTTGACCGCCGAGGTCGTACGACGGTTCCACCAGGCCGGGGAGGTACCCCCTATCTACCTCTCCGCCAACGTCCCCGGTGGGGACGAGCACAACCTCGCCCTCGAGTCGCGGTACGCCGGGCGCCTCCGGCGGACCGCCTGACCCGACACCACAAGGAGAGACAGAGATGTCGGTTACCCCCGAGAAGCCCGGCGACGTCAGCCGCCGGAGCCTGCTGCAGCGCGCCGCCGCGGCCGGTCTGCTGGTCACCCCGGCCGCCGGTCTGCTCAGCGCCTGTGCCGGCAGCGAGCCGAGCAAGTCCAACGACAACGGCGGCACCAAGAGCAAGGACAACCCGTTCGGCGCCAAGGACGGCAGCGCGGTCAAGGTGGTCATCTTCAACGGTGGCCTCGGTGACCAGTGGGCGAAGGAAGACAAGGTCCTCTTCAACGCCAAGCACGCCAACATCACGGTCAACATGTCTTCCACGCAGAAGATCAAGACCGAAGAGCAGCCGAAGATGGCGACGCAGCCGAGCGACCTGATCATGAACTCGGGTGCCGACATCATGGACCGCGCCACGCTGATCAACGAGGGCGCGATCGAGCCGCTCGACGACCTGCTCACCGCGCCCGCGTGGGACAGCGAGGGCACGGTCGCCGACTCGCTGCTGCCCGGCACCGTCGCCGACGGCACGCAGAACGGCAAGTTCTACGTGGTGAACGTCGCCTTCACCGTCTGGGGCAACTGGTACAACGCCGCCCTGTTCAAGAAGGAGGGTTGGCAGGCGCCGACGACCTGGGACGAGTTCTTCGCCCTCGCGCCGAAGATCAAGGCCAAGGGCATGGCGCCCTACGTCCACGACGCGGTGCACGGCTACTACCCGCGCTGGGCGCTGATGGCGAGCATCTGGAAGTCCGTCGGCAAGCAGGCGGTCATCGACATCGACAACCTCAAGGACGGCGCCTGGAAGGTCGACGGCGTCCTCAAGGCGCTGGAGCCGTGGGAGAAGCTGGTCAAGGACAAGCTGCTCCTGCCCGGCAAGCTCGACCACACCCAGTCGCAGCAGGCCTGGCTCGACGGCAAGGCGGCGTTCATCCAGGTCGGCACCTGGCTGAAGAACGAGATGGCCGCGACCATCCCGCCGGGCTTCGAGCTGACCCTGTCGGACTACTGGAGCAACGCCGGCGACAAGGCGGCGAAGGACGTCATGGCCTCCTCGGGTGAGGGCTTCGTGGTGCCGAGCAAGGCTCCGAACAAGGAGGCCGCGAAGGAGTTCCTGCGGGCGATCCTGTCCAAGGCGGGCTCGGCCAAGTTCGCCGAGCTGACCAAGTCGCTGGCCTCGACCAAGGGCTCCGGGGACAACGTGCAGGACTCCGCGCTGGCGTCCGCGAACGCGCTGATGAAGAACGGGACCTCGGACCTCATCTCGTTCCGGTTCCCGGACTTCTATGCCGACCTGGCCAAGGAGAGCGAGAACCTGTCGGAGGAGCTGATGGCCGGTCGGCTCACGGCGCAGCAGTTCATCGACAAGATGCAGGCGGCCGCGGACAAGGTCGCCAAGGACTCGTCGGTCAAGAAGCAGACCCGCACCGCCTGATCCGTTCGGGAGAGTGAGTCCAATGCGGCACGGAGTCGCGCGTTTCGTCACGGGCTTCCTGGCCCTGCCCGTCGCGCTGTACCTGTTCTACGTGGTGTGGCCGTTCGCGCAGGCGGCGGGATACTCGCTGACCGACTGGGGTGGCTACTCGGATTCCCAGCACTTCGTCGGTCTGGACAACTACGTCCGGCTGCTCTCCGACGAGCTGATCCGGAAGGCGTTCTGGCACAACGTCTTCTTCCTGGTCACCGTGCCGCTGTTCACCATCGCGCTGGCCCTGTTCCTCGCGTTCCTGCTCAACGTGGGCGGACGCGAGGACAGGGCCGGCATCCGCGGAGTGTTGGGGTCCGGGCTCTACAAGGTCATCTTCTTCTTCCCGCAGGTGCTGTCGCTGGTGGTCATCGCGGTGATGTGGCAGCAGATCTACCGGACCGACGAGCAGGGCCTGATCAACGGGCTGCTCATCAAGATCGGGCTGGTCGACCCGCAGAACCCGATCGCGTTCACCGCCGACCCGGAACCCTTCCTCGGCATACCGGCGGTGCTGTGGTGGCTGCTGCTCATCGCGGTGTGGAGCGGCGCCGGCTTCTACATGGTGCTCTTCTCCGCGGCCATGCAGTCGATCCCCAAGGACATCTACGAGGCGGCGATCCTCGACGGGGCGGGCCGGTTCCACACGTTCTTCAAGGTCACCCTGCCGCTGCTCCGGGACACCATCTCGGTCGCCTGGGTCTACCTGGGCTTCATCGCCCTGGACATGTACGCCCTGGTCTTCGTCATGACCCCGAGTCAGGGCGGCCCGAACCACGCCAGCGAGATCTTCGCCTCGGTGATCCAGTTCAACGCGTTCCAGAAAGGCCAGTTCGGCTACGCCTGCGCGATCGCCGTGGCGCTGGCCATCTTCACCATCCTGCTGGCCGCCCTCCAGCTGAGGATCACCCGTCGTGACCGGATCGAGTTCTGAGGAGGCCTGGACGATGAGCACGGTGACGCACACCTCCGGCCAGGGGCGACCCGATGCGGTGCTGCCGGCCGGTCCGGAAGCGGGCCGACGGGCGGGAGTCGCCGCCAGCAGCATCGGCGGCCGGATATTCAACGGCTTCTCGCACCTGTTTCTCGCGGTGTGGGCGATCATGGTGGTCTACCCGCTGCTCTGGGTGGTGATGTCCGCACTCAAGACCGACTCGGAGGTGATCCGCGAGCCGCTGTCGCTGATCCCCAAGTCGCTGCAGTGGGACAACTTCGCCCGGGCCTGGACGGCCGGGATCGACAGCTTCTTCCTGAACACGCTGCTCGTGCTCGTCTTCAGCGTGACCCTGACGATGCTGCTGGGCTCGATGGCGGCGTACGCGCTGGCGCGCTACGAGTTCCGCGGCAACCGGCTGATCTACTGGATGTTCCTGTCCGGGCTGACCCTGCCGGTCTATCTCGCCGCGGTGCCACTGTTCAAGGGCGTCTACAACATGAACGTGGTGTTTCCGCTGCTCGGCCCGAACAAGCACGTCACGCTGATTCTGGTCTATGTGGCCTGGTCGCTGTCGTTCACCGTCTTCTTCATGCACTCGTTCTTCCGTACGCTGCCCGATTCGATCGCCGAGGCGGCCATGGTCGACGGGGCCACGCACACCCGGACCTTCTTCAGCGTCATGCTGCCGATGGCCAAGCCGGGCCTGATCAGCATCGGCATCTTCAACGTGCTCGGCCAGTGGAACCAGTGGTACCTGCCGACCCTGCTCATGCAGTCGGTGTCCGGTGAACCGAAGCACCAGGTGATCGCCCAGGGCCTGATCGAGTTGTCGGTCAACCAGGGCTACAAGTCCGACTGGTCGGGCCTGTTCGCCGGCGTCACCATGGCCATGCTGCCGGTCCTCATCGTGTACATCGTCTTCCAGCGCCAGGTCCAGTCCGGCCTCACCGCCGGCGTCGGGAAGTAGCCACACACCGTTCGCGCCGTCGCGGGCGGTTAGGAGGGGTCCCTTCTTATACACAAGGCGTTAAGAAGGGGCCCCTGCTTTCCCCGCGGTGTCGCACGGGCGAGGCAGAATCGCGTCCGTGCTGGTGGCGGTGGTGGCGGACGAGCGGGGCACCGGGGTGCTGCAGCCCCTCGACGCCGCCGGCCGGCCGGCCGGCTCGGCCGAGCCGGTGGCCGATCTGGCCGCCGCGGTGGCCGCCCGCGAGGCCGCCGAACGGCCCCGCTGGGTGTGGGCCACCGGCGCCACCGTCTACCCGGCGCTGCTGCGCGCCGGCGTCCGGCTGGACCGCTGTCATGACGTCGAACTGACCGAGGCGCTGCTGCTCGGGCACGCCGGCCGCTGGGGCGAGCCCCGCTCACTCGCCGCCGCCTGGGCCCGGCTGACCGGCGCGCCGGTTCCGCCGGACCCGGCGCCCCGCCCGCCGGAGCCGCCCGGCCTCGGCCAGGGCGCCCTCTTCGACGCGCCGTCCGGCCCGCCCGGCCCGGGCATCGAGGCGTTGACCCGGGTGTACGCCGACCAGCTCGCCCGGATCGCGGCGACCGAGCACCCCGGCCGGTTCCGGCTGCTGGTGGCCGCCGAGTCGGCCGGCGCGCTGATCGCCGCCGAGATGGGGGCGGCCGGCCTGCCCTGGCGGGCCGACGTGCACGACGAGATCCTCGCCGAACTGCTCGGCGAGGCGTCGCCGGTCGGTGGGCCGCCCCGCCGGCTGGCCGAGCTGGCCGCCCGGATCGCCGCGGCCTTCGGCGTACGCCAGTTGCACGCCGACTCCCCGGCGGAGCTGCTGAAGGCGTTCGCCCGCGCCGGCGTGGAGCTGCCCAACACCCGGGCCTGGGTGCTGCGCGGGGTGGAGCATCCGGCGGTGCCGCTGGTCCTGGAATACAAGGAGCTCTACCGGATCTGGACGGCGCACGGCTGGGCCTGGCGGGACGCTTGGGTCTCGGCCGGCCGTTTCCACCCCGAGTACGTGCCCGGCGGGGTGGTCTCCGGCCGCTGGGCCACCCGGGGCGGCGGGGCGCTGCAGATCCCCAAGGTGATCCGGCGCGCGGTGGTGGCCGACCCCGGCTGGACGTTCGTGGTGGCCGACGCGGGGCAGCTCGAACCCCGGGTGCTCGCCGCGGTCTCCGGCGACGAGCGGCTGGCCGCCGCCGGTGGCGCCGGAGACCTGTACGCGGCGCTGGCCCGGGACGCCTTCGCCGGCGACCGGGCCCGCGCCAAGGTGGCCCTGCTCGGCGCCATGTACGGGCAGACCAGCGGCGCAGCGCTGCCCGCCCTGGCGGTGCTGAAGCGGAACTACCCGACCGCGTTCGGATACGTCGAGACGGCCGCCCGTACCGGTGAGGCGGGCGGACTCGTGCGGTCGTGGTTGGGGCGTACCTGCCCGCCGGGGTCGGTGGGCTTCGCCGACGGGGAGGAGTCGGACCCGGACGCGGGTGCGGATCCGCAGGGGCCCCGGGCCCGGGCAGCCCGGTCGCGGGGCCGGTTCACCCGCAACTTCGTCATCCAGGCCACCGCCGCCGAGTGGGCCTCGACGCTGCTCGCCACACTCCGCGCGGAGCTGGTCGGCACCGGGGCCGAGCTGGTCTTCTTCCAGCACGACGAGGTGATCGTGCACTGTCCGGCCGAGCGGGCCGAGGCGGTCGCGGCGATGGTCACCGCCGCCGGCGCGCGGGCCACCGCCCTGCTCTTCGGCGACACTCCGGTCCGGTTCCCGCTGGACCTGTCCATCGTCGACTGTTACGCGGACGCGGCATAGCCGCACAATTTTCCGTTTTGCCCCGCTACCCGCTCGTGGGCGCGCTCGTTGGGTCCGGTGTGCATACGACGGGACGGACCGGGCGCGGTTGCGCCCGGTCCGTCCCCCTGGTCGAGGGGGCACAGCTGAACCGGATCGCAGGAATGATCATCGCCGCTGGCGGGGGCCGTCGGATCGGCGGACCCGAGGCGTTGCTGCACCAGGGCGAGAAGCCCCTGGTGAGCCAGATGATCGACACCATGGGCGAGGCGGGCTGCGAGCAGATCGTGGTCGTGCTGGGCGCGGCGGCCGAGCAGGTCCGCCAGACGACCGACCTGACGGGAGCCACCGTGGTGGTCAACCGGGCGTGGGGGACCGGCGTCGGCTCCTCGATCCGGGCCGGGCTCGCCGCGCTGACCGACGGGGGGATCGAGGCGGTCGTGGTGGTGCCGGTCGACATGCCGGGGCTCACCGCCGCCGCGGTCCGCCGGGTGGCCGCGCTGCCGTACCCGGACGTGCTGGTCTGCGCCACCTACGACGGGCTGCGCGGCTACCCGATGCTGTTCGGCCGCCGGCACTGGTCCGGCATCGCCACCCTGGCCAGCGCCGATGTCGGCGCCCGGCCGTACCTACTGGCACACAAGGACCAGATCGTCGACATCTCCTGCGACTCGGTGGCCGACGGCAGCCGGATCGACAGCCCCGAACTGATGGCCCTCTACGGCCTCAGCATCCCCGAGCAGCGGGTCGGCGTCTGAGGCAGGCGAACTGAGTATCCGTACGGATGCGAGGGATCGGGCAGCGGCCATACTCATTCCCATGCGTCGACTCGCCACCGCCCTGCTGTGCCTGGCCGCGCTCGTCGGCTGCGCCATGCCGGGCGCCGCACCCAGCTCCACCGAGGACACCAGCTGGGGGACCGTCCAGGCCGATGTCACCGCCGTACGGGTCAGCGACGACCCGCGCTTGCTCGTGCTGACCCTGGCGCTGCTCGGTGACGCCGACGGTTGCTCCCGCAATCCGCGCATCGGATACTTCGTCGAGGAGAACAACCGCATCTACGCCAACGTGGTGCAGGACTCGCGTCTGACGGGAGTGGTCGGGGCCTGCCCCACCCACACGCCGGGCGAGGTGACGCTGACCGCGCCCGGGCCGATCGGCAGCCGGCTCGTCGTGCTCAACCAGGAGCCGTGGAAACGCGACGGAGAAAGCTACCGCCGCTGCGACCCGACGTTCGGCTGTGACCCGATGCCGGCGGACCACTGCGCCCGGGCCTGGATCGACGTCGCGGTGCGGGGCATGGACGTGTCCCGGCACTCCGTCGGCTCGCCAGAGAGCTGCGACGGTACCTGGCTGGTCATGACGGTGCCGTTCGACCCGGTGCCGTGCGGTGCCGAGGCGCGGCCCGGCTGCACCCCGTCGGTCAACGTGCGCCGCTACTTCCTCCGCTGGTCAGGCCCGCAGGGGTGGGCCACGATCGCCGGCTCGACGGAGGCCGGCTGCGGAAGTGTTCTCACCGTGGAGCCGGCCTTCCCGAGGAAGCTCTGCGCCGACCTGCCCAGGCCGTGACCGCCGGCCTGCTCCAGCGGAAGTGAGCGCCCCGAGCTGTACACCGGCGTGCTGATGCTGCGCGGCCGGGGCGCGCTGGCGGGCCGGGGCACAATGTGTCCCCGGCCCGCCGGTCGTCGGCCCAGCCGCTGCTACCGGCAGGGTTCGAAAGGGTGTCGTCCAGGTTGAGCGCGAACCGGACGCCGTTGAAGTTCGCGGCGTTGTCGGCAGCGCAGAACGACGAGGTGGTGAGCTTGTACTCGGCCTGGAAGACCGGCTTGCCCGCGGCGATGTACTGGTCGAGGCCGAAGGAGCCGTTCTGTGCCGTAGTGCATTCCTTGTACTGGTTGCACTGCTCGTTGAGCGCGCCGTCGAAGTACGGCAGCAAGGCCGGGATCTGCTCGTTGTCGTTCTTCTGCAGGACGCTCAGGCCTCGGGCGTGCGAGTCGTTGGCCAGTACGGCGTTGTAGTAGAGCTGGTCGGCCGCGGTGAGCGGAAAGCCCGTCTTGTTGAGGTAACCGTCCACGTTGTCCAGCTCAACCATGTCGAAGCCCTTCTGCTTACACATGTCGAGCCGGCCGTCCATGCTGGACCGCAGGACGCTGTTGGCGTTCTGGATCTCCCGGATGTCGAGCCACTTCTCGCCGGGCCACCCGTTGGTGCGCCCGAGGACCGCCGCCGGGAACTGCGCGGGATGACGGGAACGCATCGGGCCTGGTCGGCGGCCCGCGCTCAGTCCGCCGCGAGGCCGAACAGGGCGGCGGCGTTGCCCCAGCAGACCGCGCGCAGCCAGTCTTCACCGAGGTCGAGCCCGGCCAGCCCGGTCAACTGCTCCGCGTACGGGTAGGGGATGTTCGGGAAGTCGCTGCCCAGCAGCACCTTGCCGGCCAGGCCCAGCTCCCGCAGCCGGGGCAACTCGGCCGCCGGGAACTGCTCGAACCGGTCGAAGAACGAGGTGAACGCCATGGTGGTGTCCAGCCGGACCCGCTCGTACGCGCCGGCCAGGTCGAGGAAGGCGGCATAGTCCGGGGCACCCAGGTGCGCCACGATCGCGGCCAGCCCGGGATGCCGGGCGAGCAGCGCGGCGAACGGCGCCGGACCGGTGTGGTCGGTGCCCACCGGGGCGTGGCCGGCGTGCACCACCACCGGCACACCCGCGTCGGCCAGTAGCCCCCAGACGGCGTCCAGCGCCGGATCGGTCGGCGGGAAACCGCCCACCTGCAGGTGCACCTTGAACACCCGCGCCCCGGTCCGCAGCGCCTGGTCGACGTAGCCGGCCGCCCCGGGCTCCGGGAAGAAGGTGGCCGAGGGCAGGCAGCCGGGAGTACGCGCGGCGAACTCCAGCGTCCACCGGTTCAGCGACTCCGCCATCCCGGGCCGGTGCGGGTACGCCAGCGCGGTGAACGCCCGGACGCCGAGCCGGCGCAGGTGCGCCACCCGGGCCGCGTCGTCCCACCGGTACCGGATCGGCCACTCCCGGCCGACCAGCGGCCCCGCTGCGTCGAAGTACGCCCACACCTTGCGCAGCAGCCGGGGCGGCAGGAAGTGGGTGTGCACGTCGGCGATTCCGGGCAGCCCGAGCGCCTGCCAGAATGCGGGCACCGCCGCGTCCTCGGCCGGCGGCCCGGCGTCGTCCGGCCTCACATCTCGATGTTGAACCGGTGCAGCACCGACGGGGCGACCAGCCCCACCGCGGCGAGCACCGCGAGGATGGTCATCGCCACCCGCAGCACGACGGTCTCGGCCTTGCTCCCGGTACGCAGCGCGATGCTGTTGGGCAGGCCGACCATGGTCCACATGCGCCGCTTGATCGGGATGGGCCAGAGGATCGGCACCCCTGCCCGGGTGATCATGTCGCCGAGGATGTGGACGAAACAGCCCACCCCGACAGCCATCCCGATGAGCGGATAGCCTCGGTCGCCGGGGAGGTTCGCGGCGGTGAACCAGGCCGCGGCGGCCGAGGCCAGGGTGACGATCACCCAGCCGGCCCGCTCGGCCCACTCGTCGAAGAGCCCGCGCAGCGCCAGCCCGATCATGAAGAACAGGATGCTGACCACCGCCCACTTGCCGTAGTGGGCGCAGAGCGCCGTGGTGCCCCAGCCGACCAGTACGGTGAACGGGATGGTGTGGGTCAGCGTCCGGTGGCCGTTGTTGCGGCGCGGATCCTTGCTGAGCTTCGTGGCGTAGTAGACGCCCAGCGAGATCTTCTCCATCACCTCGGCGAGGAACAGGCTGAACACGCCGAAGGTCCGGGCCACGGTGGCTCCGCCCTGGTTGCGGGTCACCTTGCCGGAGAGGTCGAGGTCGGGAAAGAGCGCCCCGCCCGCGCAGACCGCGGTGCCCACCGCCAGCGCCAGCGGCGTCTGGTGGTAGTCGGCGAACTGGTCCAGCGCCCAGCTGCCGGTCAGCCACACCGCCGCGCCGGACAGCGCGTGGGACGGTCCCATCATCTCGGCTCGCCCTCCCCAGGGATCTTGATCGACAAAACTACGTCACTGTAGTCAAGTCTTCGGCTCTCGGGGCATCATCCGGACGGTCCACTGAGGAGGCGGTCGCTGTGCCCCGCCGGATCACCAGGAAGTATGTCGTCGCGTACCGGCCCGCCGGGTATTTCTGTCGGTGATGGGCAAGCCGTGTCGTCAGGGTTCGGTTCGACGCCTGGCGAGGTCGAGCAGGCGGTACCGGCGGCGGGTCAGCTCGCGGCGCCGGTGAGCAGATTTCCGTCCGGGATGGCGACGGTCGGTCGGCCGCCGGCCAGCAGGGCGGCGGCGCGGTTGGCCTGGAAGGTGCCGTGGTCGCGGCGGGCCGCGGCGTAGCTGCCGGCGGTGCGGGCGGCGATCGCGGCCCAGCCGTACCGCTCGGTGACCATGCTGCGAGCCCGGTGGGCCACCCGGCGCGCGAAGACCTCGTCGCCGAGCAGCCGGTCGACCGCGCCGGCGAGGGCGTCCGGGTCGCTGTGCGGGAAGGTCACCCCGGTGAAGCCGGGCTCGACGATCTCGGCCAGCCCGCCGGTGCTGGCCACCGCGAGGGGCGCGCCGGCAGCGGCGGCCTCCAGGGCGATCATGCCGAACGGTTCGTAGAGGCTGGGTATCACCGTGGCGTCGGTGGCGGCGAGCACCGCCGGGAGCTGGGTGGAGTCGAGGAAGCCGGCGAACCGGACGGTCTCCGCGAGGTGCAGCCGCCGCGCCTGGTCGACCAGTTCCTCCTTGTACGGCCCGTCGCCGGCGATCACCACGCGCAGCCCGGGGTGCCGGTTGCGCAGGTACGGCACGGCGTGCACCAGGTGCTGCACGCCCTTCTCGTAGACCAGCCGGCCGGCGTAGCCGACCAGGGGGCCGGGGCCGGCGAACCGGGCGCGGGCGGCGGCGACCGCGCGTGGGCGGGCGTGCCAGGCCCGGTCGTCGACCCCGTTGGGTACCACGTCGATCCGTCCGGGCGGCACGGCGAACAGCCGGGCCACCTGGTCGCGCATGTAGCCGGAGCAGGCGATTACCCGTGCGGAGGCGTTGCTCAGCCAGTGCTCGACGCCGTGGATGGTCCGGTTCATCTCCTCGGGCAGCCAGCCCTGGTGCCGGCCGGCCTCGGTGGCGTGGATGGTGGTGACCAGGGGCGCGTCGAGGTGCTCGGCGAGGGTGACCGCGGTGTGGGCGACCAGCCAGTCGTGGGCGTGGATGACGTCGTAGCCGCCGGATTCGGTGGCGCGCAGCGCGGTGCGGGTGAGGGTGTGGTTGAACGCCATGGTCCAGGCGAGCAGGGAACCGGTGGCGAGGGGGAACCGGACCGGGTCCTCGGCGGCGCGCAGGACGCGCACGCCCTCGGCGTACTCCTGCAGGGGCGCGCCCTCGGCGTGGCGGGTGACGACGGTGACCTCGTGGCCGGCGGCGGCCAGGGCGACGGAGAGGGCGTGCACGTGGCGGCCGAGACCGCCGACGAGCACGGGTGGGTACTCCCAGGAGAGGACGAGCACCCGTTGGTGCCGGGCGGGCGGGATGTCGATCACGTCGGCGTCAGCGAACATGCGGCCCCCTTTGAGTTGTGTCTCCCACACCGCACCGCGCGGGTCGGTCATGGGGTCGCAGCCCATCCTGCCGAGCGGTCGATAACCAGCGGAGACGTGCTGGTTGCCGGCCTGTAACGCGCTACCGGCCTTGGCGGCGTACGCGCAGCAGTTCGGCGACCGACCACGCCTGGAACGGGCATCCGGTGGCGGTGTGCGGGGCGAGCCCGTCGGCGGTCTCGCTGACCGAGCCGAGGCCGAACTCGGCCAGGTGCGCCTCCAGGCCGACCAGCAGGTCGTCGACCGGCAGCCCGGCCCGGCGGTACGCGTCGACGAACGGCCCGATCAGCCAGGGCCAGACGGTGCCCTGGTGGTAGCCGGCGTCCCGCTCGGCCGGCCCGCCGCGGTGCCGCCCGTGGAAGCCGGGGGAGTCGGGGGAGAGGCTGCGCGGCCCGAGCGGGGTGAACAGGCCCTCGGTCACCCGGCGCAGGGTCGCCTCGTCGGGGTCGAGCGGGGCGTACGGCAGGGACCAGGCGAGCAGTTGGTTGGGGCGGAGCAGGTCGTCGTCGTGGTGCGGGGCCCCGCCGAGCGGGTACGCCGGCGCCGGGGCGTCCACCACGTCGTGCAGCCAGCCGGCCGGCGCGGGGAACCGCTCCCGGAACGCGCCGGCCGCCTTCGCGTGCAGCCCCCACAGCGCGGTGGCGTCCCGGCCGGTCAGCTCGGTCAACTCGGCGAGCCCGGCCAGCCCGTTGATCCAGAGCGCGTTCACCTCGACCGGCTTGCCGGTGCGCGGGGTCACCGGCACCCCGTACACCCGGGCGTCCATCCAGGTGAGCGCGACGTCGGGCGGGCCGCCCTGGGTGAGCAGCCCGTCGGCCGGGTCCACGCCGATGCCGTAGCGGGTGCCGGCGACGTGCGCCTGCACCACGGCGTGCAGGGCGGGCAGCAGTTCGTCGCCGAGGTCGGTGTCGCCGGTGGCCGTGACGTGCCGGCTCACCGCGTGCAGGAACCACAGGGTCGCGTCGACGGTGTTGTACTCGACCCGGCCGGTGTCGGCGGTGTTCGCCAGCATCCCCTGCGACAGCGTCGCCGCGTACGCCCGCAGCAGCTCCCTACCCTCGTCGGCGCGGTTGGTGCAGAGGAACAGCCCCTCGTAGGAGGTCATGGTGTCCCGGGACCAGGCGCCGAACCACGGGTAGCCGGCCACCACGTCCGGGCCGGTGCCGGTGTGCACCACGAACGCGTCGGCGGCCAGGGCCAGGGTGGCGTCCACCGCGTCGGCGGGCTCGGCCGCCGTCACCACCGCCCGGTTGCGTCGCCGGGCCGCCTCGACGAGCGCGGTCGCCGCCGGCGGCTCGTCGGCCAGGTCGTCGGCCCAGGCGAGCACCGCGACCGTGGCGCCCGGTTCGTCGAGCGCGCCGGAGAACCGGCCCGCGTACCAGAGGTCCTCGTCCGGGTTGAGTCCGCGCGCCGCCTCCTCGCGGTGGCGCACGCCGAGCCACCACTGCCCCTCGGGGGTCCAGTCCGGGCCGGCCAGCCGGAACGCGCCGTCGATCACCGCCCCGCCGGCCACCGGCTCCAGCCGAGGTGTGGGCCCGTCCGCGCGGCGCTCGCCGTGGGCGTCCCGCCAGGTGCAGGCCGCGGCCAGGTCCAGCCGGACCGGGCCGCCGGAGATCAGCCGGTGCACCACCGCCACGCAGGACCGGCGGTACGCCATGGCGATCTCCCGTTCGATCACCACGTCGCCGATGCGCCACCGCCAGCGGGGCACCCCGTCGGTGAGGTCGAAGCGCTCCAGCAGTTCGAAGCCGCGCGGGTCGACCACCCCGGAGGACCACTCGTGCGCGCCGAGCCGGACCTGCGCGCCGGACGGGAGGGTGACCGCCGGGTCGAGGCTGACCAGTCCCACCTTGCGGGAGGCGGGCCGCTCGCCGGCCACCACGAGCAGCCCGTGGTAGCGGCGGGTGCGCAGTCCGGCGACCGTGCCCATGGCGTAGCCGCCCCGCCCGTCGGTGACCAGCCACTCCCTGGTCGAGGCGGCGGCGAGGTCGCCGCAGACCTGCGGGCCGAAACCGATGTCGATCAACTTTCCTCCACCTCCGGCGAGGTGTGACGTCTCACGGCGAGAATGGCCGCTGTGGAGAAGTACCCCGGCGGCGTCGAAGATGTGCAGGTGATCACTGACCGTCCGACCTCCGCGACCCCCGACCCCGAGCGGCACCGGCTCGCTCAGGCCGACGCCGGGGAGCAGGACTGGCGCGCATGGGGCCCCTATCTGTCCGAGCGGGCGTGGGGGACGGTACGGGAGGACTACAGCGAACACGGCACGGCCTGGGACTATTTTCCCCACGATCACGCGCGGTCCCGAGCCTACCGGTGGAACGACGACGGCATGGCGGGCGTCTGCGACGACCGGCAGACCTTCTGCTTCGCCCTGGCGCTGTGGAACGGGCGGGACCCGATCCTCAAGGAGCGGATGTTCGGTCTCGGTGGCGACGGCGGCAACCACGGGGAGGACGTCAAGGAGTACTGGTGGTACGAGGACTCCACGCCCACTCATTCGTGGATGCGCTGGCGCTACCACTACCCGCAGGCCGCCTTCCCGTACGACGAGCTGGTCGCGGTGAACGCGCTGCGCGGCCGGGACGACACCGAGTACGAGCTGGTCGACACCGGGATCTTCGACGACGACCGGTACTGGGCGGTGACCGTCGACTACGCGAAGGCGTCCCCGACCGACCTGTGCATGCTGATCACGGTCGCCAACCGGGGGGACCGGGACGAGACCCTGCACGTGCTGCCCACCCTGTGGTTCCGTAACACCTGGGCGTGGGGGCTGCCCGGCGCGGACCGGGTGCCGAAGCTGGTCGGCGAGGGATCCCGGCTGGTCGGCGAGCACTGGGTGCTCGGCCAGTTGCTGCTGGAGGGCGACGGGGAGCCGACCCCGCTGCTCTGCGACAACGACACCAACGCCGAGCGGCTCTGGGGGCTGCCCGGGCGGTCGCCGTACCCGAAGGACGGCATCAACGACCACGTGGTGGCCGGCGCGGACACGGTCAACCCGGACCGGGAGGGGACCAAAGGCGCGCTGCACTACGTGCTGGACGTGCCGGCCGGCGGCCAGCGGCAGATCCGGCTGCGGCTGACCCGTACCGCACCGCCGCCGGCGAGCCTCCCGCCGCCCCCGGTCGACCTGGGCGACGACTTCGACGCCGTGCTCTGGGCCCGGCGCGCCGAGGCGAACCGCTTCTTCGCCAGTGTCATCCCGGCCGCCGCCACCGCCGACGAGGCGCTCGTGGCCCGGCAGGCCATCGCCGGGCTGATGTGGGGCAAGCAGTTCTACCACTTCGACGTCAAGCGGTGGCTGGAGGGAGATCCGGGGTCCTCACCGCCGCCGGCCGGGCGCCGGCACGGGCGCAACAGTGCCTGGTGGCACATGAACAGCTTCGACGTGATCTCCATGCCCGACCCGTGGGAGTACCCCTGGTACGCGGCGTGGGACCTGGCGTTCCACTGCGTCAGCATCGCCCGGGTCGATCCCGGCTTCGCCAAGGAGCAGGTGCTGCTACTGCTGCGCGAGTGGTACCTGCACCCCAACGGGCAGATCCCCGCGTACGAGTGGGCGTTCGGGGACGTCAACCCGCCGGTGCACGCCTGGGCGGCGCTGAAGGTCTTCGAGATCGACGGCTCCCGGGACCACGAGTTCCTCGCCCGGGTGATGCACAAGCTGCTGATCAACTTCACCTGGTGGGTGAACCGCAAGGACACCGGCGGCAACAACGTCTTCGAGGGCGGGTTCCTCGGGCTCGACAACGTCGGCCCGTTCGACCGCTCGGCCGCCCTGCCGGTGGCCGGGGTGCTGGAGCAGTCCGACGGCACCGGTTGGATGGCCATGTACGCGCTCAACCTGCTCGACATGGCGATCGTGCTGGCCGAGCACGACCGGGCGTATGTGGACACCGCCACCAAGTTCTTCGAGCACTTCGCGTACATCGCTGCGGCCGCGTACGACCAGGGGTTGTGGGACGACGAGGACGCCTTCTTCTACGACGTGCTGCGGCTGGCCGACGGTACCCGGGTGCCGTTGAAGGTCCGCTCGGTGGTCGGGTTGCTGCCGCTCGCGGCGGTCACCCGACTGACCGCGCGTACCCTGCACCGGCTGCCCGAGCTGGGTGCCCGGTTGCGGTGGTTCCTCACCAACCGCCCCGAGTACGCCGACGTGATCGGCGCGCGCCGGCTCGGCCCGGACGGCCGGCAGCAGCGGCTGCTGTCCATGGTCGGCCCGGAGCAGATGGTCCGGCTGCTCGCCCGGATGTTGGACACCGACGAGTTCCTCTCCGAGTACGGCCTGCGCACGCTCTCCCGCGCCCACCTGGACAAGCCGTTCACGGTGACCCTCGGGGGGCAGGAGTTCAGCGTCGGCTACGAGCCGGCCGAGTCGACCAGCGGCCTGTTCGGCGGTAACTCCAACTGGCGTGGCCCGATCTGGATGCCGACCAACTTCATGCTGATCAGCGCGCTGCGCGACTACGCCGCGTTCTTCGGCGACGACCTCCAGGTGGAGTACCCGACCCGGTCGGGGGTGAAGCAGACCCTGGACCAGATCGCCGACGACCTCTCCGCCCGGCTGATCGCCCTGTTCACCCGGGACGGCTGGGGGCGGCGGCCGATCTACGGGGCGGCGCAGCTGTTCCAGACCCACCCGGACTGGCGCGACCTGCTCTGCTTCCCGGAGTACTTCCACGGCGACAACGGCGCCGGGCTGGGCGCCTGGCACCAGACCGGCTGGACGGCGCTGGTCGCGGACCTCATCCTCACCCTGCGCCGCTGACCGGTCGGAAACCCGGGTGTCCCGGCCGGTCCGGGCGCAGTAGCGTGTCCCGGTCCACCACCACGGGAGGGGTACGCGATGCCACAGCGCCGGGAGGCGGCGGTGCTCGTCTTCGACGCCGACGACACGCTCTGGGAGAACAACGTCCTGTTCGAGCGGGTGATCGACGACTTCCTCGCCTGGCTGGACCACCCGACGCTGGACCGTACGGAGATCCGGGCGGTCCTCGACGACATCGAGCGGGCCAACGCCGTGGCGCACGGTTACGGCAGCAAGGTCTTCCTGCGCAGCCTCGGCGAGTGCCTGGAGAAGCTGCGGGAGCGGCCGGCGACCGCGCGGGAACGCACCGAGATCGAGGAGTTGGCGGCGGCGCTGATCGGCCACCAGGTCGAGCTGATGCCCGGGGTCGCGGAGACCCTGGACGACCTGGCCACCCGGCACCGGCTGCTGCTGCTCACCAAGGGCGACCAGGAGGAGCAGCAGCGCAAGCTCGACGCCTGCGGGCTGCTGCACCACTTCGAGGCGGCGCACATCGTCCGGGAGAAGGCCGTGGACACCTATCGCTGGCTGGCCCGCGAGCACGCCTTCGATCCGGCCGCCGCCTGGATGATCGGCAACTCCCCGCGCTCGGACATCCTGCCCGCCCGGGCGGCCGGCCTGAACGCGGTCTTCATCCCCAACGAGAACACCTGGGTGCTGGAGGACGACGAACTCGACCCCGGCGACCCGGGGGTGATCCGGCTGGCCGCCTTTCCCGACCTGGCCCGGCACTTCTGACCGGGCCGGTAGGGTCCGGAATGTGCCGCTGACCTTCCCTTCGCACCTGGCGCCGGTGCTGCCGCTGAAGCTGTGGCGGCCCCACTGGTTCGACGGGGTGGCACTGGCCACCGGCGCGGTGGCGCCCGACGTGGGTTACCTGTTCACCGGCACCGCCTGGGCACTGAACCAGCGGACCCACACGGCCGGCGGGGTGCTCTGGTGGTGCCTGCCGGTCGCGCTCGCGTACGCCTGGATCGTCCGCCGGGTGATCGCCGGGATCGCGGTGCACCTTCCTGGCGAGCGGCTCTTCGGCTGGCGGGACCACGCCGCGCTGGCCGGCGTGCGGCATCCCTGGCAGGTGGTGGTCTGTTCGGCGCTGATCGGCGCGGTGAGCCACATCGCCTGGGATCGGATCACGCACAGCGACCGCTGGCCGCGTCTGTTGGGCATCGCCGACTTCCACGCGGTGACGGGCCTGTACTGGTGGCAGTTCGCGGACGTCCTCGGCTCGGTGGGCGGGGCCGTCGTCGTGGTCGCCCTGGCGGTGCGGGCCGCCCGCCGTCGTGAGATCTTCGAGGGGGTACGCCCACCCGCGCCGCCGGCCCGGCCCGCCGTCTTCTGGCGGGTGGCGTTGTCGGTCACCGCGCTGGGCGCCCTGGTGCTGCCGGGGCTGCCGGCGGCCACCGTCCCGGCGCCGGCCGGCGTGCGGCTGCTGCACCTGGCGGCCCTGGCGATGATCGCGGGAGCGGCCGCCGCCGGCAGCCTCGGACGGGTCCGGCCAGCGCCCGGGCGCGACAATCACCTCGACGACGAACAGCGCCGGATCGGTTGACCTCGTTACGCCGACATGCCGGTTTTCCACGTTGGTATCAATCACACTGTGCCGGCCCGGCAAAAGGTTGTTCGGCCTGCGGGAGGCTGCCTAACCTGAGCCCGCGTTCACGGCTCTTCGGGGTGAGTCGGGGACGCGCCGAAGTCCGGTAGTTGGGCACCGTGGAGCTGAGTGCAGGCGGGCCGGCTCGCCGTGCTGAGCCCGGCGTGGGCGGCGTGCCACGCCCCCCCGCGCTCGCACGGCGAATTACCGCTACCACACCGGACGGCTGGGGGTCAGGACCGGGGAGTTGCGGACCCGGTCCTGACCCGTCCGGCGTTTCCCCGGGCTGTTGCTTCCTCCGTCGGGCTTGGTCAGATTCGGCGAAAATTCATCCCTTAGGGGACAGTGGGGAAACGCGCGAGGTGCGAGGATTCTCCGAATGAAGCGGAGATCTCTGATTCTCGGTGCGGCGGCCGGCGTCGCGGCTCCCGTCATCGCCTCCGGTGCGACGCCCGCAGCGGCAGCGACCCGGGAGGCCACGGCCACCAGCGGCACCCTCAGCGGGTCCTACGTGAAGCCGGGCTACATCCCGAGCCCCAGCAACAAGGCCGCCAACCTGAAGACCCTGCCGCCGGCCACCCAGCAGGTCATCATCGTGACTGCGGCCAGCGACACCACCAGTTTCGCCACCCTGGAGACGTACGCGAAGATCCGTGGTCGTTGGGCTGCGGTCTCCGCGCCGCTGCCCGCGCGGATCGGTTCGAAGTACTTCAGCGACAACCACGTCGAAGGCGTGCCGACCACGCCGACCGGCGTCTACGCCATCGGCCCGACCATGTACGGCATCGCGCCGAACCCGGGCGTGCGCTACCCGTACCACCAGTTGGTGACCAACGACTGGTGGAACGAGAACCCGAAGTCGCCCGCCTACAACACGTTCCAGCACACCGCCACCAACCCGGGCGGCGCCAGCGAGGCGCTCTGGCTGGAGAAGCCCGCCTACACGCACTTCGCCGTGATCACCTACAACATGCCGCCGAACGTGGCCACGCCGGTGGCGGGCGCGGGCAGCGGGATCTTCCTGCACGAGTTCAGCACGACCCCGTCCGGCCCCACCGCCGGCTGCGTGAGCCTGTCCCACGACCACCTGGTCGGGGTGCTCACCTGGCTCAAGCCCGAGGCCAACCCGCGCATCGTGATGTGCCCGGTGCAGAATCTCAGTCGTTACTGACCCGATCGGCGGACGGCTACGCTGACCGTCCACCACAGAGCCCCCGGCCGCCGCCCGGCCGGGGGCCTGCTGGCACATCAGCCGACGAACGACCTGGGGACCGCCTGCCCATGGACACGATCAGCACCGGCCAGCCCTCCGGCGAGGACGCCGCCACCACCTGCTACCGCCACCCGAAGCGGGAGACGCTGCTGCGCTGCACCCGCTGCGACCGCCACATCTGCCCGGACTGCATGCGCGAGGCCCCCGTGGGTCACCGCTGCCCGGACTGCGTACGCGAGGACAACCGCACGGTCCGCCAGGCGCGGACGGTGTTCGGCGGCCGGGTGACCGGCCGGCCCACGGTGACGTACGTGCTGATCGCGCTCACCGTGCTGGCTTACCTGGCCGAACTGGCCCGGCCGGCGCTGCTCGACCAGTTCGACAGCCTCGGCACCGGGCTGGTCGACGACGCCGGCCAGCGGTACGTCGACGACGGCGGCCCGCACGACGGGCTCCAGCCGATCGGGATCGCGCACGGCGAGTGGTACCGCCTGATCACCCCGGCCTTCCTGCACTCGCTGCCCACCCAGGGCGTCCTCGGCATCCTGCACATCGTTTTCAACCTGTACTGGCTCTGGGTGCTCGGCCGGGTGATCGAGGAGCGGCTCGGCGCGGCCCGTTTCCTCGCCGTCTACCTGCTCTCCGCGGTCGGCGGGACGGTCCTGGGCTTCCTCGTCGACCCGCACCAGCCGGCGATCGGCGCCTCCGGCGCGGTGTACGGGCTCGCTGGCTGCTACTTCGTCCTCACCCGACGGCTGCACCACCACCCGATCGACGCCAACCGGCTGATCATCCCGTTCCTGATCTGGATGGTGTTCTCCGCCGGCTGGACGTCCTGGGAGGGGCACCTGGGCGGCCTGCTCGTCGGCGGGGTCGCCGCCGTCGGCCTGGCATACGCCCCGGCAAAGCGGCGCACCCTGGTGCAGGCGGCGGTGCTGGTCGGGCTCGCGGTGCTGCTGCTCGCGCTGGTGGTGGCGAAGTCGCTCGACCTCTCCGGCTGACGCCGCGCATGGCCCGGCCATGCCGCGAAGTAGCTGAGAGATAGCCGCGCGTGTATCGGTTGTTCCTAGCCTTCACCCGTCCTGTCACCAGAGTTGACCGGAGGGTAACGGGTGAAGAGACCATCACGAAGGCCCCTGATCGGGGGCCTGGCGTTGGCCGTGGTGGCCACGCTGGGCGGGGTCGCGGTCCTACCGGACCGCGACCCCGCCGGAGCCGGCCAGGCCGCGCAGAGCGCGAAGAAGGACGACGGCGGGCTGCTGAGCCGCCTCGGTGACGCGGCACGTGGCCTGGTCGACGGGGGCGGCCACCGGGCGAAGCCCGAGGTGGTCAGCGCCGGGCTGTTCCGGGAGGAGAAGCCGCTTGCGGGCCGGAAGTGGCCGGCGCAGAAGCGGGTCAAGGAGCTGACCGGCAAGCGGACCGAGAACAGCAAGGTCTACCAGCTGTCCGACGGGCGGTTGCAGGCGGAGATCTCCGCGGTGCCGCTGCACTACCAGGACGGCAAGGGCAACTACCAGCCGATCGACACCACGGTCCGCCCGGTGAACGAGCGCGGCTACGTGCAGGGCAACCGGACCAACAGCTTCACCAGCCTGTTCGGCGACAGCTCCGATGACCTGGTCCGCTTCGAGCGGGACGGGCGGAGCATCGAGCTGGGCCTGGCGGGCGCGTCGAAGTCGGTGACGCCGAAGGTGTCCGGCTCGACGGTCACCTACCCGGGTGTGGCCGGTGGCGCGGACGTGGTCTACGACGTGACCAGCACCGCGCTGAAGGAGAAGATCGTCCTGCGTAAGGCGCCGGCCGGGCCGGTGTCGTACACCTTCACCCTCGACACCGCCGGCCTGACCGCGCAGCAGCGCGAGGACGGCTCGATCGCGTTCGTCGGCCGCGACGGCGGCGCTCCGGTATTCGTGATGCCGGCGCCGTTCATGTACGACAGCAAGGACGACAAGTCGTCGCCGCACGGCAAGGTGTGGAGCGACAAGGTCACCCAGAAGGTGACCCAGTCCGGCGGCACGTCGACCGTCACCATCACCGCCGACGCCGGCTGGCTGGCCGACCAGGCCCGGGTCTACCCGGTGGTGATCGACCCGACGATCAAGCTGCAGCCGGTGCCGACCGACGCGCAGGACGTGCAGATCTACTCCGGCGCCAGCACCACGAACTACAACGACACCTACCAGCTGAAGGTCGGCACGGACGCGTCGAACTCGTACCGGTCGCTGGTCAAGTTCGACGTCGGCTCGATCCCGCCGAACACGCCGATCGACGACGCCCAGCTGCAGATGTACTACTCGCAGACCCACTACGCGTGGGGCTTCGACGTGGCCATGGAGGCCCGCCGGATCACCCAGCCGTGGAGCGAGAGCACCGCGACGTGGTCGAACATGAACGCCAACATGGCCGCCCAGCCGGCCGGCAACATGGTCACCAAGGACGACGGGGATTCCGGCACGTCGGTGGTCGGCACCTGGTCGTACTCCACCAACACCGCGCTGACGCCGCTGGCGATCAACGGCGACTACCGGTTCAACAACGACGCCACGAGCGGGCACACCCACACCTGGGTGCCGACCATCACCGAGTCCGGCGACTACCAGGTCGAGGTGCACTTCGTCACGGAGTCCGACCGGCCGACGAACGCGCCGTACACGGTCTACTACAACGGCGGGTCGAAGACCTACAGCGTCGACCAGACCGGCAGCGGGCTCGGCGAGTGGAAGACCCTCGGCGTGCACCCGTTCGTTGCCGGCACCACCGGCAAGGTCGTCCTCGGCGATGTGGCCGGCAAGTCGGTGATCGCCGACGCGGTGCGGTTCACCAAGTGGGGTGCGAGCACCAAGAAGGCCGCCGTCTCCAACGTCTGGAGCTCGTTCCCGGTCCGCAACGTGGTGCAGGACTGGGTCAACGGCACCGCGAACCACGGGTTCATGGTGAAGGCGGTCGACGAGGCCAAGAAGGGCCGCGGCGGTCCGATCTTCGAGGCCTCCGAGTTCGCCTACAACAACGCCCGCCGGGACTACAACCTGCCGAAGCTGGTCATCACCTACGGGCGGCCGGGGGTGGCGGTGAACCCGCCGACCACGCTCACCTCCACCGGTGCCGTGCTGGACTGGCCGGCGTACGTGGACCCGTCCACCGCCACCGGTGACGACGCGGTCGAGTACCAGGTGCACCGCAGCATCTACCAGAACTTCACCCCGTCGGCGGCGACCCTGATCGCGCCGGTGTCCACGGGCACCCGCACGTACCAGGACACCACGGCGATCCCGACGGCGGCGGACAACACGGACCCGCTGGCCCGGAAGTTCTACTACTACATGGTCGCGGTGAAGACCCGCGACGGGCAGCTCGTCGCCGGGCCCACCCAGTCGGCGATCCTGCCGAAGGCCGGCCAGATCACCCGGATCTACCGCACCGGCACCACGGACACCACGCTCTCCCAGGCCCGCCCGACGGAGAACGTGGACGTCTACGACGGTGACCCGTACGTCAGCCCGGGCAACAACTCGGCGTACTACGGCGACACCCACGGTCTGGTGAAGTTCCCGACGCTGACCGGCATCCCGACCGACGCGAAGATCGTCGACGCGGACCTGCGGATGTACAACACGTCGCTCTACCCGGGCACGGACACCGACGAGTACGTCGACGTCTACAAGCTGACCAAGGGTTTCACCGAGACCAAGGCGAGCTGGAACACCTACGACGGGGTGAACGCCTGGACCACCGCCGGCGGTGACTACGACACCTCCTGGAAGGCCAGCAACAACGGGTTCACCAACGACCCGGAGTGGGCCAGCTGGGACGTCACCACCGCGGTTGACGGCTGGGTGAAGAACTCGGCGAGCAACTTCGGCCTGCTGCTGCGGCAGCGGGACGAGGTGAACCAGACCGCGCGGGCGATGCTGCTGTCGTCCGAGGCGCAGGAGCCGCTGCTGCGGCCCACGCTGGAGGTCACCTACCTGGAGCAGACCGCGGAGTCGACGTACTACGCGGCCTCCACACCCGCCCTGGCCACGGCGAACTCCACGTACACGGTGCCGGTGACGCTGTCGAACCCGACGCTGGCGGCGTGGAACCCGACCGACTGGGAGTTGGCCTACGACTGGAAGCGGGCCGACGGCCTCACCGACGGCGCGGACGCCAGCTACGAGCTGAAGACCGCGCTGCCGAAGAGCGTGCCGGCCGGTGGCACGGTCGACGTGGCCGCGCAGGTGAAGACCCCGCCGTCGTCGACGGAGGGGAACAAGCGCACCGACTACGTGCTGCAGTGGGATCTGCGCAACAAGCTGACCGGCAAGAAGCTGTCGGAGACGACGCCGATCCAGCCGCTGCCGCAGAACGTGGCGGTGGAGGAGCCGACCTCCGACCAGCTGGGTCTGGAGAAGTTCTACTCGTACGCGGGGAAGAACACCGGCGCCGGCGGCACCCTGATGAACAACCTGTACTCCGGCAACACCGTCTGGTCGTACAACGCGATCAACAACCCGTCGCGGGGACTGTCGACGTTCGTGCGGCTGGCGTACAACTCGCTGGACACCACCGACACGGTGGCCGGGTACGGCTGGTCGCTGCAGGCGTCGTCGATGATGCGCCTGGGTGCCCCGCTGGACTTCCACCCCAACCCGAACCCCACCAAGGTCACGCTGACCGACGGTGACGGCACCAGCCACTGGTTCACCTGGGACGCCACCGCGAACGAGTGGAAGAGCCCGAAGGGCGTGCACCTCTACCTGCAGAAGCACAGCAGCGTGGACTGCAAGCCCAACACCGACGAGCCGAAGGCGTGGGTGCTCACCCGGCCGGACCGTACGCAGTTCTTCTACGACTGCGAGGGATTCCTGTCGAGCATCGTCGACAACAACGGCAACGAGATGCTCTTCACCTACGAGGAGCGCAAGTCCAACAACAAGCCGACGAAGTTCCTGAAGTACCTCACCGACCCGACCGGTCGGATCACCCTGACCATCGACTACTACGCCAAGGGTCAGTCGTTCGACTACATCGACGACACCACCTGGACGCGTAAGACCGGCACCAACCTGACCAACCCGAAGATCATCGACCACATCTCACAGATCACCGACATCTCGGGACGCAAGCTCACCCTCACCTACACCGACAAGGGACTGCTGGGTGAGTTGGTCGACGGTTACGGGTCGACCAACGGGGCGCCGAAGACGTTCAAGTTCGCCTACGACATGACGCAGGGGAACAAGAACGTCAAGCTGGTCAAGGTCACCGACCCGCGGGGCAACGACACCAACCTGGTCTACAACTACCCGCAGACCGGCGACGACCCGAAGTTCCACTGGACCACCAAGTCCTACACCGACCGGCTCGGCTACCTGACCCAGTTCGGGTACGTCGACCCGGACGGCCCGCAGGGCAACAACATCAACGCCACCGTCACCGACGCGGAGAACCACGCCACCCAGTACCTGCTGGACGGCTACGGCCGGGCGTACCAGTTCACCAACGCGAAGAACGAGGTCACCAAGACCGGCTGGGACGACGACCACAACGTCATCCGGCTGGAGGAGGCCAACGGGGCCGTCTCCACCTGGGCATACGACCCCAAGACCGGCTACCCGACCGAGATCAAGAATGCCGAGGCGGTCAAGAACGGCTGGCCGGGGACGGTGCTGACCTACCAGCGGCAGCTCAACGGCTACGTCGCCGACCTCACCGAGAAGACCAGTCCCGAGGGCCGGAAGTGGACTTTCACCTACACCGGTGAAGGTGACGTCGCCACCGTCACCGACCCACTGGGCAACACCACGGCGACTGCGGGCGACTACACGAGCATCAATACCTACGACGAGTGGGGTCAGCTGCTTACGGCCAAGGACGCCAACGGCAACGTCACCACCTACAGCAACTACGACCCCAGCGGCTATCCGCAGACGATCACCGACGCTTTGAACGCCTCGTCGAACTTTGTCTACGACGTCCGGGGCGGAGTCACGGAGGTCCGCAACGCCAAGGGAGCGAAGGTCACGCAGACCTACGACACCTTTGGGCGGCCACTAACAAAGGTCGAGCCGGTGGGCGGCGGCCGTGTCCTTACCACCCCGGCGCCGGTCTACGACGTTAACGACAACATCACCACGGCATACGCGGCGAATGGTGCGGCCACGACCTCGGTGTACAACAAAGCTGACCAGGTTATCGAGTCAACCGCGCCGAAGGATGAGACTGGGGATCCGGACCGTAAGACGACGACCACGTACGACAAGGTCGGCAACATCCTCTCCGTCACCGAGCCGCAGGGCAACGCGACAAGCGAGGCGGGCGACTACACCACCACTACGAAGTACGACGAGATCTACCAGCCGATCGAAGTCGTCAACGGGCTCGGGCAGAAGCTGTCCACGGTCTACGACAACGTGGGCAACGTCATCACCCTCGTGGACGCCAAGAAAAACGCCACGGCTGACGCGAATGACTACACCACGGAGTACGAGTACGACCTCGTCCACCGGGTGGTCAAGACGATCGACGCGGCAGGCAAGTCCACCACTTCCCGGTTCGACCGTGACGGCTTGATGATCGGCACGACCGACGCCGACGGCAACGAGTCGTTGGCCACGTACGACAGCCGGGGAGCTCTTGTCGAGTCCAAGGTCCCGCAGACCAAGGATTCCGCCGGAGCGATTACCTACCGGGTCACCCGGTACGAGTACGACCAGGTCGGCAATCAAACCAAGGTGGTCACCCCGCGGGGAAACCTGACCACGGACGACCCGGACGACTTCGCCCAGACCACGGTCTACGACCAGCTGAACCGGCCCAAGGAGATCTGGTCGGCGTACGACAAGGACGATAGCCGCTACAAGACTCCCGACAAGACCCTCTACACGTATGACTCGGTGGGCAACCTGGAAAAGGTCAGTGCGCCGCCATCGGACGGGCAGACGGTCCGGAACGAAACCACCTACACGTACTACGACAACGGATGGACCAAGACCGCCACTGACCCCTGGGACATCGTCAACTCCTACGAGTACAACGACCTGGGCCAGCAGATCAAGAACACGCTGACCTCAGCCGGAGGCTCGACAACCCGGACCATGACCTGGGACTACTACCAGTCGGGTAACCAGAAGGCACGGTCGGACGACGGTGTGCCGGTCGGCCAGGACGTGGTCCTGGTCGACAGCTCGGACTCCAACAACACGGCGTCGCAGGGGACCTGGACCTCGGGTGCGGCCACCGGCCAGTATGGCTACGACGTCTACTCGGCCCCGGCAGGTAGCGGGTCGGCGCAGTTCAACTGGCAACTGACCATCCCGCGGGATGGGGCGTACCAGGTATTCGTCCGGCATCCGCAGGTCAGCGGTGCCGCGACGGATGCGAAGTTCACCATTACCTACGACGGTGGCAGCGCCACCAAGACGGTGAACCAGACGCAGAACACCGGCGCCTGGATCAGCCTGGGCAGCTACCCCTTCAAGGAGGACGGTGTCCAGAAGATCACCCTCACCGACCAGGCGACGGGCAAGGTGCTCGCCGACGTGGTCAAGCTGGTGCGGGACAACAGTGGCGACGCGGACAACGAGGAAAAGAGCTTCACGTACCGGTACAACCCGAACGGGTTGATGACCGAGGTCAAGGACCTCAGCCCGGGCGCGAAGGTCAGCCGGTATGACATCGGG
>NZ_JAPDPH010000379.1 GCF_026013475.1 Micromonospora yasonensis | reverse complement strand
CGGTGAGCAGGTCCGCGGTGACGTGCTCGATGCCGTCGGCCGGGCGGCCGCCCCGGCGGCTGAGCACCCGTACGGGATGCCCGGCGTCGCGCAGCAGCGGGGTGACCAGCCGGCCGAGGGTGCCGGTGCCGCCGGTGACCAGGATGGGTGCGGTCATGTCGTCCTCCGTAGGGTGTCGTGGTTCCACCCGCTCGAACCCGGGGGACCGGGAAGTGTGACCGGGAGTGATCGGGGTCACCCGACGTCACACCCCTGGGCGGCTCGGGGTCGGCTCGGTGGGACACCGCGAGGAAGGAACGGGACATGGGCGAGGACAGCTGGCTGGCCGAGCGGTTCGAGCAGCAGCGGCCGCAGCTGCGGGCCGTGGCGTACCGGATGCTCGGCTCGCACGCCGAGGCCGACGACGCCGTGCAGGAGGCGTGGCTGCGGCTGGCCCGTACCGACACCAGCGGCGTGGACAACCTCGCCGCCTGGCTGACCACCGTGGTCGCCCGGGTCTGCCTCAACACCCTGCGGTCCCGCCGGAACCACCCCGAGGAACCTCTCGACGTACGCATGCCCGACCCGGTGGTGCGCACCGAGGAGACCGACGACCCGGCGTACGCGGCGGTCCTGGCCGACTCGGTCGGGCTGGCCATGCTGGTGGTGCTGGACACCCTGACCCCGACCGAGCGGCTCGCGTTCGTGCTGCACGACATGTTCGCCGTGCCCTTCGAGGAGATCGGCGACATGATCGACCGGACGCCCGCCGCGGCCCGGCAGCTGGCCAGCCGGGCCCGGCGCCGGGTGCAGGGTCGGGCCCCGGCGCCCGACCCCGACCTGACCCGACAGCGGGCGGTCGTCGACGCGTTCCTCGCCGCCGCCCGCGACGGCGACTTCGACGGGCTGGTCGCGGTGCTCCACCCCGACGTGGTGCTCCGCGCCGATGGCGGAGCCACCCGCACCCGGCACACCACCGTGCTCACCGGCGCCCGGACCGTGGCCGCGCAGGCCGCCACGTTCGGCCGGTTCTCCCCGTTCGCCCGACCGGTGCTGGTCAACGGCGCGGCCGGCGTCCTGGTCAGCGCGGCCGGCCGCCCGCTGTCCGTGATGGCCTTCACGGTCACCGACGGCCGGATCGCCGCCATCGACGTGATCGCCGACCCGGAGCGGCTGGGCCGACTCGACCTCGCCGGCCTCGACGACTGACGATTCGCCGGCGGCGGCCGAGCGCGGCGTTACGCGGTGACCAGCTCGGCGAACCAGCGCCGGCCGGCCCGGTACACCTCGCGGACGGCCAGCCCGGCCGGCGCGGCCACCTCGGGCACCGCCCGGGTGTCCAGCCGCGCCCAGCGGAAGCTCGGCCCCCGGTGCCGGCCGGAGACCACGTGTGCCTGCCCCTGCCACGTGCCGCTGCCCGGCGGGTCCAGCTCGACCAGGACGCTGCCGCCCGGGCACAGCAGCTGCCGGCACCGCCGTAGCAGCAGCCCCGGGTCGCCGCCGATGCCGATATTGCCGTCCAGCAGCACCACGTGCTGCCACCGGCCCTCCGCCGGCAGCGGGTCGAACAGGTCGCCCCGGACGGCGACCGCCCCGCGCGCCCGGGTCAGCGCCACCGCCCGGGGCGAGACGTCCACCCCGACGGCGGTGAGCCCGGCGCGGGCCAGCGCCTGGGTGAGCCGGCCCGGCCCGCAGCCCAGGTCCAGCGTCGGGCCGGCGCAGCGGGCCACCACCGACGCGGTCGCCGCCTCGGCCGGCCCGTGCCAGCGGTCCACCGGCAGCCGGCTGCGGGTCCCGTCGCCGTGCACGAGCCAGTGCGCGCCGACCTCCCGATGCCGCAGCGCGGTGCCGAAGCCGTCGACGATCACCGCCGGCCCCCGGGCACCAGGGTGCGCCGCAGCGCGGCGACCTCCCGGGCGAAGCGGCCGCCGGGGGCCAGGTCGGCGACCGCGAGGGCGTCGGCCCAGCCGTCCACGTCCCGTAGCCGCGGCAGCGCCCCGACCCGCAGGCCGCGCCCGGCCAGCGCCGCCCAGGTGAGCCGCCCGGTGGCCGGGGTGGACATCGGCACCGTCCGCAGCGCCGCCGCCTGGCGCGGGTCGCGCAGGCCCAGCGCCCACCAGCCGCCGTCGGCGGCCCGGCCCAGCACCCCGTCGACGGCGGGTTCGGCCAGCCGGCGTACGGCCGCGGCCAGTACCGCCGCGGTCAGCTGCGGCGTGTCCATGCCGATCTGCAGCACCGGCCGCCCCGGGTAGGCCGCCGCCACGTCGGCATGGGCATGCGCGAGCCGGGCGGCGAAGTCGTCGCCCCGCTGCGGCAGGACCGGCCAGCCGGCCACCGCGGCGGCGAGGTGCGGGCCGTCCTCGGCGTCGACGAACCGGCCGGCCAGCGCGAGCACCGGGGTGACGCCCGGGGTGGCGGCGACGGCGTCCAGGGTGTCGCCCAGCGCGGCGGCGGCGATCCGGGCCGCCTGCGCCGGGCTGGCGGGCGGGCAGAGTCGGGTCTTCGCCGTCCCGGCCACCGGCGCCTTGGCCACCACCAGCAGGACGGTCACTGTCGACCCTCCACGCTGCGCAGCACGGCGACGAAGTCGCGGGTGGCCCGCAGCGTGCCGCGTACCGAGCCGGACACCTTGGACCGGGTGCCGGCGGCGCGCGGGGCGTACGTGACGTCGCGCTCGTGGATCCGCCAGCCGGCGGCGGCGGCCCGGATCATCAGCTCCAGCGGGTAGCCGAAGGCCCGGTCGGCGACCCCGAGGGCGAGCAGCGCCTCCCGGCGGGCCACCCGGATCGGGCTGAGGTCGCGCAGCGGCACCCCCCGCTGCCGCAGCAGCGCGGCGACCAGCGCGGTGCCGGCCCGGGCGTGCCACGGCCAGACCCCGGCGCGGACCGGCCGGCGCCGGCCCACCGCCAGGTCCGCCGTGCCGCTCGCCACCGGAGCGACCAGCGCGGGCAGCTCACCGGGATCGAACGAACCGTCGGCGTCGAGTACGCAGACCAGTTCCGTCTCGGCGTGCTCGATCCCGGCGTGCACGGCCGCCCCGTAGCCCCGGCGGGGCTCGCGGACCACCCGGGCGCCGTAGCGGGCGGCCACCTCCGGCGAGCCGTCCCGGGAACCGTTGTCCACCACGATCGCCCGGTAACCGGGCGGCAGCGCGGTCAGCACACCCGGCAGGGCGGCGGCCTCGTCCAGGCACGGCAGCACCACGTCGATCTGTGTCGGCATGCCGCCGACGCTAGGCCGGTACGCGCCCGCCCACGCCCCGATCGTGCTTACGGAACCCTTACCGGCCAGCGATTTCTTACCGTCCGGTGACGTGTCGACGGTTTCGTCGACGCCGCGCCCGCGCACGCCGTACCGTCCGGTCGTCATGAGACCCGCACCCACCCTGCCCCGTGCCGCCGCCGCGGACCGGGCCGTGTCCCGGGACCGGGGCGACCTGCTCGTGTTGGCCGTCGAGGCGGCGCTGCTGGTCGCCGCGATCGTGGTCGGGCTGGTGCTCAACCGGCGCGGCGTGGGCCTGCACGCCGACGCCGCTCCGCTCTACGCCACCTGGCGGCCGCACGTCGGCTGGGGCACCCCGGCGG
>NZ_JAPDPH010000378.1 GCF_026013475.1 Micromonospora yasonensis | reverse complement strand
TGAGGATCGCGGGTACGCGTGGCTGGTTGCGGAGGGTGGGGAGGTGGAGCTTGACGGGGGCGAGGGTGGGGTGGGTGTGGGTGAGGGCGGCGTCGAGGAGGGCGAGTCCTTCTTCGGTCGCCAGGCCGAGGCTGCCGGCGCGGGCCATCCGGGCCCGGTCCACCTCGGTCAGATGGCCGGTCATGCCGGTCCGCTGCGTCCAGTAGCCCCACGCGGTGCTCGTCGCCACCAGGCCGAGGTCCCGGCGGTGCTGGGCCAGCGCGTCGAGGAACGCGTTGGCCGCCGCGTAGTTCCCCTGACCCGGGGTGTCGATGGTCCCGGAGCTGGAGGAGAAGAGGACGAAGTGGGTGAGGGGGCGGTTCCTGGTGGCGTTGTGGAGGTGCCAGGCGGTGTCGATCTTGGGGTTCAGGGTGGTGTGGAGGTCTGGTGGGGTGAGGTTGGTGAGGGTGGTGTCGCGGAGTGTTCCGGCGGTGTGGATGACGCTGGTGAGGGGGTGTCCGGTCTGGTCGATGTGGTCGATGACGGCGGTGAGCTGGTCTTTGTCGGTGGTGTTGCAGCGGGTGATGGTGATGGTGGCGCCGAGGCCGGTGAGTTGGTGGACGAGGTGGGTGGTGTCGGGGTGGTGGGGGCCTTGGCGGCTGAGCAGGTGGAGGTGGTGGACGTCGTGGTGGGTGATGAGGTGGGCGGCCACGTGTTGGGCGAGGGTGCCGGTGCCGCCGGTGATGAGGGTGGTGCCGCGACGGGTGGCGGCTGCGGTGGGTTCGCGGGGCGTCACGGCGGCCGGTGGGGGGAGGGTGAGGGCGATTTTGCCGGTGTGGCGGGCGTTGGCGAGGTAGCGGAAGGCCTGGGGGGAGTGGCGGATGTCGTAGCTGCGGGTGGGTAGCGGTGGGAGGGTGCCGTCCTGGAAGAGGCGGCTGAGGTGCTGGTAGCTGGCGGCGATGTGGTTCTCGCCGGCGTCCATCAGGTCGAAGGCCTGGTAGGTGGTGTGCGGGTGGTTGGTGGCCCAGGTGTGTGGGTCGCGGATGTCGGTCTTGCCCATGTCGATGAGGCGTCCGCCGGGGGTGAGGAGGCGTCCGCTGGCGTCGAGGTGTTCGCCGGTGAGGCTGTTGAGGACGATGTCGATGCCGGGGGTGTGGGTGCGGTAGTGGTCCTCGAAGTCGAGGGTGCGGGAGTTGGCGAGGTGGGGGTGGGTGATGCCGAGGCGGTGCAGGGTGGGCCATTTGGTGGGGTGGGCGGTGGTGTGGATGTGGGCGCCGAGGTGGCGGGCGTAGTGGATGGCGGCTTGTCCGACGCCGCCGGTGGCGGCGTGGATGAGCAGGTGTTCGCCGGGTTGGAGGTGGGCGAGGTCGTGCAGGGCGTAGTGGGCGGTGAGGTAGGCGATGGGGGCGGTGGCGGCCTGGGTGAGGGTCCATCCGTCGGGGATGGGGGTGACGAGTCGGTGGTCGGTGACGGCGGTGGGGCCGATGCCGTTGAACAGGCCCATCACCTGTTGTCCGATGTGTAGGTCGGTGACGGCGGTGCCGATGTCGGTGATGGTGCCGGCGCCTTCGCCGCCGATGGGGCGGGGGTCGTTGACGATGCCGAGGGCGACCACGACGTCGCGGAAGTTGACGCCGCCGGCGTGGAGCCGGACCCGGACCTGGTGGGGCTGCAGCGGGGCGGCGTAGTCGGGGCAGTGTGTCAGCCGCAGGTTGTCCAGGCTTCCGCCGCTGGTGGTCTCCAACCGCCAGGTGTCCTCGTTCGGCAGCGGCAGACCCGCCGACGTGTGGGCCGGCGCCAGGCGGGGCACGTGCAGCCGGCCGTCCCGGATCGCCACCTGCGGCTCACCACATCCCACCGCCCGGGACAGCAGTCCGGCCAGGTCGTCCGGAGCGGCCGGGTCGAGGTCGACGATGGTGATCCGGTCCGGGTGCTCGGTCTGGCTGGAGCGCACCAGGCCCCAGCAGGCGGCCCCGGCCAGGTCGCTGATCCGGTCGTCGACACCGGTGCTCACCGCACCCCGGGTCAGCACCACCAACCGGGTCTCGGCCCGTGCGTCCTCGGCCAGCCACTCCCGCAACCGCAGCAGCAGCGACTCGGTCAACCGGTGCGTCGCGCCCAGCACGTCGGCGTCCGGCTCGTCGTCGCCGGCCGTCCAGCACGGCACCACCACGGCCTTCGCCCCGATGGCGCACGCGGCCTCCGGCGAGTCGGCGACCCGTACGGCCGGGAGGGCCCGGCGCAGGAGGTCGGCGGCGGCCTCGTCGACGCCGATCGCCGCGAAGATCGGCTCCCCGGCCGCGTCGGTTGCCACCTCGACGCCGGCGAGGACCGGCCAGTCCAGGTGCAGCAGCCACTGCGGATCCAGCCGCGTCGCCGCCGGACCAGTGGCCTGGCGCGGTATCTCGCGCAGCACCAGCGACCGGGCCGCCAGTACCGGCTGCCCGGCCGGGTCGTACACGGCCAGCTCGGCACGGTCGGGCGCGGGCCGGGACAGGCGGACCCGCAGCGAGGTCGCCCCGGTCGCGTGCAGGCGCACCCCGGACCAGACGAACGGCAGCCATACGCCGTCGCGCACGTCGTCGGTCACGCCCAGGACGTGCAACGCCGCGTCCAGCAACGCCGGGTGTACGCCGAACCGGTCCACGCCGACCCGGACGCCCTCGGGCAGCGTCACCTCCGCGTAGAGGTCGTCGCCCGCGCGCCACGCCCGGCGCAGGCCCTGGAACGCCGGCCCGTACCGGTAGCCCAGCCCGGCCAGCTCGTCGTACAGGCCGGCCACCTCCACCGGACTGGCCCCGGCCGGCGGCCACGGGGCCGGCCACTCCGCCGCACCGGCCGTGGCGGTCGTGGTCAGCCGGCCCGCGGCGTTCATCGTCCACGCAGTGTCGGTCTCCCCGGCCGGGCGGGAGTGCACCGCCACCGTCCGGTGTCCGTCCGTCGGCTCGGCGACGACGACCTGCACCTCCACCGCGCCGTCCGCCGGCAGCACCAGCGGGCTGTGCAGGGTCAGTTCGTCCAGGTACGGATGTCCGCCGGCCGCGCCGGCGTGCAGCACCATGTCGACCAGGGCGGTGGCGGGCAGCAGGCATCGGTCGGCGATGGTGTGGTCCACCAGCCACGGATGGGTGGCCAGCGACAGCCGTCCGGTGAGGATCGTCCGGGCGTCGGTGGCCAGGTCGAGCCGCCCACCGAGCAGCGGGTGGGTGCTCGGCCGCAGCCCGAGGTCGGCGGGGCGGGCGGCGGCCGCGGTCACCAGCCAGTGCCGGGTGTGCTGGAACGGGTAGGTGGGCAGGTCCAGGTGGTTGTCGACGCCGGCCGGCCGACCGCCGACGGTGCCGGCCGCCGCGAGAAGGGTGTGCTGGTACGGCCGCTTCCGGTGCAGGGCGGGTACGGCGACGGCGTCGGCCAGCGTCTGCCGGTGGAGTGCGGTGAGGGTGGCGTCCGGGCCCAGTTCCACGAAGGTCCGCACGCCGTGTTGGTCGTGGAGGTGGGTGATGCCGTCGGCGTAGTGGACGGGGGCGAGGATGTGTCGGACCCAGTAGTCGGGGTCGGTGAGCTGTTCGGTGGTGGCGAGTTGTCCGGTGACGTTGCTGACCACGGGCAGGGTCGGTGG
>NZ_JAPDPH010000377.1 GCF_026013475.1 Micromonospora yasonensis | reverse complement strand
GCTGGACCTGCTGGGCGTGCACTCCCAGCGGGAAGTGTCCCGGGCCCGGCACCGCACCACCGCTGCCATGCGCGCCCAAGCCGAACTACAAGGCCGACACCTCGGCGGGCGGCCACCCTACGGCTACCGGCTCGTCGACGCCGGACCTCATCCGAACCGCGCCCACGCCGCCTGGGGACGGCGCCTGCACCGCCTGGAACCCGACCCGGCCACCGCACCCTGGGTGAGGTGGATCTTCGAACAGCGGCTCGCCGGCTACAGCGTGGCCAGCATCGCTCGCAGGCTCAACGACAACGGCGTGCCGTGCCCGTCCGGCGCCGACCCGGCACGCAACCAGCACCGCAGCGGCCAACGCTGGATGCTGACCACCGTCGCGGCGATCCTGGCCAACCCCCGCTACACCGGCCGCCAAGTGTGGAACCGGCAACGCACCGACCACGACGACATCGAGCCCGACGGCACCATCACCCGACACCACGAAGTCCAGCGCCGGAACGCCGCCCCACACTGGGTCATCTCCCGCCAGATCGCCCACCCACCGCTGGTCACCGAGAAGCAGTTCATCGCGGCCCAGGCGATCCACACCGCGCCCACCCCCGCTGATGGCGCTCCCCGCCACTACCTCCTGGCCGGCCTCGTGTGCTGCGGTGTCTGCGGCCGCATCATGGACTCCCACTGGGTCCACGGCCGTCCCGGCTACCGCTGCCGGCACGGCTACACGAGCACCCGCACCAAGACCTCACCGCAGCCGAAGATCCTCTACATCCGGGAAGACCACCTGCTGCACCGCATCCGCCACGACCGCGGCCTACACCGTCGCCATCCCGCGCTACGCAGCCCCGACCCGGAAAAGCTCACCGCCTGCCTGCGCACCAACAACATGATCATCGTGTGTGACCACCACGCCTGGATCATCGAATCCGAGACCGCGGTCTACACGCTCAACCCTGCGGCGAGCGTCCTCGCCGCCACAGCAAAAATCCCCGCCCAACGGGACGGGGATCACGCAAAACACGAAGGGCAGTCACGCTTCGTGTGGAAATAACGTGTCCGAGAGTTGAACTCTCCTATGTAGCATCCGTTATACAAACGGGTGCTCATGCGTTAAGCCTAGCACTTCACGATGCGTAACACTACAGGCTTGAGCTGCCGCGTGTCGCAATTTGAGGAACCAATTCAATCCGCCTGCGCCGAAGACAGCCCAGTCGTCAATCCGGCCGCGGAGAAGGGGCGCCTCCGACAGGCAGAGCCTGCACTGAAGTTCGCGCCATGAGGCATCCATGACGGGCACAGGCGCAAAATTTCAAGGGAGCGCTGGAGTTGGCAGCCCCTCGGGTAGGCGCCCTTGAGGATCGCCAGAAGGTTACGCAGATAAGGCTCTGGGCCAAACTCGCCGACCAATCTCGCGTTCGCCGCAACCCATTCTTCGTCCGAAATCATCGGATCGTGCGCGGCAGCCAGGTCAGGGTCGATATTCACCGCATAGAAGGATTGCCGATCGTGGCCACAACGCCACCGGGGGTCCACTCCCGGTCTGCGCCGCCCATCCGCAACTCTCGTCACTCAGTCCACGGCTTCGGCCGCCTCGATAGTTTCGCCTCCTGACGGAACGCAGGTCCAGTCGCGCCGGTTTCGCTCATCCCCAGGCTCGCGGCCGGACCCGCCGCTTCGCGCGGGGTCCAGGGACTGCTCCCCCACCCCCACGAAGCGACAGGTTCATCCGAGGCAGTCGATCAACGGCGAATGGTCATCGGCCAGGCGCCGGGGGTTCCTTCCATCGTGGCGAGTGGGTGTGGTTGGCCGGTCATGGCCGACAGTGCGTCAGCGACGTCTTGGATGTCGGCCTTGATGTAGGTGGTGGTGGAGGAGCCGGGGCTGTCGGTGTGGCCGGCGTAGGCGCGGGCCACACCGTAGCTGAAGTGGCGTTCCACCCAGGTGAGGGTGGTGTGGCGCAGCCAGTGGGTGGAGATGCCCTGGGCGGCGACCCATGGCAGGCGCTCCCCGATGCGTTTCCACAGGTGGTCGTATCGGCGGCTGCTGATCGGCTGGCCGTTGCGGTAGCGCAACAGCTGGTCGGTGGGCAGGACGGCGCCGCGGGCGTGGGCGTGTTCGTACAGGTGCTCGGCGAGGTCGAGGGTGATCGGCTGCCACCGCACGGTGCCTTTCTCAGCCAGACGCACGAGCCCGCTGCGGCGATCCAGGTCAACAAGCCGCATGGCGAGGGCACCGCCGCGCCGGCAGGCACTCTCCGTGTGCAGGCGCAGCAGGAGGGCATCGAGGATGACATCGTTGCCACTGGTCCGCGCCACCGCGTTGACCTCCTCCAGTTCGTACGGCGTCAACGCGCGACGTGTGCTCGGGAGACGGCGGGGCTTGGCGACACGATGGGCAGGACTGGCCGACGCATCGATCAGACCATCAGCAACTGCCCGGGAGTAGAAGGCGCGGGCGGCGGCGATGACGTGCTCGCCCGCGTGCCGGCCGTTGCGGCTGTTACGCCGCGACCGGGCTGTGGCGATCATTTCTTGTTTCATCGCCTCGATGTCACTGGCCGCGACGCGGTTCAGGGGCCAATCACCCCACACGGCGGCCATGCGCTCCCAGTAGGTGCCATACGTACGTCTCGCACCCGGGCCCGCCGCCGCGATCACGCGCGGCAGATACTCCGCGAGTGTCGGCAGCGACACCGGCACGCCGGCGTCGGACTCCAGATCGGCCAAGGTGACGCCAAGGTGGGCCAGGACCTGCCGGGCTGCGGCAACCGTGGCGGGATCAGCAGACACGGTCGCCTCCCGCCACCTCAGCGTGCAGATCGGCGAGCAGGCGAGCGACAGCGCTGATCGAGTGCACAACGATCAGGTCGTGGGCGACAAGAGCTGCCAGCAGTACCGGCTGGCCGGACTCGATCCGGCACATCCGCCGCGCGGAAGCCGGAAGTGGCAGCTGCCCTCGGCTGCCCACCCCGTGCCGACCACCGTTGGCCGAGGCGATGACGAGCACCCCTCGGTGCGGCTGGATGTCGAGGCGGTGTCCCGGCTGCCAGCCCAGCCCCTGTAGGAGGTGCTGTGCGGTCACTCGGCCGCAGCGGGATGGGAGAGCCATACCCAGCAGAAGCTCAGGAGCATCGACCGCCGCCGGTAGTTGAACTCGGCCGGGTAGTACCGGCATCGGTACCGGGCGGGGACGCGGACGGGCAGGCAGGGCAGCCGGAACAAGCGGACGGACAAGCTGCTCACCTCCCGGTCGGGGGGAAGGTCGTGTCATGGCGGTGACAACAGGAGACGACGTCCTGGGCCACGTCGTTCCCGACGGCCGGACGCGATCGGTGGCCAACGACGCGGGCGAGCCAGCATCGACGTCCGTGTCGGCGTGCGGTGGCATGATGCCTCATCCGCCCGCTGTGCACGCTGCTGATCGGGCAGGGCCGGCCCGGCAAAGCCCTCGGTCATCGACGACGTCGCCGCGCAGGGCAGACTGGACCCGTTCGACCTCCGCATGAATCGGGTCGAGGTGCTCGTCGAGTGCGGCCGGGCCGAGTAGGCGATCGCCGACCTGCGGGCCGATCCGGGCGCCGATACCGGGTACGCGCGCGTCCGCCTTGCCGAGCTCCTGGCCGACGCCGGGCGCCTGAACGAGGCGG
>NZ_JAPDPH010000376.1 GCF_026013475.1 Micromonospora yasonensis | reverse complement strand
TGGTCGGCGGCGCCCTGGTCACGGCCCTGCTGGCCGGCGGCGCCGGCTACCGCTACGCCACCCACGACGACCCGGCGGTCGCCAGCGGCCCGGCCGGCATCGATCCGGCCACCACCGGCACTGCGGAGGCCACCCCGACCGAGGTCCCGACGCCCACCCCGACCGCGTCGGGTACGCCCACGCCGTCGGCGACCCCGACCGCCACGCCCGGTCGGTCCCGCTCGGCCACCCCGATCCGCCCACCGGTACGCACCAGCACGCCCCCGCCGCCGACCAGCACCGCGCCGCCGCCCCCGCCCGACGTCATCGCCCCGACCATCAACGGCGTCAGCGCCAACCCGGGGCAGCTGGAGCCGAAGGGCTGCCCCTACGGCTACCAGACCGGCACCGTCGCGGCCACCGTCACCGATGACCGCGGCGGCCCGGCCGCGCTGACGGTCAACTTCCGCTACACCCTGGAGACCGTCACCTCGACCGTCCCGATGAGCCCGGTCGGGCAGGGCGGCTTCCAGGGCACCCTCGGGCCGCTGCCGACGCCGAAGCAGAGCACCCGCATCCCCATCCAGGTCACCGCCGCCGACGCCGCCGGCAACACCACCACCTCCGCGACGGTGTACGTGACCCTCTACAACTACTGCACCCCCGGCTGAGGAGCACCCGTGCCCACTGCCCACCTCGTCACCGCGTCCCGGGGACGGCTCGCGTGAGCCGGCCGGAGGAGCCCACCGAGGCGCTGCCGACCCAGGCGATGCCGCCGGTCACCGACCCGGGGGCGACCACCGACCTCGACCGCACCGTGGCGCTCGGCGCGGCCGATGCCACCGCCCCCCTCGGCCTGCCCGACCGGGCCGGACACCCGGCCCCGCCGGATCAGACGGTGCACCTCGGCCCGCCCGAGCGGACGGCGCACCTGGCCGGGCCGGACCGGACCCTGCACCTCGGCGCCCCGGACGCGACCGTGCACCTGGGCCCGCCCGACGCCACGGTGCGCCTGGGTGGGCCCGACCGGACGGTGCACGCCGGTGCGACCGACCGGACCGTCAGCTTCGGCTCGGCGGACGTCGCCACCACCCACTTCGGCCCGCCCGCCACCACCACCGGGCCGGCCACCTCCACCTATGGCGGGCCCACCGGGACCGGCCCCGCCCCGACCGGGCCGACCAACTCCGCCTATCGCGGGACGACCGGCGCGTACCTCGGGGGCACGGCGCAGGCGCGGACGGCGGGCGGCGCCGGCCAGCCCGCGCCCGGCGGCGAGGTGCGCTTCGGGCCCGGCGTGCCGGCGACCCCGCCGGGTGCCCCCGCCTGGCCGGCCGCGGCCCCGGCCCGCCGCCCGCGCCCGCTGCGGCGCCGGGTCGTCTCGGTGCTCTCCACCCTGCTGACCCTCGCGCTGGTCGCGGTGGTCGGGCTCTACCTGTGGGAGCGGCTCAGCCCGCTCGAGGTGGAGGGGGTCACCGTGGCCGTGCCGCAGTCGGCCGGAAACCGCTGCGACGTCACCGTGAACGTGGTCGCCACCGTACGCACGAACGGCAGGAGCGGGGTGATCCGCTACCAGTGGTTCCGCTCGGACGCGCCGCCCGGCGGCCTGCTCACCGAGCGGGTCGGTCGGGGCCAGCGGACCGCCACCCTCACCCTCAAGTGGACGTTCAGCGGCGTCGGCGCCACCACTGGGACCGCCACCGTCAACATCGTCGAACCGTCGCCGGTGCAGGCCGGTACGCGGGTCGCCTACCATTGCCGGCGGGGCTGACCGGGTTTCCCCGCCGCCCGCGTCGGGTACGTCCGAAACGGACCGACCTGACCTGTGCGTGGAGGCCCTTCGATGAAAGACAACTTCGGGAACGCGGTGGGCGACGCGTTCCGCTCGGTGATGCTGTTCCTGCCCAAAGCGGTCGCCTTCGTGGCGATCCTGGTGGTCGGCTGGCTGATCGCCAAGGCCGTACTGAAGATCGTGGACAAGGTCCTGGAGCGGGTGCACTTCGACCGGGCTGTCGAGCGGGGCGGCATCAAGAACGCCCTGGCCCGCTCCCGCTACGACGCCAGCGACATCGTGGCCAAGCTGGTCTACTACGCGGTGCTGCTGGTCACTCTCCAGCTCGCCTTCGGGATCTGGGGCCCGAACCCGATCTCCGACCTGATCGCCGGCGTGGTCGCCTGGCTGCCCCGGGCCTTTGTCGCCATCGTCATCGTGGTGGTGGCGGCGGCCATCGCGAAGGCGGTCAAGGACATCATCTCCAGCGCCCTCGGCGGCCTGTCCTACGGCCGGATCCTGGCCAACCTCGCTTCGGTGTTCATCCTCGGCCTCGGCATCATCGCCGCGCTCAACCAGATCGGCGTGGCCACCACGGTGACCACCCCGGTGCTCATCGCGGTGCTGGCCACCGTCGGCGGCATCCTGGTCGTCGGGGTCGGCGGCGGCCTGGTCCGCCCGATGCAGAGCCGCTGGGAGAACTGGCTGGCCCGCGCCGAGGAGGAGTCGAGCACCATCGCCACCCACGCCCGGGCGTACCAGGCCGGCCGGCGGGACGTCGAGGCGCGGCTGAGCGAGCCGGCCAACCCGTATGCCGAGGCCGAGCTGACCCAGCCGGTCGCCCGGGACACCGAGGCCGACCGCACCCAGCCGGTCGCCCCGTACGCCGACCCGGAGCGCACCCAGCCGACGACGCCGCGCCAGGCCGATGCCGAGCGGGCGACGGACAGCGACGCCACGATGGTCATCCCGCGGGCGGACGCGGAGAAGTTCCGCCGCTGACCGTCGGCATCACCACCGGGGCGGGCCCGTGCGGGCCCGCCCCGGTTTCGCATCGACGAGGAAGGGCCAGGGTCGAGGGGCCGCACATCCGGCCGATGCCCGATAGCATCGGCGCATGACCTGGCGATGTTGATCCTGTCCTAGAGGCCGAAGCCGCGGGCCGCCGCGGACGCCGTACGTCCGGTGTCCGTTTCGCCCCCGTGGGAAGGCCTCATGATCATCATCCCTGCGCGCGTACCCGCGACCCGCCGACTGGCGGCGACGCTCTACGGGTACGCGTTCCTCACCGACTTCGTCCTGCTCTACCCGCTGTACGTGCTGCTGTTCGCCGACACCGGGCTGTCGGTCGGGCAGATCTCCTCGCTGTTCGTCATCTGGTCCGCCACCGGCATCCTGCTGGAGGTGCCCTCCGGCGCCTGGGCCGACGCGGTGTCCCGGCGGCTGCTGCTCGTCCTGGCCCCGCTGCTGCCCGCGGTCGCCTTCGCCCTCTGGGTGCTGGCGCCGTCCTACCCGGCGTTCGCCGTCGGGTTCGTGCTCTGGGGCGCCGGCGGAGCACTGCGCTCCGGTGCCCTGGAGGCGCTGGTCTTCACCGAACTCGACCGGCTCGGCGCCGCCGACCGGTACGCCCGCCTCACCGGCCGGGCCCGCACCGCCGAGGTGCTCGCGGCGGCGGCTTCCGGCGCGGTGGCCGGACCGGTCTTCGCCGCCGGCGGTTACCACGCGGTGGGCGCGGCCAGCATCGCGGCGGGTCTGCTCGCCGCCGCCGTCGCGGCCCGGTTTCCGGAGCACCCGGCGGCGGTTGACCGGCCCGAGCCGGCCGGGCCCGGTGACCGGCCGGCGGACGGGGACGACGAGCCCGGGTGGCTGGCCAGCCTGCGCGCCGGCCTGGCCGAGGCCCGGGCCGACCGCGCGGTACGGGCGGCGCTG
>NZ_JAPDPH010000375.1 GCF_026013475.1 Micromonospora yasonensis | reverse complement strand
CTCGGGCAGCGGGAAGCCCCGGTCCAGCAGGTCCTCGATCTCCTCCTGGCTGAGGGCCAGCCGCCGGTTGCGCGGCGGGATGTCCTCCCGCCAGCGCCACTGCCCGTCCCGGTTGTCGTACGCCAGCTCGCGGGGCACCAGCACCCGCAGCCCGGCGCCGGAGAGCATCCCCTCGGTGGAGAGCAGGTGGGTCACCCCGTAGGCGGCGGCCACCCGGGCGCGCAGCAGGGCGTCGCTGATCTCGTCCCGGCGACGGGCCAGCGGCACCGCCACCAGGGTGGCCGGGGGCATCCGGTCGCGGGCGGCGAACACGCTGCGGACGAGCGCCTCGGCCGGCAGCCCGCCGACCGACTCCTCGCCGACCGGGATCAGCACCAGCAGGTGCGCGCCCAGCGTGCGGGCGGCGTGGGCGATCTGCGCGAGCTGCGGGCGGTGCAGCGGACGGTCGGCGAACACGCCGAGCACCCGCCCCGGGGGCAGCAGCGCCTTGACCTCCTCCGGGCTGCGCCGCAGCCGCCGGAACGTCCCGTGGCCCCCGTCGCCCAGCCGGCGGACCCCACCGCCCACGCCGACGACCCCCTCGCGGACCGGCCAGACGTCGGTGACGTCCATCGCGGCCACCGGGGCGCCCTCGCCGTCGGTGAGCACCAGCGCCCGGCGCTGCGGGTCGTCCAGCACCAGCCCCGCGGCCAGCGCCGCCGGCATCTGGAGGGTCACCGCGACCGGCCAGGGCGTGCCGTCGTGGAGCCGGCCACGCCGGCTCAGCGAGACCAGGTCGGCGCGGGTCATGAACCCGGTCAGCGGGTCGTACGCCCCGGTCAGCAGCAACTCCAGATCGGCCAGCTCACCGGTGCGCGGCGCGTAGCTCGGCGCGTCCCGCAGCACGTCCTCGGGAAGCAGCCACCCGTTGCTCATCGAACCCCCAACTCACCGACCGGCCCCACAGTTTCTCAGCCGGCCGGCGATCGGTCGAGAGTGCCACTCCCGCCCCGCCGTTGCCAGAGTACGGAGTGGCCGGGCGGCTACGGCACCAGCGCCGGCACCGGCCGGGGCCGTCGGCGGCGCAGCCGGCGCGCCACCAGCCGGCGGAGCCGGGACCAGAAGGTCCGCTCGTCCTCCACCCGGGGCGGGGCGCCATCGGCGGCGCAGTGCACGAGCAGCGCCAGACCGACGTCCCGCGTCCAGCCCGCGCCGGTCACCCGGGCCTTCAACTGCCAGGTGCCCCGCGTTCGACCGCCGTTGAACGCCGCGAAGTCCACCGTCGCGGTCGCCCGGTGCCGGATCTGCAGGGCGTCCCCCTCCGGTACGCGCACGGTGTCGACGGTGACCGGCAGGAAGATCTCCTCCTCGGTCTCCCGCCGGCGGGCGACCAGGTCGACCTTCGGCCGCCCGGCTGGCGCGGCGGCGCCTGGCGGCGGCTCGATGCCGTCGACCGGAAACAGCGGCAGCTCCGTACCGTCGGCGGCGAACCGCATCGGCTGGTCGCCGGCGCGGAGCTGGGCCACGACGGTGATCGCCAGGGTGGCAGCGGTCAGCTCCCAGCGCGGCGTCTCGGCGTACGCCCGGACCCCCGCCTCCCACTCGGCCAGCCGGCGCAGGTCCGCGAGCCGGCCCTGTTCGGCGAGGGACGCGATGGCGCGGTGCAGCGGCGGCAGGCCGGCGGCGACGCCCGGGGCGAACCGCTCCCGGATGATCTGCCGGACCTCCTCGGCGACCTGCTCGATCCAGTCCTCCGGGGCGTCGGTCATCCGCCGCCCGCGCAACCGCTCCACCATCTCGTTGCGCAGCCACCGCCGGTGCAGCCGGTCGCGCAGCGCCCCCGGCGGGACGTGCGCGTCCACGATGTCGAGCGCCTCGCGCAGCGCGGCGTAGTACTCCGCCGGGTCGAGCCGGTTGGCCGTCACGTTGCCCGCGTCCGTCCGGCGGTAGTGGTGGTAGCAGGTGTAGTCCGCCAGCACGCAGGTCCGCCCGGAGAGCAGGTACGCCCGGACCACCATGCGGTGGTCCTCGAGCCGGCGGTGGGGGCCCTCCGCGAAGCGCAGCTCGTGCTTGTCGAGGAACGACCGCCGGAACAGCTTGTGGCAGGTCAGGCTGTCGATCAACGGCGCGTTGGCGAGCGTGGCGTCGAACCGGTTCTTCCGGAACAGCTCACGCGGGACACTGCGCCCGTGCCCGGCCATCTTGCCGACCACGATGTCCGCGTCGTACGTCCGGGCGCAGGCGTGCAGCCGTTCGAGCGCCTCGTCCGCGAACCAGTCGTCGTCGTCGGCGAAGAAGACGTACTCGCCCCGGGCCCGTTCCACGCCGACGTTGCGCGGCCGCGACGGCCACCCCGAGTTCTCCTGGCGCACCACGTGGAAGTGCGGATGGGTGGCCGCCAGGTCCTCCAGTCGCCGTGGTGTGTCGTCGGTCGAGCCGTCGTCGACGAAGATCACCTCGAACTCCCCGGGCGGCAGCGACTGGCGCGCCAGCGATGCGATGAGCCGGTCGATGTGCGGCCCGCAGTTGTGCGTGGGCACCACCACGCTCACCTTGGGACAGTCCGCGACGGTCATGAGTTTCCCCCGGGTTCGGTCTGGTCCGGTCGCGCCCCGGTCGGCGACGCCGGCTCCCCATGATGGACGCCCGAGCACCCTCTTCGGTTGCAAGTTGGTTACCAACAGTTCACCCGACGGGAGTGGCACCTAGGGGCCGGATCGCCAGGGATCAGGGAATCGCCGGGGTCGTAGCCGCCCCCGGGAGCTGCCCCGAGTGCCTACGCTGGCGTCGTGACACTGCTCGCGACCGAGTCGCTGACCAAGACGTACGGAGGCCGGGTCACCGCGTTGGCCGACCTCACGGTGTCGGTCGAGCCGGGGATCATCGGGCTGGTCGGTGCCAACGGCGCCGGCAAGTCCACCCTCATCAAGATCCTGCTGGGCCTGCTCGCCCCGACCAGCGGTCGGGTCTCCGTGCTCGGCCTCGACCCCACCACCGAACCCGCGGCCGTCCGGGCCCGGGTCGGTTACATGCCCGAACACGACGCCCTCCCGCCCGACCTCTCCGCCGCCGAGCTGGTCACCCACCTGGGCCGGATGAGCGGCCTGCCGCGTACGGTCGCCCGGGAACGGGCCTCCGAGGCGCTGCGCCACGTGGGCCTGCACGAGGAGCGCCACCGCGCCGTGGGCGGCTACTCCACCGGCATGAAACAGCGGGTGAAGCTCGCCCAGGCCCTGGTGCACGACCCCGACCTGCTGCTGCTCGACGAGCCGACCAACGGCCTCGACCCGGCCGGGCGGGACGCCATGCTCGCCCTCATCCACCGCATCGGCACCGAGTTCGGCATCTCCGTGCTGGTCTGCTCGCACCTGCTCGGCGAGGTGGAGCGGATCTGCGACACCCTGGTCGCCATCGACGGCGGCCGGCTGCTGCGCGCCGACCGGGTCGCCGCGATGACCTCCGCCACCGACGTGCTCGCCGTCGAGGTGAGCGAGGGTACGGAAGACCTCGCCGCCCGGCTCGCCGGGCTCGGTCTGCCGGTCTCCCGGGAAGGGCGGCTGCTGCTGGTGCCGCTCGCCGACGACGCCACGTACGACCAGATCATCGGCGCGGTCGCCGAGCTGGACCTGCCACTGCACCGGCTCGACCAGCGCCGGCACCGGGTGGCCGAACTCTTCGCCACGAGGGAGCCCAGCCATGCCTGAGCCGACCGGCGTCATCCACG
>NZ_JAPDPH010000374.1 GCF_026013475.1 Micromonospora yasonensis | reverse complement strand
CTACACGGCTGGCGCCACCCTCGTCATCGCGGCCCTGCCGGCCATGTCCGCCGTGGTCCTCCGGGCCGACCGGGCGATCCCGCAGGCCGATGCCGCCCCGAAGGTCACCGTCACCGAGCCGGGCGACGGCCCGGTCGCCACCAAGGCCGCCGTCACCGCGCAGGTCACCGGCGACCCCCTCGCGACCGTCACCTTCGCCGCCCGGGTCCCCGGCGGCAAGTGGACCCTGCTGGGCACCGCGCACCGGGCTCCGTACACCGTTCACCACGACCTGACCGGCCTGCCCGGCGGGACGAAGGTCGAGTACAAGGCAGTGGTGCGTGACGGCAAGGGCCGGATCGCCGACGCCCGGTCCACCGGCACCGTGGGCACCCCGACGCAGAGCGCGTCGCGGGACTGGGCCGTCGTGCACTACCAGCGCCCGGCCGGCGGGTACGCCGACTGGGGCCTCTACACCTGGGGCGACATCGACCCGGCGTACCAGACCGACTGGCCCAACGGGCAGCCGTTCGCGGGCGAGGACTCCTTCGGCCGGTTCGCCTGGGTCAAACTGAAGCCGGGCGCTAAGTCCGTCGGCTTCCTCGTGGTGGACAGGAACGGCACCAAGGACGTGCCCAACGACCGCGCCATCGACGTGACCCAGACCGGTGAGGTGTGGGTCAAGCAGGGCGACCCGACGCTCTACCCGACCCGGCAGGCGGCCACCGGCGAGCCGGACCCGCCGGTCGACCAGAGCACCGCGCTCATCCACTGGCGCAAGGCGGACGGCAACTACGACGGCTGGGGCCTGCACCTCTGGGACGGCGCGGCCAACCCGACCGACTGGGGCAACCCGCTCAAGCCGGAGAAGATCGACGCCTTCGGGGCGGTGTTCCGGGTGCCCCTCGCCGCCGGCGCCACCGGGCTGAACTACATCGTCCACCACGGCGACACCAAGGACCAGCCCGACGACCAGCGGCTCGACTTCGCCGCCGCCGGGCACGAGATCTGGCTGCTCGCCGGGGTCAAGGGCCGGCTGCTGCCGTCGACCTCCTCCGGCGTCGCACAGGACCTCGACATCACCAAGCAGAAGGCGCAGTGGATCGACCGGTCCACCGTCGCCTGGCAGACCGGGCCGACCGACGGTAAGCGGTACGACCTGGTCGCCGCCCCGACCGGCGGGCTGAGCATCGCCGACGGGGAACTGGCCGGGACGTACACCACGCTGCCGCTGCGGGCGCAGCGCAACGGGCTCACCGAGGCGCAGCGGCAGGCGTATCCCCAGCTCTGGGCCTACCACGCCTTCGGCCTGGACCGGACCGACCTGGCCAAGGTGCCGGCGGCGCTGCGCGGCCAGCTCGTGGTGACCGAGCGGGACGCGGAGGGGCACCTGCTCGGCGCGACCGGGGTGCAGATCCCGGGCGTGCTCGACGACGTCTACCGGTCCGCCACCGAGGCGAAGCTCGGCCCCACGTTCGCCGACCAGGTGCCCACCCTGGCGGTCTGGGCGCCGACCGCCCGCACGGTGTCGCTCCAGCTCTTCGACTCGCCGACGGCCGAGCCGCGGACGGTGTCGATGAGCCGGAACGACCGCACCGGCGTCTGGTCGGTGCGCGGCACGAAGTCCTGGACCGGCAAGTACTACCGCTACCGCGTCGAGGCCTGGCAGCCGGCGGCGCAGAAGATGGTCACCGCCTCGGTGACCGACCCGTACTCGGTGGGGCTCGCGCCGGATTCGACGCACAGCCAGATCGTCGACCTGAACGACCCGGCGCTGGCCCCGGCCGGCTGGGCGAACCTGCGCAAGCCGGCGGCGGTGCCGTCGTCGAAGGCGCAGATCCAGGAGCTGTCGGTGCGCGACTTCTCCGTGGCCGACAGCACGGTGCCGGCCGAACGGCGCGGCACGTACCTCGCCTTCACCGACCCGGGCACCGCCGGGATGAAGCACCTGAAGGCGCTCGGCGACGTCGGGGTCAACTACCTGCACCTGCTCCCGGCGTTCGACTTCGCCACCATCCCCGAGAAGCGGGCCGACCAGGCCCAGCCCGCCTGCGACCTGGCCGCGCTGCCGCCGGACTCCGACCAGCAGCAGAAGTGCGTCGCGGCGGTGGCCGACTCCGACGGCTACAACTGGGGCTACGACCCGCTGCACTACACCGTGCCCGAGGGCGGCTACGCCGTCGACCCGGCCGGGGCGAAGCGGACCACCGAGTTCCGGCAGATGGTCGCCGGGATCAACCAGGCCGGCCTGCGCGTGGTGATGGACGTCGTCTACAACCACACCTCGGCCGCCGGCGTCGACCCGAAGTCGGTGCTCGACCAGGTGGTGCCGGGCTACTATCAGCGGCTGCTGGAGGACGGCACCGTAGCCAACTCGACCTGCTGCGCCAACACCGCGCCAGAGCACGCCATGATGGGCAAGCTCGTGGTGGACTCCCTGGTCACCTGGGCGAAGCAGTACAAGGTGGACGGCTTCCGGTTCGACCTGATGGGCCATCATCCGAAGGCGAACATCCTGGCCGTGCGCGCCGCGCTGGACGAGCTGACCGTGGCCCGCGACGGCGTGGACGGGAAGAAGATCCTGCTCTACGGCGAGGGCTGGAACTTCGGCGAGGTCGCCAACGACGCCCGGTTCGTGCAGGCCACCCAGGCCAACATGGCCGGCACCGGGATCGGCACCTTCAACGACCGGCTCCGCGACGCGGTACGCGGTGGGGGCCCGTTCGACGGCAATCCGCGGATCCAGGGCTTCGCCTCCGGCCTCTACACCGACCCGAACGGGGACGGCGTCAACGGTTCGGCGGCGGAGCAGAAGGCCCGGCTGCTGCACCAGCAGGACCTGATCAAGGTGGGGCTGACCGGCAACCTACGCGGCTACCGGTTCACCGACTCCGCCGGCAAGTCGGTCACCGGCGCCCAGGTCGACTACAACGGTTCGCCGGCCGGCTACACCGCCGCACCGGGTGAGGCGGTCACCTACGTCGACGCCCACGACAACGAGATCCTGTACGACGCGTTGGCGTACAAGCTGCCGCAGGGCACCTCGGCGCAGGACCGGGCCCGGATGCAGGTGCTGGCCCTGAGCACCGTGGTGATGGGGCAGGGGACCGGGTTCGTGACGGCCGGCTCGGAGCGGTTGCGCTCCAAGTCGCTGGACCGCAACTCGTACAACTCCGGCGACTGGTTCAACCAGATCCGCTGGGACTGCACGCAGGGCAACGGATTCGGCGCCGGTCTCCCGCCGCAGCAGGACAACAAGGACAAGTGGCAGTACGCCCGGCCGCTGCTGGCCGACCCGAAGCTGGTGCCGGACTGCGCGGCGGTCGACCTGGCCGACGCCCGGTACGCGGAGCTGCTGCGGATCCGTACGTCCTCGCCGGTGTTCGGGCTGGCCACCGCCGACCAGGTGCAGCAACGGGTGGCGTTCCCGCTGTCCGGGGAGCAGGAGACCCCGGGCGTGCTCACCATGACCCTGGACGCGCGGGGCCTGGACGGGAAGTGGAAGTCGGTGACCGTGGTCTTCAACGCCACCCCGGAGGCGGCGAAACAGACGGTGACCGGCCTGCGCGGGGCTGACGTCGCGCTGCACCCGGTGCTGAAGGAGTCGGCCGACCCGGTGCTGCGTACCGCGTCGTTCGATGAGGTGACCGGTACGTTCACCGTGCCGGCGCGCAGCGTGGCGGTCTTCGTCCAGAGCTGACCCGGTGACGATCCGGCCCCCCGCCACCTCGGTGGCAGGGGGCCGGATCTCTGCGTGGATCCGCTGTTCAACGACGCCGG
>NZ_JAPDPH010000373.1 GCF_026013475.1 Micromonospora yasonensis | reverse complement strand
GGACGTGCCGCACACCCTGCCCGCGCTCGCGTCGGCCGTCGCCGGGGTCCTGGACACGGTCGGGGTCACCGGCCCGGCGCACCTGGTCGGCAACTCCCTCGGCGGGGCGTTGGCGATGCGGCTGGCCGTGGCCGACCCGACCCGGGCGGCGAGCCTGGTCCTGGTCAACAGCGCCGGCTTCGGCAAGGAGGTCACCTTCGCGCTGCGGCTGCTGGCCCTGCCGTTCGCCCGGCTGCTGCTGCGCCCGCACCCGGCGATCGCCCACCGCACCGAGCGGGCCATCTTCCACGACGCGACGTACGTCACCGAGGCGCGGATCGCCACCGCCCTCGCGGCGGCCCGGCAGCCGCACGCCGCCCGGGTGATGCTGGAACTGGTCCGCAGCCTCGGCACCTGGCGGGGCGTCCGCCCGCAGTGGCGGGCCGAGCTGCTCGACGCGGTGGCCGCGCTCGGCCTGCCTACTCTGGTGGTCTGGGGCGACCGCGACCTGATCCTGCCCGTACGGCACCTGACCAACGCCCGCACCCGGTTCCCGCAGGCGCGGACCCACCTCTTCCCCGACTGCGGGCACATGCCGCAGATCGAACGGGCCGCCGAGTTCGAGGCCGTGGTCAGGCGGTTCTGGTCGGAAACCGGCTCAACCGCCCACTGACGGGGCAGCCGGCGACGCGCCACCGACCTCGGACAGCATCCGCAGCGCCGCCTCGACGCCGGGCGGGACCGGTCGCCGCGGCGCGCGAAGCGCCCGATTCCGGCCGTGGTCAGGTGCGACCGGGCGTACCGGGGGAACACGTCGGTCATGGCCGAGATGACCCTCTTCCTCGCCGGGGACGTGATGACCGGCCGGGGCGTGGACCAGATCCTGCCCCACCCCGGGCCGCCCGGGCTGCGCGAGCAGGCCGTCACCGACGCGCGCCGCTACGTCGAACTGGCCGAGTCGGTCGCCGGTCCGGTGCCCCGCCCGGTCCCGCCCGAGTGGCCGTGGGGGGACGCGTTGCGGCTGCTCGACGCGGAGCGCCCGGACGTGCGGATCGTCAACCTGGAGACGGCGGTGACGGGCCGGGGCGAGTACGCCCCCGGCAAGGGCATCCACTACCGGATGCACCCGGCGAACCTGGCCTGCCTGACCGCCGCCCGGCTGGACGTCTGCGCGCTGGGCAACAACCACGTCCTGGACTTCGGCCCGACCGGGCTCGCCGACACCCTGGACGCCCTGCACGGGGTGGGGATCCGGACCGCCGGCGCGGGCCGGGACGGCGACGAGGCGTGGCGGCCCGCCGCGGTGCCCCTGCCGGGCGGTCGCCGGCTGCTGGTCTGGTCGGTGGGCGCCCCGTCGAGCGGGGTGTTCCCGCACTGGGCGGCAGCCGGCGGGCGGCCCGGGGTGGCGTACCTGCCGGAGGCCTCGGTGGCGTCGGCCGAGGCGCTCGCCGACCGGATCGCCCACCACGCCGGCGCGGCCGATCTGGTGCTGGTCTCGGTGCACTGGGGCAGCAACTGGGGGCACGAGGTCCCGGACGGGCACGTGGCGTTCGCGCACGCCCTGATCGACGCCGGGGTGCACGTGGTCCACGGGCACTCCTCCCACCACCCCCGCCCGGTCGAGCGGTACCGGGGGCGGCTGGTCCTGTACGGCTGTGGCGACCTGATCGACGACTACGAGGGCATCGGCGGGCAGGAGGAGTACCGGCCGGAGCTGCGCCTGCTGCACCTGCCCACCCTCGACGCGGAGACCGGTGAGCTGCGCCGGCTGCGGCTCGTCCCGGTCCGGATGCGTCGGATGCGGCTGCAGCCCGCCGACCCGGCCGAGGCCCGCTGGCTCGCCGACCTCCTCGACACGCTCGGCGCCCCGTACCGGACCCGGTTCACCGTGGACGGCACCGGGGTGATCGTCCCCCGCTGACCGGGATCGCGGCGGTTCGGCGGGGGTGGCGTGGGCCACGTCCACCGGGGGTGGGACGGGCGGGGACGAGCTGGGACGCACCATAGATACATGACGCATCCCAGTGCCGCCGGCACCACCGCGCGGGCCGCCGGACCGTCCGCGGCCGAGCGGGCGTACCAGCACCTCAAGCGCGCCATCCTGGAGCAGGTCTACCCGGGCGGCCTGCTGGTCAGCGAGGGCGAGATCGCCGAGGCGACCGGGGTGTCCCGCACCCCGGTCCGGGAGGCGCTGCTGCGCCTGGAGGCCGAGGGACTGGTCAAGCTCTACCCGAAGCGCGGCGCGCTGATCCGGCCGGTGTCGGCCCGCGAGATCGCCGACGTCATCGAGGCCCGCCGCCTGGTGGAGCTGCACGCCGCCGAGCAGGTCTGGCCGCGCCGCGCCGACCTCCGCGCCGACCTGGCCCGCCGGCTGGACGAGATGCGCCGGGCGCACGCCGCCGGGGACGTCACCGCCCTGATGGCCGCCGACCGGGCCTTCCACGCCACCGTGGTGGAGGCGGCCGGCAACGAGATCCTCGCCGAGCTGTACCACCGGCTGCGCGACCGGCAGATCCGGATGGGGGAGGCCGGATTCCGGCTCTCGCCCGGCTGGGCCGAGGTGGTCCTCGCCGAGCACGCCGCCCAGGTCGCCGCCCTCGACGGTGACGATCCGCAGGTTTTCCTGGACGCGGTCGCCGCGCACATCGACCACGCCGCGACCGTGCTGCGGACGCTGCGGTGAGCACTGCCAAGCGCCCCGCCGCCCTGGTCTACGCCGTCGCGGTCACCGCGTACGTGGCCGCCGTCTTCCACCGCAGCTCGCTCGGCGTCACCGGGGTCGACGCCGCCGAGCGGTTCCACATCAACGCCGCGGCACTGGCCATGTTCTCCGTCGCCCAGCTCGCCGTGTACGCGGCCATGCAGGTGCCGGTGGGGGTGCTGCTCGACCGGTTCGGCTCCCGCCGGCTGCTGCTGGCCGGCGGGGTGCTGATGGTGGCCGGTCAACTCTGCTTCGCCGTCGCCACCGACGTGCGCCTCGCCGTCGTCGCCCGGGTGCTGGTCGGCCTCGGCGACGCGATGACTTTCATCAGCGTGCTGCGGATCGTGGCGTTCTGGTTCCCGGGGCGGCGCAACCCGCTGCTGGTGCAGCTCACCGGCACCATCGGGCAGTTCGGGGCGGTGCTCGGCGCCGTACCCCTGGTGGCGCTGCTGCACCGGGCCGGCTGGACGCCGGCGTTCCTCACCGCCGCGGCGCTCGGCGCGACCGTGCTGTTGCTCGTCCTCGCCGCGGTCCGGGACACCCCGCACGCCGCGCACCCCACCGCCGTCGCGGCCGAACTGGCCACCGTACGCCGCCAGCTCGCCGACGCCTGGGCCCAGCCGGGCACCCGGCTCGGGCTCTGGGCCCACTTCGTCACCCAGTTCTCCGGATCGGTGTTCGCCCTGCTCTGGGGCTACCCGTTCCTGGTCCAGGGGCAGGGTTTCTCGCCGACCGCGGCAGCGTCCCTGCTCACCCTGATGACCGTGGTGACCCTGGTCTGCGGGCCGGTGATCGCGCACGTGTGCGCCCGGCACCCGTTCCACCGCTCGGTGGTGGTCTTCGCGATCACCGCGGCCACCGCGGCGGCCTGGGCGGTGGTGCTGGCCTGGCCGGGCCGCGCGCCGCACTGGCTGCTGGTGGCGTTGGTGGTGGTGCTCGCGGTCAACGGCCCCGGCTCGATGATCGGCTTCGACTACGCGCGCACGTTCAACCCGGTGCACCGGATCGGCACGCCACCGGGATCGTCAACGTCGGCGGGTTCGTCGCCTCGATCCTGCTGATCCTGGCCGTCGGCGTGGTGCTCGAC
>NZ_JAPDPH010000372.1 GCF_026013475.1 Micromonospora yasonensis | reverse complement strand
TCTCCCCCTACCCGACGCTCTTCCGACCCCCCCCCGGGTGGCGGGCTCGACGCCGGGGAGACCCCCGCCGAGGGCGCGGCCCGGGAACTGGCCGAGGAGACCGGGCTGCGGCTCGCGCCGGCCGAGCTGGGCGCGCCGGTCTGGTCCGAGACGGTCGAGTTCCCCTTCGACGGGGTCTGGTACCGGCAGGAGCAGGAGTTCTTCCTGGCCCGGGTGGCGTCCTGGGAGGTCGACACGACGGGCTTCGACGAGATCGAGCGGGCCAGCGTGCACGGCCATCGCTGGTGGTCGGTGGACGAGTTGGCCGCGACGACCGAGCGTTACTACCCGCCGGACCTGCCGGACCGCCTTGCCGCCACGCTGGCCGCCACCGCCTCCGGGGGTGCGCCGTGCTGACGCCTCCGCGTACGGTGGTCCGCCGCGAGGCCGGCCTCTACGCCCTCGAACGGGCCCTGCAACGGCGCGGCTTCCGGCACGTGGCCGGGGCCGACGAGGCCGGCCGGGGCGCCTGCGCCGGACCGCTCGTGGCCGCCGCGGCGGTGCTGCCCGAGGGGCGGCGCGGCGAGATCGAGGGGCTGGCCGACTCGAAGCTGCTCACCCCGGCCAGCCGGGAGCGGATCTACGACGAGGTGGTGGCGCGGGCCCTGGCGTACGCGGTGGTGATCATCCCCGCCGAGGAGGTCGACGCGCGCGGGCTGCACGTGTGCAACCTGGCCGCGATGCGCCGGGCGCTCGCCTCGCTGACCACCCGTCCCGAGTACGTGCTGACCGACGGCTTCGGCGTCGACGGGCTGGACGTGCCGGGGCTGGCGGTCTGGAAGGGGGACCGGGTGGCCGCCTGCGTGGCCGCGGCCAGCGTGCTGGCCAAGGTCACCCGGGACCGGATCATGGTGGAGCTGGACGAGCGGTACCCGGGCTACGGCTTCGCCGAGCACAAGGGCTACATCACCACCGAGCACACCGCCGCGCTACGGGAGCTCGGCCCGTGCCGGGAACACCGCTTCTCGTACGTGAACGTGGCCGCCATCTCGGGCCGGGACGCTGCCCCGCCCCGAGCCCGGCGGCCGGTGGCCCCGGCGGAGCTTCCGCTCGGCGGCCCGGACGAGCCGATGGAGCGCTCCGACGCGTCAGGGGGTACCGTCGGCGTGGCGTTGGGCGAGCAGCCGCGACCCCCGGCGCCGGTGGGGGAAGATGTGGTCATGGAAGGCGGAGTGCGATGAGCGCGGAAGATCTCGAGAAGTACGAGACCGAGATGGAGCTGCAGCTCTACCGGGAGTACCGCGACATTGTCCGCCAGTTCTCCTACGTGGTGGAGACCGAGCGCCGGTTCTACCTGGCGAACCAGGTAGACCTGCACGTACGCAACTCGGACGGCGAGGTCTACTTCGAGGTCGAGATGCACGACGCCTGGGTGTGGGACATGTACCGCCCGGCGCGCTTCGTGAAGAATGTCCGGGTCATGACGTTCAAGGACGTCAACGTCGAAGAGCTCGAAAAGCCCGACATCTCCCTTCCCGCAGATTCCGGATTCGGCAGCTGACCCGTTTCCGACGCCGGGGCGGCTAAGCGCCCCGGCGTCCGACGGCGGATCACTGCGCCAGCACCATCACCTCGACCCGCTGCACCAGGTTGTTGGCGAACCCGCCCCGGTTCCACGGCTGCTCGACCGGCTGGGTCCGCCCCGAGGCGTCGGTCGCCCGCGCGCCCAGCACGTACCGCCCCGGCGTCGGATGCCACTCGACGTGCCAGCGCCGCCACGCCCACTCGCCCCCGGCTGGCTCGGCCAGCGTCGCCGGGATCCAGCTCGTGCCGCCGTCGAAGGTCACCTCCACGGCCGTCACCGGCGCGTGACCCGACCAGGCCCGACCGTCCACGATGACCGGCCCGGGCCGCAGCACCCGGGTACGCGACATGAAGTCCGGGAACCCCGGCGGGCGCACCAGCGCACGGGGCTCGATCCGGGTCACCGGCACCCCCGGGTCGTCGGCGTCGCGGCGCAGCCGGTACGCCACCGTGTTCTGATAGCCGTCGAACGGCTCGGTGAGCACCCGGACGTTCCGCAGCCACTTCACGTGCGCCATGCCGTACCAGCCGGGCACGATCAGCCGGAGCGGGGCGCCGTGCTGCGGCAGCAGCGGAGCGCCGTTCATCTCGTACGCGAGCAGCACCTCCTCGCGCAGCGCGTCGGCGACCGGCAGGGCCCGCTGGTAGTCCTGCTCGACACCGCGTTCCACCCCGTGGTCGGCGCCGGTGAAGACCACGTCGACCGCGTCGGCGGGCAGCCCGGCCTCGCGCAGCAGCGGCGCCAGCGGGGTGCCCGTCCACTCGGCGTTGCCCACCGCCTCCACCAGCCACGGCTGGCTGACCGGGCGCGGGTGCAGCAGCGCCCGCCCGTTGCCGGCGCACTCCAGCGTTACCCGTTGGGTGACCTGGGGCAGCTCGCGGAGCGCGGCCAGATCCAGGCGCAGCGGCCTGTCCACCGCCCCGTCCACGCTCAGTACGTGCGTCGCCGGGTCGACATCCGGGATGTCGTAGTGGATGAGCAGGTAGTGCAGGCCGGCCGGGGTCACGTCGTAGCGCAGCGCCTCCAGCGGGATGCCGTGGTTGCGCGCGGCGAGCTGGAGTTCCTCGGCACTGATCGCCTCGTCCGGCCCGGCGACCCGGGAGGGGCTGCTGATGTCGTCCACAGTGGTCATCTCGCGGGCTCTCCCTCGGGCCGTCCGCTGAGCGTCTGCTCAGGGGTGGGGCTGACGAACTCGAACATGGTCGCGCCGCTCTCCAGCGGGCGAGGCGGGCCGGTGCGGCGGTGCACACCCACCCCGACCCCGTCCGCGGGGCTGGTCACCGCGACTGGTGCGAACCCCTCCTCGGCGAACCACTCGCAGATGGCGGGCACCAGGTCCGGGGCGCGGCGGTGCCGGGTCCAGAAGACCGTGCCGTCGGTCGCGCAGAGCGCGGCGCAATGCCGGACGGTGCTCCGGACGTCCGCGTCGGCGATGTTGCCGAAGACGCCGCAGACCAGCACGAGGTCCGCCGGGACGAGGTCGGCGTACTGGTCGGTGCACGCCGCGTCCCCGACCACCACCTCCACCCCGGTCAGCCCGGCCTCGGCGGCGGCCCGGCGGGCCACGTCGGCGTTGCGCGGATCCAGTTCGACCAGGCGGGCGGTCACGTCGTCGCGGCGGGGGTGACCGGCGAGCACCGGGATCAGGTCGTGCCCCTGCCCGGCGCAGAGACTGATCGCCCGCAGCGGGCCGGGCGGCGCCTGGTCCAGCGCCTCCCGGATCCGGTACCGCACCTCGGCCACCCGCCGGGACAGGGCCGATTCCGGCTGGTCGTAGTCGGCGTGCCAGGCGTACCAGTCCTTCACCCGGTCAGCATAGGCGGGAGGCATACCAGATCAACTCCCCGCGTGGGGCCCGTCCACAGCGGGACCGATGTCCACAGTGGTCGCCGGTGACGCTGGCCGAGGACGGTGGACGTGGGGCAGCGTGCCGGATGTGCCGAACCTCCTGCGCCGGGCCGTCCCGGCCCTCTGCGCCCTGCTGCTCGTCGCCGTGGCGTCCGTCGAGCCTGCGTCGGCCGACCTCGTCCGGGCCGACACGGGTTCGGGTGACCCTGGGCGCGGCGGCCATGGCACGGGTGGCTCGGCGCGGCACCGCCCGGTCGCGGCGCCCGCCGTGGTGTGGCCTGCGTCGGCTCGGTCGGCCGGCGCGGCGCGTCCGGTTGGCGGCCAGCCCGCTGCCGGGCCGGTCGGCGTCCGCGCCGCGGACCGGTGGTCGGTCGCCGGCCCGC
>NZ_JAPDPH010000371.1 GCF_026013475.1 Micromonospora yasonensis | reverse complement strand
GGAGCGGTGGTCGAGTCGGTGGCGGCGCCGGGCGCCACCGGCGGCGCGGTCAGCGTGGTCACCGACCTCGGCCGGCGATACGTGCTCTCCGGCGCGGACGTGCTCGGCATGCTGGGCTACCCCGGCGTCCGGCCGGCACGGCTGCCGGCGGGCCTGGTCGGCCTGGTTCCGGCCGGCAGCCCGCTCGACCCGGCCGCCGCCCGCGCCGTCGCCGCCCCGGCCTGACCCGCCGACCGTCAGCGCGCCGGCTTGCGCAGCACCGTGACGGCCCACTCGGCGTCGTCCTGCCAGGGGCGCAGGTCCCAGGTGGCGAAGCGGTGCTCCACCCGCAGCCCGGCCGCCACCGCGTCGGCGTCGAGGTCGGTGAGCGGGTAGCCCCGCCGGGTGTCGAAGCCGACCACCACCACGCCGTCCGGCCGGACGTGCGCGGCGACCCGGGCCAGCACGGCCGATTCGGTGCCCGGGGCCACGAAGACCATCACGTTGCCGGCGATCACTGCGGCGTCGAACGGCTCGGGCTCGCCCTGGCCGGCCAGGTCCAGCTCGGCGAGGTCGGCGACCAGGAAGCGCGGGCCGGGATGGTCCGCGCGGGCGGCCTCGATCAGGACCGGGTCGGCGTCCACGCCCACCACGGTGTGGCCGCGGGCGGCCAGCACGGCGGCGACCCGGCCGGTGCCGGTGCCCGCGTCCAGGATCCGGGCGCCCGGCGGGACGAGGGCGTCCACGAACCGGGCCTCGCCGGCCAGGTCGGCACCCTCGGCGGCCAGCCGGCGGAACCGGTCGATATACCACTGCGAGTGTCCCGGCTTGGTCTCGGTCACCCAACGCGTCGGCTTGCCCATGCGGCCACGGTAACGGATCTTGTCGGGGCCAGTGCCGGGACCGGCGGGCTCACGTCATGGCGAGGAAGGTGGCGGCGGCGGCCGGTACGGCCGCCGCGTCGGCGGGCGGGTCGACGGTCAGCAGCTCCGCCGGCACCGGCTCGACCTCGACCCGGCAGTCGTGGAACGTCGGCCCGCCGCCCAGATCGGTGTCGCGGACCGCGGTGACCGCGTTGACGGTCGCCCGGCCCGGACTCAGCCGTGCCCAGTACGCCTTGTAGGTGAAGGCCAGCCCGGGCCGGGTCGCGTCGTCCACGGCCACCGCCGCCAGGAAGGCGCCCCGGTCGTTGTGCACGCGTACCGCGTCGCCGTCGGCGAGGCCGCGTGCCGCCGCGTCGTCCGGGTGCAGGTGCACCCGCGGCGGACCGGTCCGCCGGGTGTGCCAGGGCAGCGAGGCGAAGGTGGAGTTCATCAGGAACTTCCCGGCCGGGGCGAGGAGCACCAGCGGGAACCGGCGGGCCAGCGCCGGGTCGCCGGCCTCCACCGGCGGGGTGAACCCGGGCAGGGGATCGACCCCGAGCCGGGCCAACGACGGGTCGTGCAGCCGGGCCCGGCCGTCGGGGGTGGGGAAACCGCCCTCGGCGTACGGGGCCGAGCCGACCGCCACCCCGGTGGTCCGGGCGTACGTCCGCTCGCGCAGCTCCTCGAAGCTGACCGGGGAGTCCCGCAGCAGTTGCCGGGCCAGCTCCTCGTCGCTGTCCCGCAGTCGGGGATGGTCGAGGCCGAGGGCGACGGCGATCCGGCGGAAGATCTCGGTGTTCGGCAGCGCCTCGCCGGGTGCCTCGGTGGCCGGCAGGTTCAGCGTCGTGTAGTGGTGCCCGTAGGAGGAGATCAGGTCGAGGTGCTCCGGCTGCATGGTCGCCGGCAGCACCACGTCGGCGTAGTCGCAGGTGTCGGTCCAGCGCTGCTCCAGCACCACGGTGTGCAGGTCGGCGCGGCGCAGTCCGGCGAGCAGCCGGTTCTGGTCGGGGGCGGTGGCGGCCGGGTTGGCGTTGAACACCATGAGGGAGGTCACCGGCGGGTCGGCCTCCCCGGTGAGCACCGCGGCCAGCCGGCTCATGTTGAGCGTGCGGGCGCGTGGTGCGGGCATGCCCGGTGGCCGGATGACCGGGCCCTCGTCGATCGGGTGGTGCCCGCTGGTCGAGACGAGCGCGCCGCCGCCCGGGTACCGGAAGTCGCCGGTGAGCAGCGGCAGCGCGCAGATCGCGCGGATCGCCTGGCCCGCGCCGTGGTGCCGTTGCAGGCCCAGGCCGACGCGGACGGCGGTGGGCCGGGTGGTGGCGATCCGCTCGCCGAGCCGGCGGACCACCTCGACGGGCAGCCCGCACGCGGCGGCGGCCCGCTCGACCGGCCACTCGGCGAGCCGGGCGGCCAGCTCGGGCCAGCCGACGGTGTGCGCGGCCAGCCACTGCTCGTCGACCGCGCCCGCGTCCGCGACGGCGCGCATCAAACCCAGCGCCAGCGCCGCGTCGGTGCCGGGCAGCGGGGCCACGTGCTCGTCGCTGCGCGCCGCCGTTTCGGTGCGCAGCGGGTCGATGGTGACCAGGTACGCGCCGCGCTCCCGGGCCTGCTGCACGAACGGCCACAGGTGCAGGTTGGTGGCGAGCGGGTTCGCGCCCCAGAGCACGATCAGCTGCGCCGCCACGATCGACTCCGGCTCGAAGCCGACCGAGCCGCCGTAGATCGAGCCCAGCGCCGCCCGCGACGCCGCCGTGCAGATGGTGGTGTCCAGCCGGGACGCGCCCAGGTACGCGAAGAGCCGCGGCCCCATCGTCCAGCCCTGCACGTGTCCCATCGTGCCGGCGAAGTAGTAGGGGAGGACCGACTCCGGGCCGTGCCGCTCGATGCCGGCGCGCAGCCCGGCGGCGACCAGACCGAGCGCCTCGTCCCAGCTCGCCGGCCGGTAGGAGACCCGCCCGACGCCCTTCGGCCCGGTCCGGACGTACGGGGTGGTCAGCCGGTCGGGGCCGTTGACCGCGTCGAGGTAGCGGTTGACCTTGCCGCAGAGCGCGCCCCGGGTGAACGGGTGGTCGCGGTCGCCGCGCAGCGCGACGGCCCGACCGTCCTCCACGGTGAGCTGCCAGACGCAGGTGTCCGGGCAGTCCAACGGGCAGGCGCCGGGATGGGTGGTACGGGCCATGCGCCGAGCGTACCGAGGGGCGCCGCCGAGTGGGGGCGGCGGCCACGGCGCGGCTGGCGCAGGATGGCGCGGCGCGCCGATCGGTGGCTGACCCGGCACCAGGTGCCGCCGCCGCCCTGGCTATCGTGATGCCGCAGCCGAGCCTGGGGAGGGACGTGCGCGAGATCGACAAGGTGGCCTGGATCCGGATCGAGGACGGCCGCATCCTGAGCACCCGGTCCCGGGGCAAGGACGTCTGGTACCTGCCCGGCGGCAAGCGGGAGGCGGGCGAGACCGACGTGGAGACCCTGGTCCGGGAGATCCGCGAGGAGTTGGACGTCGCGATCGTGCCGGAGTCGGTCACGCCCGTCGGCACGTTCTCGGCCGAGGCGCACGGCCAGGCGGCCGGGACGCTGGTACGGATGACCTGCTACGCCGCCGACTACCAGGGCACGCTCCGGCCGGCGAGCGAGATCGAGGAACTGGCCTGGCTCGGCTACCCGGACCGGCCCCGGGTCTCCCCGGTCGACCAGCTCATCTTCGACCACCTTCGCGCCCAGGGCGCGCTGACCTGACCGGCTCTGCCGGCGCGGATCGCCCCGGCCCCAACCGGACGACGGTTACGGCACACCTGGCCCGTGGACGTGCGGTGCCCGGCCCACCGGCGCGCGGCGCTGACGCCCGGTCAGGACGGCAGCAGTCGGGCCAGGGCGCGCAGCGCGGTGCGGACCGTCTCCTCGTCGGCGCTGAGGCTGACCCGCAGCCCGGGCGGCACGCCCCGCCGAGCCGCGAACGACGACCTGCCCGCAGAC
>NZ_JAPDPH010000370.1 GCF_026013475.1 Micromonospora yasonensis | reverse complement strand
TCCCGGCAGGGGTGTCCAGCCGGCCGGCGCGTTCCCGCCGGCGCAGGTCGGCGAGGGTGTCGGCGAGGTGCGCCCGCCACTCCCCCAGCCCGGTGCCGGCGGCCAGCGCCTCCTCGCGGGTCCGCCGGTACCAGGCTGTCCACTCCGCCTCGTTGCGCAGGAAGGCGGTCTCCGCGGCGAACCGCCCCTCGACGGCCGGTCCGGCCGCGTCGGCCGGCACCCGCGTACCGTCGCCCGCGTCGGTCTCGCCGCGCAGCCAGGCCAGCGACGCCGCCCAGTCCAGTCCGGTGGCGACCACGGCGGCCAGCAGCAGGCCGGCGGCGGCCCGCAGCCGGGTCGGCGCGGACCGGGCGTCCGCCCAGACGGCCTGCTCCAGCTCGGTCGCGGCGGCCAGGTGCCGGTCCACGACGTCGGCCGCGCCCGGGCCGCCCAGGCCGGGGGCGGGCGGCGCGGTCTCCGGTGGCGCGGCGGAGGCGGTGAGAGTCATGGGCGTACGCTCCCTCGACGGTCGGGCGGTGATCGCACGATAGGCAGCCGGGGAAGCGGGTCACAAGCGCCGAATCTGGGCAATCTGGGAGGTGATCCGGCGGCGTCCCGGGTGGACAATCCACCGACTCCGGGTCCCCGGCCGCGACCACCACGCGCCACCGGGCCGCGCACCCGGACGCCGGCCGGCGCAGGGGCCCCGGCGCGCGGTGCCGGCGCGCTGCGGGAACAGCAATCTGCGCGAAGACAGCACGCCCGCGCGGGCGCACCCTCTAGGCGGACTCGGGCCCGGTCCCGGGGCCCACGAAACGCCGCCGACCAGGCCAGACCCGCCCACCGGGCCGGCGGCGGAAGCACCCGGAGAACCCCTACCGACACCCGTACCCGCCGGAGGCCCCAGTGACGACGGACCCCGAGTCGTGGCGCACCTTCCCGCTGACCGACCTCCAGGCCGGCTACCTCGTCGGCAGCAGTCCGCTGATCGAACTCGGCGGGTTCCGGCCCACCATGTACGTCGAGCTGGACGTGGTCGACTTCGACCCGGACCGGGCGCGCGCGGCGGTCGACCGGCTGATCGACCGGCACGAGCACCTGCGCACGGTGATCCTGGCCGACGGCGGCCAGCGGGTGCTGCCCGATCCCCGGGTGACGCCGTTCCCGCTGGCGGTGACCGACCTGACCGGACGGCCGCCCGGCGACCGGGAGGCGGCGCTGCGCGCGGTCCGGGAGCGGATCGCCGAGCAGGGCGTGGACCCGACCGGGTGGCCGCTGTTCCAGGTGGTCGCCCAGCGGCTGCGCCGGCACCGCTGGCGGCTGCACCTGGCGATGAGCCTGCTGCTGCTCGACTCCGGCAGCACCCGCCACCTGCTCGGCGAGTGGTGGCAGCTCTACCAGGACCTCGACGTCGCGCTGCCACCGGTGGCCCGGACCTTCCGGGAAAGCGTCCGGGAGCTGGTGGCCTGGCAGGACACCGAGCCGTACCGGGAGCACTGGCGGTACTGGGAGCAGCGGCTGGACGGCCTGCCGGACGCGCCGCAGCTGCCGCTGGCCCGGCCACTGGCCGGCATCGACCCGGTCCGGCTGGTCCGCCGGGTCTGTCACCTGAACCGGGCAGAGTGGGATCAGCTCTGCCTCGCGGCCCGGCGCCAGCGGGTGCTGCCCCCGACCGCGCTGCTCCAGGTCTTCGCCGAGGTGCTCGGCGGCTGGGCCACACAGCCCCGGTTCTGTCTCAACGTGCTGCACCAGAACCTGCCCACCCTGCACCCCGAGCTGTCCGGAGTGGTCGGTCAGCTCAGCGCCACCCTGCCGCTCGAGGTGGACCTGCGGGCGGGCGACGACTTCTGGGAGCGGGCCCGGCAGTTGCAGCGCCAGCTCTGGCGGGACATGGCGCACAGCGACGTCACCGCCGTACGGGTCACCCGCGAGCTGGCCGCCCGGCGCGGCTGGACCAGCCGGGCCGCCCTGCCGTACGTCTTCAACAGCATGCTCGCGCCGCGCCGGCCGGGCGGGGACGCGATCGGCCGGCCGGTCTGCCGCCAGGTCGACAGCCACCTGCGCACCCCGCAGGTACTGGTGGACAACCAGCTCCAGGACGCCCCGGACGGGGGCGTGGACTGCATCTGGGACGTGGTCGACGACGCCTTCCCGGACGGGCTGCCGGCGGCGGCGTTCGAGGCGTACGGGCGGATCGTGCGGGCGCTCGGCGAGACCGGTGCGGCCCCGGAGCCGGTGCCGCCGACGCACCGCGCGGTGGTGGCCCGGGACAACGCCCCCGCCGGGCCACTGCCGGCCGGCCGGCTGGAGGACGGTTTCCTGCGTCGGGCCGCCGAACGGCCGGACCACCCGGCGGTGGTCACCGACACCCGGACGCTCACCTACCGGGAGCTCGCGGCGGCCTCGGCTGCGGTGGCGGCGGCGCTGCGCCGGCACGGCGTCGGCTCGGGCGACCTGGTCCCGGTGGTGATGGGCAAGGGCTGGGAGCAGGTGGTCGCCGTCCTGGGCGTGCTGCGCGCCGGCGCCGCCTACTGCCCGGTCGACGTCGCGCTGCCGGCCGAGCGGATCGGCCACCTGCTCGACGAGTGCGCGGCCCGGGTGGTGCTGCTCCAGTCGCACCGGCCCGCCGACCTGGCCGGGCGGGCCGTGCCGGCGATCGAGGTGGACCGCCTCGCGCCGACCGACGAGCCGGTCACGCCGGGCGGGGCGGCGACCGATCTGGCGTACGTGATCTACACGTCCGGCTCCACCGGGCGGCCGAAGGGGGTCGCGGTGGCGCACCGGGCCGCCCTCAACACGGTGGCGGACATCAACCGGCGGTTCGGGCTGGGCCCGGACGACCGGGTGTTCGGCATCTCCTCGCTCAGCTTCGACCTCTCCGTCTGGGACGTGTTCGGCACCCTGGCGGCCGGCGCCACCCTGGTGCTGCCCGCCGGAAGCAGCCGCCCCGACCCGCTCGGCTGGGCGGACGCGGCCACCCGGCACGGCGCGACCGTCTGGAACTCGGTGCCCGCGCTGGCCCAGATGCTGGTCGAGGTGGTGGCCACCCGATCCGCCGGGCAACGGCCGCCGGTCCGGGCGTTCCTGCTCAGCGGGGACTGGGTGCCCACCACCCTGCCCGGCCGGCTCCGGGAGACCTGGCCGGGGACCCGGGTCACCGCGCTGGGCGGCGCCACCGAGGCGGCGATCTGGTCCAACAGCTACGAGATCGGCGCGGTCGAACCGGCCTGGCGGAGCATCCCGTACGGGCGGCCGCTGCCGAACCAGACCATGCGGGTGCTCGACGACCGGCTCCGGCTACGTCCACCGTGGGCGGTCGGCGGCATCTACATCGGCGGGGCCGGGTTGGCCGAGGGCTACTGGCGGGACCCGGAGCGCACCGCCGAGCGGTTCGTCACCGACCTGGCCACCGGGGAGCGGCTGTACCGCACCGGCGACCTCGGCCGGTACTGGCCGGACGGCACCATCGAGTTCCTCGGCCGGGAGGACCGGCAGGTCAAGGTGCAGGGGTTCCGGGTGGAGCCGGGCGAGATCGAGGCGGTCGCGCGGACCCACCCCCGGGTGCGCGACTGCGCCGTCACCGCCCAGCAGGTGCCGGGCGGGCAGCGTCGGCTGGTCGCGATCGTGGTGCCCGGGGAGGGCGGCGCGCCGGATCCCGCCTCGCTCGCCGGTTACCTGCGGGAGCGGCTGCCCGCGTACCTGGTGCCGGCGCGGATCCACCTGCTGGACCGGCTGCCGCTCAGCGGCAACGGCAAGGTCGACCTGGACCGGGCCCTCGCGGCCGCGGAGGCCGGCGCGGCGCGGGACGACGGGCCGGCCCCGGCGGACGACGCCGGCCGGCCCAGCCCGCTGGAGGAGCGGATCTGCCGGGTCTGGGCGGAACTGCTGGAGGTGCCGGCGGTCCAGCCGGACGACGACTTCTTCGCCCTCGGC
>NZ_JAPDPH010000037.1 GCF_026013475.1 Micromonospora yasonensis | reverse complement strand
GGCCGCCCTGATCTGGCGCCGCGATGCCGGCTCGGCGACGAAGACACCCTGACCATGTTTGACGACGAGCGCGCCTTCGGCCTCGAGGGACCGCACCGCTTCGCGTACCGACGGCCGACTCACGCGGAGGGCGGCGGCGAGTTCACGCTCGGGGGGAAGCTGGTCACCGGGCTTCAGGCGCCGCTCCTTGAGCACCCGAAGAATCTCGCCGCGGATCCGCGAGTTCAGGCCTCCCTGTCCGACGGCGTGCCAAGCGGGCCCCCCGGCACCACTCTGCACCCCTTTGTCCATGTTCGTCATGATATCCTTATCCACCGTTACACGCAGACGTACTGTGCGATAGTGTAGGGCATCCTGACGGAGGTCAGACCACTTACCGTCGGGAATGTTTCGTGGCGTTCTCGCCGCGTGCCACCCGGCGGTCAACCAAGGCTGAGTACGCAAGGCTGGGCCCGCATCACGGCGCCCACCGGTCGCACCAAGACGACACGCGCGGGCACTCAGCGTAGCAAGACAAAAAGATCGCTGCGAATCCCGAAAGACGGCTGGTGAATGGGATGCTCGTCCGGCTTCATTCGAGGTGATCGTTTCCGAGAGTTTGGCCGGGCGGCTGAGCCGCCGCGGATAGCAGCGGCCTGTGGAGGTGCTCCCAGCGATCCCGCCCACCGACCCCGTCGCCCCTATCGACCCGGATGGCCCTGGTCGTGAAACCCGGGCATACGCGTCGCTGGCACAGCCCTTCAAGCCCGCAGCGCGATGTTGTGCTCGCCGGCGGTGGCGATGTTCGCGGCTGGGAGGGCTTCGAGAAGATCGCGCCACAGGTCTTCTATGTGTTCGCAACCGACACTGAGCCGCAGCAGCCCGGGCGGTACGTGCTCCTGGCCGGGCAGCTTGGCACGTCGCTCGATGGTGCTTTCCACCCCACCGAGGCTGGTCGCCGAATGAATGATGCGGACTGCGGCGCAGACGGCATCGGCGGTGGCAGCTTCCGCCAGTTCGAAGCTCAACACTCCTCCGAAGCCGTTCATCTGCGCTGCCGCAATGTCGTGACCGGGGTGTGTGGGCAAGCCCGGGTAGCGGACCCGGGCAACGGCCGGATGTTCGGAGAGCCGACGGGCGAGCTCGGCGGCGTTGTCTTGTGACTGGACCAGCCGCACGCTCATGGTGCGGATCCCGCGCAGCGCGAGGAAACATTCGAGTGCGCCGGGGGTCGCTCCGGCGACCTCGCGTCGGCGGATCAGGAGTTCACGTTGCGCGGGTTCCTTGCAGACGGCGATGCCGAGCAGCAGGTCAGAATGGCCGCCGATGAACTTGGTCGCGCTGTGCACCACGAAGTCAGCACCGAGCGCCAGCGGGTTCTGTAGCAGCGGGGTAGCGAACGTGTTGTCGACGGCGACGGCCACACCAAGTCCACGGGCCGCCGTAGCGAGGTCACGGATATCGACCAGGTCCAACAGTGGGTTGCTGGGCGTCTCGAGCCACAGCAGGTCGGCTTCGGACAGCATGTCCTTCACCGTGTCCGGCCGTGTCATGTCGACCGTCCGCAGCTTCCAGCGCCCGATGGCGTCACCGTCCGACAGCAGTGCCCTCACGCCTGAGTAGCAGTCCACGGGCGTGACGACCGTTGCTCCTAGGGGCAGCAGATCGAGGACCGCCGCGATGGCGGCCATGCCGGAGGAGAAGAGGACGGCGGACCCATCCTCCAAGCGGCCCACGATGTCTTCCAACGCCTCCCATGCGGGAGTGCCGTCGTCCCTCGAGTACTCACGACCTGATCCCTCGATGCTCGGCGGTCCGGCCCGAAAGTTGGATGCGAGGATGACCGGCACATTCAACGGCTGGCCCGGACGATGGTCAGGGCGGCCTTCCTGGATGATCAAAGTTTGTGGGTGGGCTCGGGCCCCCTCGCGCGCCGGGGCCTGGCCGCAGCTGCCTTGTTCCCTCATAGCTTTGCCGTCCCCATTCAGTACGTCACGGTCATGGCCGGTCCCGGTGGGTCTGCCAGTCACCGACCGCGGCGAGGCGCCGCCGTTGCTGTGTCGCGGCCCCGGTGTCGAGCCCGTGGCCGCGTTGTTCGAGGTGGCCGATGACGCGTTCCCGGTGCTCGACGGGTTTGTGGTCGTCGTACTTGAACTTGGCGTCGACCCGCAGCACGGTCAGCCGGACGCCCCGGATGCCGGGCAGCATCCGCCCGTACGGCTCTGCGTCGACGGCCACGGGGGCGTGGCGGCCTTCGGGTTGGAAGTCGGCGAGTTGGGCCGCGAGGATCTCCGCCTTGCCCTGGGGGTCGTCGACCACGGTGGGTCGGCACACGAACTGCACCGTGGTGTAGTAGCTGGTCGGCACGCCGTCCTCGTCGGGCCCGCCGGCCTTGGCCCGCCAGTACGTCGGGATGTAGGAGTAGTCGCCGATCACGACCAGCCGTACCTCGGGGGCCGCCTCCAGGTGCGGCCAGACCGGGTTCGGTCGGGCCAGGTGGATGAGCAGTTCCTCGCCGGCGACGGTGAAGTGGGTGGGCAGCACCAGCGGGGCCTGGGCCGGTTCGAGGTTGTTGACCGCGAGCATGCCGAACCGCTCGGTGGATGCCAGCCAGTCCTGCCACTCGGCGCGGTCGAGCGCGGCGTCCCACGGGTGGACGAGCATGTCAGGCTCCTTCGGCGGATGCGGTCTCCGCGGTGATCAGGCGGGGGACTGCTCGGACGTCGGGTCCGAGCCGAGTCAGGTGGGCGATCAGGTCGTCGGCGGCTGCCGTCAGTGCCTCGTCGGTGATCGGGTCGAGCGCGTCGAGGATGAATAGGGCTGTGGTGGTGTCCTCGCGTAGTTGGGTGCGGCGTGCCTGGCGCCAGTTCCAGCGTCGGCAGGTCACGCCGACGTCGTCGCACCACACCACCTCACCAGGCTCGGGGTGCTCGATCATCGTGATGCCGTCGGCCGCGGTGTCGAAGGGCTCCGTGCCGGTGGCGCGGACCAGCCGCGGCGCGCCGGTGTAGCGGGTGAGGTCCTCTCCGCCGAGGGGGATCTGGTGCAGCACCGAGACGGCGTTGTAGAGGTCGGTGAGCCGGTTCACCCGGGGCAGCCCGGACGCCGTGCGACGCAGGAGCGCTTCCAGGCTGTTGCGCGTGCGTTGCGGCTTGGCGCCGAACGCCCGGTACGCCTCGCGCCAGGCTGCCACGTGGGGGAGTTGCTCCACCGGCCGGTCGCGCAGCGCCTCGCGGGCCGTGGCCTCCGCCGTCTGGAGCATCGCTTCGGTCGCCTGGTCGCTCGGGCCCGGGCGGAGCCCGTCGACGGCCAGCAGCATGGCGCGGTAGTCGGGCCGCAGCCCGAACACTGCGGCGTCGACCTGGCCGCCGGCGAGGAACTCCTGGAGCATGTCGAGGTCAGCCACCGACAACCTCCGACCGGGACCTCGACCCGACGCCCGGTTCGAAGACGGCCAGGCAGAACCGCGCTGGCTGGGTGCCCGGATTGGCGTACGAGTGCGGCACGTCGCCGGGGAACGCGACCGCGTCGCCGGTATCGAGGGTGACCGACCGGTCGGCGATCTCGACCGTGATCGTGCCCTGCTGGACCTGCACGAGTTCCCTGGTGCCCGGCGTGTGGGCGTCGCTCACGTGACGGTCTCCAGGACCCAGGGTCCAGTCCCACAGTTCGACCACATCCGGTGGTTCGGTGCCGGCCACCAACACCCCACGTCCACCGGACTCGCCGCTCCACAGGACGGCGCCATCACCCTGGCGGGTGACCTTCACCGGCTTGGGGTGCGGTGGCTCGACCAACGCCGGCAACCCGACGCCGAGCGCGTCGCTGATCCTCAGCAGAGTCCCCACGCTCGGGTTCGCGGCACCCTGCTCGACGTTGACCACCATCCGGCGACTCACCCCGGCGGCCTCCGCCAGTTGATCCAGCGTCCAGCGCCGCGACTGCCGCTCCTGCCTGACCCGCACGCCGATCGCCAATGCCAGGGCGGCGGTGCTCTCATCCATGGGTGCACCATACTGCACCGGGAGTGCACTTCAAACCGCGCGCGTCTGCCGGCGGTAACCCTGCCGTGTCCGGCATCGGCGCTCGGGCGACGTCTGTTCGCCGCTACCTGATGCCGGAGTCGAACGGCACCGTGATCGTCGTGTAGGTGCCGGGGGTGACCCGGACGCCGATCGGGGCGGCGGCGGGGTGGAGGCCGCCGGTGACGTTGCTGGGGTGCAGGACGTAGTCGCCGGGTGGCAGTGGGAGGCGGAACCGACCGTCGGGGTCGCTGGTGGCGGTGGCGACGGGAACGTTCGAGCCGGGTCGGGTCACGGCCAGTCGCGCCGGCATGGGCCGGTCCGGGCACGGGGAGTTGTCCCTGATCACGGGGCAGCCGCCATCGACCATGGTGCGCCCCTCGATGCCGGAGCCGGTCGACGCCGCGCCGGTCGGCGAGGACGTCCCGGACGAGCCGCCCGGCGCGCAGCCGATCGGCGTGATCGCTGTCAGGGCGACGGTCAGCGCGAGTAGTTGGCGGCGCATGCTGGTAGGACGGTGTTGGGAGCGTGACGGTTCCGATGGTGGGCCACCGCTGGGCGGCAACCCACCAAGGGAGCGGGGGCCAGCCGTGAATTTTTCCTCCGGATTCACCTGGGCGGCTGAGGGTATGGTGACGAGGTCAGCGGATCGTGACGGGCCGGCTTTCGGTGATCGGGCTGGCGAGGCCGGACAGGTTGACGGCTTGCACGCCGTAGACGTGGGTGCCGGTGCCCGGGTTGCGGTCGACGTAGGTGTGTTGCGCGGGTGGGGTTCGTCCGACCGGCAGCCATTGGCCGCCCGGGGTGCGCCGTAAGCATTGGTAATACGCGATGTCTTCGCCGGTGCCCGGCCAGGCCAGGCGGATCGTGGCGGCATCGGTGACGGCCGTCAGCTGTGCTGGCGCGAGTGGCGCGATTCGGGCCGCCTCCTGCGAGGTGATACCGGCAGGGCTGGATGGTGGCGGTGGAGTCGCTGCGGGAGATTCCGTGGCGGTGTTCGGCGGCGGTGTGCCTGATGCGCATGCGGCCGCGGCGACGAGTACGGCGGCTGCCAGGAGCAGTACGCGGGTCATGTCGACTGCCTCTTCGGTGTCCTGGCAGGGGCACCGTGCGTGGGCCCCTGCCAGGACGGGTTGGTCTACTTGAACTTGAAGTCGGCGGAGCGCTGGGTGCCGTCGTTGACGGTCACGGTCAGGTGGCGGCAGGTGCCCGCCCACGACTTGGCGGTCTTCCACACGTACGTGTACTGATCAGTGGCCGGGTCGTAGGTCAGTGTGGCATTCCCGGGGTTGACGGTCTGTTCGATGTCGTCGACCGGCGTGCCGGAGTCGCAGGTCACCTGCTGGGAGGCGGGTGAGCCGGCGGCGAAGATGTCCAGGCCCTGGTTGCCGCCGAGGCTGAACTTGACCGGGATGGCGCTGCCGGCCTTCGCGATGTTGACAGTGGGCGGGTTGTTGACCGGGGAGAAGAAGCCGGTGAAGGTGTACCGCGACGCCGGTGGGCTCTTCTGCTCCTCCTCCGGTGTCATGGTCTCGTTGTGGTCGGTGATCATGGGCAGGTCGGGGGTGACCCCGGCCAGGCCGATCGCGCCGCCCTTGAGCTTCAGGTTGGCCCAGTCGTTGTAGCCGTTGAGCGTTCCGTTGGCGCCGTCGTGGTTGATGTCGAACGACACGCCGGTCTCGGTGGAATTGCCGTTGCAGTTCCAGTCGATGGCGCCGCCGGCGTTGTTGACCGCGACGTAGGTTCCCGGGGTCGGGCACCAGTGCCGGGTCCCGTAACCGGGGGCGCCGATCCCCGCGGGCTCGTTCAGGCTGTTCTCGTTCAGGCTGCCCAGGGCGGAGCGGGAGTAGTCGAAAGTCCCCGCGGCCCCGCCCTTGATGACGCCGCTCATCTGGAAGCCGTAGCTCATGATGCTGAGATAGTTCGGCTTGTAGTTGGTGTCGTCACCGCCGCCGTGGTGCAGCCCGAGGTTGTGGCCAAGCTCGTGCATGAGCGTGCCGGCCTGCTCGCTGTCGCTGCCGGTACCTCCGGTGAACGAGCCAAGGCTGACGATCAGGTCGGAGGCGCCGATGCCCCGGGAGATACCCGACGAGGTGGTCGAGTCGTAGTTGTGGGCGGCGATCACATAATGGAAGATCGGCGTACGCCCGGTCGACGTGAAGTTGGCGTCCTTGAGGGCCTGGAACGCGCTCCAGTCGTAGCCGCCCCCGCCCGAGGTGCCCAGGTTGGCGACGTAGGCGAGCTGATTGGCCTTGCTCATCGACCCCCACGTCGCGTTGGTCGCGTAGTTCATGATGCTCGACGAGCCCTCGTCGATGTGCAGGTTGATGCCCACCGATCCGGTCGGGCTGACGTACGGCGAGGTCGCGAACGCGTCGACGACCGTCTTGAGGGCGGCGGCGCTCAGCTTCTGGTTGTGGGTGGCGTCGGCCATCCAGTCGATCTGCAGGAAGATGTCCGGCTTGTTCTTGTCCGCGCTCATCGCCGGCAGGTCGATGAACTGCGGCGGGAGCGGGCCGGCGCCGTCGGGGTCGATGGTGACCCCGCCCGTCTCCCACTCGTCGAGCAGCCCGTCGCCATCGCTGTCCACCCCACCGCCGGTGGCGCAGGAGCCCGGCGGGATCTCGAACGCGATCGCCCGACGCGGCTCGTACGCCTCCACCGACCACATCACCGTCTTCGGCGAGAACGTGACGCTGTCGCATTCCAGGTCCTCGTCGCGTACCCCGCCGGCACCGGTGGCGAAGTCGAACGCGGGGGCGTGGGTGCTGCGCTGCACCACCCAGACGTGGTTGCAGCCGTCGGAGCCCTGGAACAGCAGCTGGCCGCCGATGGCCAGGCCGCTGTTGTAGCAGCCGCTGCCGGACCAGCCGAAGCTGCCCAGGCTGGCGCCGGCGGTGGAGTAGTGGAAGATGGTCGTGGACGTGTCCGGGCTGATGAGCAGGCTGTCGTCCTGCGCGTCGTACGCCAGCCCGTCATCGAGCCCGTCGATGGCGCCGGCATCGGGCGCGTTGAACATCACCGCCCCGGCACCGGTCGCCGGGTCGATCAGCCGCACGTCGCCGTCGGCACCCGCGCCGCCCCAGCCGGCCCAGATCTTCTTGCGATTGCCGTCCCAGGCCAGCGCACCCAGCCCGCCTGCGACGGTGTACGAGGCGAGCACCGCCCCGGTGATCGGATCCGCTTTGTACAGGTCCGGACTGGACGCGTAGCAGCTGTACCACAGGTTCTTGCCGTCGAACGCGATACCGACGCCGATGCCGCTGGAGCACGCCTGCGCGAAATTGGTCTGTTGAACCAGGTCCCCGTTCGCGGCGAACGCCGGCAATGGCCGAGCGGCCACGCCCAAGGCGAGCACCACGATGGCGGTTACCGTTGCGTGGAGCCATCGACGCCTGAGTCTTCGGTGCATGCCACGCCCCTCCTTCACGTTTGTGCTGGTAATTCGGCGACCGGTAACGAGCCGCCGCCGGCCATCACCCTTCGCTGTTGGGAGCATCACGGAGAATCACTGAGGCCGTGATCCGACACCGGAACAAGCCGAACGTCGCGGCTCACCCACCACCGGTCGAGGGCATTGCGATGAACCATTGCCAAAGGCACCCAGTCGTCGTCGGACACGGGCTGCCGGCACATTGCGAACGGCATGCAGCCAGCGGCGGGGGCGGCTGGACCCGGCGGGGCTCTGTGGAGCGATCGGATTGATACAGCTAATGCTGAATACAGCCGGTGATGTACTCTCGCTGAGTGGAGACCTTGACGTACGGGCAGGTGCTCGCCCGGTTCGGTCATGCGCTGTCTGACCCCAACCGGGCGCGGTTGCTCCTGGCGCTGCGCGATGCTCCCGGCTATCCGGCCGAGCTGGCGGACCTGGTCGGCACGACACGCCAGAACCTGTCCAACCACCTGGCCTGCCTGCGGGGCTGCGGTCTGGTGGTGGCGGTGCCGGAGGGCCGGCGGACCCGCTACGAACTGGCCGACCCGCGAATCGCGCACGCGCTCGGCGACCTGCTGAATCTGGTCCTGACCGTCGACCCGACCGCCTGCGCCGACGCCGACGAGAAGGGCTGCTGCTGATGTCCGCCCCGTTGCTCCAGATCCAGCCCCTCCCAACTCGGCGTGCGGTGCTCGCTCGGCGAGTGCGGCTGCTGGTGGCCGCGACGATCACCTACAACGTGATCGAGGCGGTGGTGGCGATCACTGCCGGTGCCGCTGCCTCCTCTACCGCGCTGATCGGCTTCGGTCTCGATTCGGTCATCGAGGTGTCGTCGTCGGCGGCGGTGGCGTGGCAGTTCGCCGGACGTGACCCCGAGGCGCGGGAAAAGGTCGCACTGCGGATCATCGCCGTGTCGTTCTTCGCGCTGGCCGCCTACGTCACCGTCGAGTCGGTGCGCGCGTTGGCCGGCAACGGAGACGCCGAGCACTCCACCGTGGGTTTGGTCCTGGCCGGCCTGTCGCTGCTCATCATGCCCGTGCTGTCGTACGCGCAGCGGCGGGCCGGGCGGGAGTTGGGTTCCCGCTCGGCGGTGGCCGACTCCAGGCAAACGCTGCTCTGCACCTATCTATCGGCGGTGTTGCTCGTCGGGCTGGGCCTCAACAGCCTGTTCGGCTGGTCATGGGCCGATCCCCTGGCCGGGCTGGTCATCGCCGCCGTGGCCATCAAGGAAGGGCGAGAGGCATGGCGTGGCGACTCCTGCTGCGCGGTGCCCCTCACCGGCGCGAACTCACTCACCGTCGATGCCGAGGGCACCGATGCCGGCGGGTGCACGCCCGGCTGTTCCTGCTGCACGAGCGAGGCGAAGTGATCTTCCAGCGAATGCCTGAACCGGTACGCGTCGCGTTCGACGCCGAGCTGTTCACCGCTCGCACCGCGACTGATCCCGCTACCGCCTGGCGCGCAGCCGAACGCGCTCACATCCTGTCCCAGCCCTGGCCGTGGCGGCACACCGTCACCCACGCCGTGATGCTCAAACGAGCACTCCGCGAGCGCGACATGGTCGAAGCGGTGGGCCAGGTGGCCCGGCTCGCGGTGGCCGGACCAGGATCAGCCGTCAACCGCTACCCGGAAGGCAACACGGGACGGGCCCGAGTACCCCTCACCCAGCCGATGCGGGTGCCAGACGACCTGGCGAACATCCTGTCGTGCGGAGCTGAGTGACCACGTGGGGCGCACCGTGTGAGCAGGGGCCGAGGGCCGCTCCCTCGGGCAGTTAGCTGGCCCGTGGGGCGTACATGATGACGGCGACGCCGATGAGGCAGACGGCGGCGCCGATGATGTCGTAGCGGTCGGGGCGGAACTTGTCGACGACCATGCCCCAGGCGAGAGAGCCGGCGACGAAGACGCCGCCGTACGCGGCCAGGATGCGGCCGAAGTTGGCGTCGGGTTGGAAGGTGGCGACGAAGCCGTAGACCCCGAGTGCGATGACTCCGGCCGCGACCCAGAGCAGCCCCCGGTTTTCCCGCCAGCCCTGCCACACCAGCCAGGCCCCGCCGATTTCGGCGAGAGCGGCGATCGCGAACAGCAGGATCGAGCGGGCAACCGTCATGCGTCGGACCCTATCTTCACCACCTGGCGATCCTTCTGCTCACCCTGCCCGCAAAAGCAGCTTCCGCCGGCGCACCCGGTGGTGTGGCGTCGCTTGCTGGCCCACCACCAGGACAGGCCGGCGAGCACGGCCAGGGCGACGGCGAGGCCGGGCAGGAAGCGGTTGACGGCGGCCCAGCCGGCACCACCGAGGACCCCGGCAGCCAGCAGCGGCGGCAGCACGCAGGAGGCGGCGCAGGCGGCTCCGGCGAGGCCGGTCATGCCGGAGGGGGGCAGGCGGCGCAGTCGGTCAGCAGGTGTCGGCACGGTCGTTCCTTTCAGCGAGTTCAGCAAACGGCAGGGGACAGCAGGAGCTGCCGGCGCAGGCGACCAGGTCGTCACAGCCGGCCGAGATGGCGGCGCGCAGGGTGTCGCGGATGACGGCGAGGTCCGCCAACTTCTGTTCCACTTCGACGAGCTTCTCCCTGGCTCGTGCCTGGAGGCCGGTGTCAGGGCGGCCGCCGTGCTGGTGTCGGCCGGCGGCGAGCAGGTCGGCGACCTCGTTGAGGGTGAAGCCGAGGCGCTGCGCGGTCTTGATGATCCGCAGCAGCGTAACCGTGTCGGGCGGGTAGAGGCGGTGCCCGCCCGGCGACCGCTGCGGGGAGGTGAGCAGTCCGCGGCGCTCGTAGTAGCGCAGGGTTTGCAAGTTGACCCCGGCCGCGTCGGCGAGCTGGCCGCTGCGTAGTCCCGGTCCGGTCATCGCCGCACCCGGACGGACATGGCTTGCTGGGCGACGGCATCCAGCACGTCGACGTGTGCCGCCGGTACTCGAACGTCCAGCGTCAGGGAGTTCACGTCAGGTCGCGCGATGTCGAACGTGAAGAACGAGCAGCAGGATGCTTCACGGGCTGTCAGATCTCGAGCCGTCTTTTCGACCTGCTCCGCGCCGTCGAGTTGCAACCGCAGATGCTGTGCCGACAACCGGTCGGCGCCCCGGACCGCGTCCCGGAAGAATTGATCGAACTCGGCGAGCCGCAGCGGCCGTTCGGCCGTCGGCAGGGTGCACGCGTCCGGCACCCAGGAGTCATCCGGCGAGACATGGTGGTCGCTCATGGAACCACGGTAAACCTGTACCTGGGTATCAGATGCAAGCCCCGGTTCAGGGGAAGAACCCAGGCCGCCGGAGGTCGGACACGGCTCCTGCGCCACTCGCGATACGTCCGGCCCGGCTAATCGGCTTGTTGCCTTGTTGGCCCGTGTCTACCGTGTGGTGATGATCTCGCGACTGCTGACGGTGGCCTTCGATGCGCACAACCCGGCTCGCCTGGCGCAGTTCTGGGCCGGCATGCTCGGCCGGGAGGTCGTCGAGGACGCCGTTGGTGCGCTCCTGCCCGGCGAAGACGGCCAGCTCGGCCTCCGGTTCGTCCCGAGCCGCGCGGAGAAGGCGGGGCCGAACCGCCGCATGCACTTTCACCTGACCAGCGCCAGCCACGACGACCAGCAGCACACGGTGGCGACGGCGCTGGGACTCGGCGCCAGCCACCTCGACGTCGGGCAGCGCCCCGAGGAGGGGCACGTCGTCCTGGCCGACCCCGAGGGCAACGAGTTCTGCGTGATCGAGCCGGGCAACGCCTTCCTCGCCGGGTGCGGCCTGCTCGGCGAGCTCGCCTGCGACGGCACCCGGGAGGTCGGCCTCTTCTGGAGCGAGGCGCTGGGCTGGCCGCTCGTGTGGGACCAGGACCAGGAGACCGCGATCCAGTCACCGCACGGCGGCACAAAGGTGGCGTGGGGAGGCCCGCCCGTGGCCCCGAAAGAGGTGCGGAACGGGCAGCGCTTCGACCTCGCCCCGGCGGGTGGCGATCAGCAGGCGGAGGTCGACCGGCTGCTCTCCCTCGGGGCCACTCGGCTCGAGGCCGGTGCGGACGGCGCCGTCGTGCTGGCCGATCCCGACGGCAACGAGTTCTGCGTGAGAGGCAGCTGACCACAGCGCGCCGGGTTGTTGTTGCCCGGTGAGTCGGGGCGGCCTGCTGCCGGGCCGCCTCCTCGTCCGGGTCGCCGCGTTCATCCCACCACCAGCCGGACACCTCGTCACCCGGCACCACCGAACCCGCCGGCCCAGCTCACGCAGAAACGCCGGCCCTCGACAGTGCCGCTCAGCGGGCCTTCTTCGTGGCCCGCTTGCGGGGCGGGGTCAACAGGTCGGCGATCGCCGCTATCGCGGACGGCACGAGCCGGTAGTACGCCCAGACGCCCCGCTTCTCGCGCTCGAGCAGGCCGGCCTCGGTGAGGATCCGAAGGTGATGACTCACGGTCGGTTGGGAGAGACCAAGCGGCGCGGTGAGGTCGCTGACGGACGCCTCGCCCTCGGGAGCGGACTGGATCAGACTGAGCAGTCGCAGCCGGGCCGGGTCGGCGACCGCCTTCAGCACTCCCGCGAGCCGCTCGGCATCGGCACGCTTAATCGGCTCGCCGGCAAGCGGCGAGACGGCAGGCGTAGCAGTTTTTGTAGTTCCCACGTCTTCCATCGTTGCACGAACACCATCGATAGGCCGGTCGAACCACGACCTGGTCACCGGCAGTTTCCGGCAGGCGGAGTTTGTTGTCGCACCTGGCGGCCCTGTGCATCCGGCAGGGCCGCGCCAAGGGGCAGTTGGTGTCGCTGGATGATGATCTACGTTCAGGTCTGCTGCCAGCGGACTTCGCCGCCGACGACGGTCGTGATGACCTTGGTGCGCAGCACGGCGTCCGGCGACTCCCGGTAGGGGTCGGTGTCCACGGCGATGAAGTCGGCGAGTTTGCCGGGCGCGAGGATGCCCTTGCGGTCCTCCTCGCCTGCGGCGTAGGCCGCGCCCAGGGTGTGGGCGGTGACGGCCTCGGCCATGGTCAGCCGCTGCTCAGGCTGCCAGCCACCGGCGGGGGTGCCGTCGGGGCGGGTACGGGTCACCGCGGCGTACAGCGCGGCGAAGGGGTCGGGACTCTCGACGGGGGCGTCGGAGCCGAACGCCAGCGCGACGCCGGCGTTGAGCATTCCGCGCCAGGCGTAGGAGGCCAGGTCGTGGTCGGCCAGCAGGGAGTCGACCAGATCGATGTCGCTGGTGCAGTGCACCGGCTGCATCGAGGCGACGATGCCCAGCGTGGCCATCCTGGCCAGGTCGGCGGGTCGCAGGTGCTGCGTGTGCTCGATGCGGTGCCGCAGCCCCGGCGTGCGGCCGACCGCCTCGTAGGCGTCGATGACCAGGTGGTTGGCCCGGTCGCCGATGGCGTGCGTGGCGACCGCGATGCCGGCGCCCGCAGCCCTGGTGAACAGCCTGACCAGATCCTCGTACGGTGTGACCGCGATGCCCACGTTGCCGTGCTCGCCGGCGAAGGACTTGCTCATGTGGCAGCTGTGCGAGCCGAGTGCCCCGTCGCTGAAGATCTTCACGGGCCCGGTGCGGATCCAGTCGTCGCCCTGCCCGGTGCGGCGGCCCTCGGCGATGGCCGCCTCCAGGTGAACCATCGGGATCGCCTTGTGGATGCGCAGTTTCAGCTCGCCGGCGTCGCGCAGGGCGAGGTAGGCGGCTCGGCAGTCCTCGCCGTCGATGTCGTGCACGCTGGTCAGGCCGAACGCGAGCAGCTCCTCCTGCGCGGCGTGCAGCAGGTCGCGCAGGTCGGGGGAGACCATGAGGTCGCGCAGCGGGTCCGAGGCCGTCTCGCGCAGGATTCCGTTCGGCTCCCCGCTCGCGTCCCTGGCGATCTCGCCGCCAACCGGGTCGGGAGTGCTCGCGTCGATACCGGCCAGCCGCAGGGCCGCCGAGTTGGCCCACACCGTGTGGCCGTCCACGCTGGGCAGCGCGACGGGCAGCTCGGGACAGACCGAGTCCAGGGCGTACCTGTCGGGCTGTGCGGGCGGATCCCAGGTGTTGCTGTTCCACCGGCCGCCGAACAGCCAGGCGCCCGGCTGCAGCCGCGCCGCGTGCGCGGCCACCATGGAGAGGGCCTCGTCCAGGCAGCGCGCCTCGCGCAGGTCCACGGCGCCCAGGCTTTGCGCGTACTGCGCGGTGTGGATGTGGGCGTCGTAGAGCCCGGGGAGCACCGCGGCGCCCTCGAGGTCGATCAGCTCCGCTCCGTGGCCCGCGGCCTCGCGCACCTCCGCCTCCGTGCCGACGGCCAGCAGGTGCTCGCCGTCCACCGCCATGGCCATGGCCAACGGGTTGCCGCCGTCTCCGGTGTGGATGGCGGCGTTGCGGTACACGCGGATGCTCATCGGAATTGCGGCGTGGAAACCCGGCCGTTTAGGGCCGGGAGGAAACGCCGCCCCTCCCTTCTAGTGAGTGTCTTACGTGGACGGTAAGTTGTGAGGCGTGGGTGGTGAAGCGTGCGTACAAGTACCGCTTCTACCCGTCGCCTGAGCAGGCTGAGCTGTTGAACCGCACCTTCGGGTGCGTGCGTCTGGTGTACAACCGGGCACTGGAAGCGCGTACCCGCGCGTGGGCGGTGGACCGCCAGCGCAGCACGTACGGGCAGTCGTCGGCGCGCCTGCGGAGCTGACGTAAGACCCCAAGGGAAACCTCCCGGCAAGGCAGTCGGCGATGAAACAGGAAAATCTCACGGGCGACCGTGGGAATCCCGGTCCCTTCAGGGCCGGGAGGATGTCAACACAGTAAACGGCGTCATGCCTGGGCGCGTACCCCACTATCCTGTGCCGGTGATCAGCGCCAAGGTGCGGGTGGCGGTGGCGGCCGTCGTGGCCGGGACAGCAGTGGCGGGGTGCGCCACCGAAGGCCGCCCGGCGGTCGAATGGAAGCCCCCGGCCGCGATGACGTCGAGCGCCACGGCATCGCCGAGCGCTACCGGGCCGGGCGTGGCCCCGCCGGTCGAGTTGCGGCTGGCCTTCGCGGGTGACGTGCACTTCACGGGCCGTACGCTGCGTCTGCTCGACGACCCGCAGACGGCATTCGGCCGCATCGCGTCGGTGCTACGCGATGCCGACCTCACCGTGGTCAACCTCGAGACGGCGGTGACCAACCGCGGCACCCCGCAGCCCAAGCGCTTTCAGTTCCGATCGCCGGAAACCGCGTACTCGGCGCTCCGCGCGGCCGGGATCGACGCGGTGTCGGTCGCCAACAACCACACCCTCGACTACGGCCAGGTAGGGCTGCTGGACACCCTCGACGCGGCGGCGGACGCGAACTTCCCGGTGTTCGGCGCGGGACGCAACGCCGACGCGGCGTACGCACCGTGGCTGAGCACCGTGAAGGGTGTGCGGATCGCGGTGCTGGGCATGTCGCAGGTGCACGCGCTGCCCACCCAGTGGAAAGCGACGGACACCCGGCCGGGAATCGCGATGGCGTTCGACGAGGCCCGAGCCACCGCCGCCGTGCGAGCAGCGCGCAGCCAGGCCGACCTGGTGATCGTCTTCATGCACTGGGGCGTCGAGGGCAACTCCTGCCCGACAGGGGAGATGAAGACGTTCGCCGGCCGGATGGCCGCTGCCGGAGCGGACATCGTGATCGGGACCCACGCGCACACCCTGCTCGCCGACGGTTGGCTGGGGAAGACCTACGTGCACTACGGGCTCGGCAACTTCCTCTGGTACGGCGACTCGCACAGCACCGACTCCGGCGTCCTGCGGCTGACCGTGCACGGGCGGACGGTGGTGCGCAACGAGTTCCTGCCAGCGACGGTGTCGGGCACCGGGCAGCCCGTGCTCGTGTCCGGCGCGGCCCGGGAGCGGATCGAGGACAAGATCGCTGCGGCGAAGAGGTGCACCGGCCTCACGACGAAGCGGCCGTGACACCGCCACGGAGGCCTGCTCCAGTGCCGGATCTGGCCAGTGCCCTCGGCGGCCCGGCGGCCGGCTGCGGCTGAGCGCCGGGCACGGGCTCATTCGTGGTCGGCCGCCCCGGTCAGCTGGTGGTCCGCCGCCCACAGCACCTCGGCGACCATTCGGCGGACGTGTCCGCCGCGGGCCGAGTACACCGCCCGGCGGCCGTCCCGGCGTACGGTGACCAGACCGGCCAGCCGCAGTTTGCCGAGGTGCTGGGAGACCGCCGGCCGGGACGCCCCGAGTTCGGCGGTGAGGCTCGCGACGTCGTACTCCGCCCCGGCCAGGTGCCACAGGATCCGCAGCCGGGTGGGGTCGGCCAGCATCCGCAACGCGATCACCACCGTCTCCACCTGCCGAGGGCTGGGCGGCTCACGCCCGACGTCCGGCAGGTGGGTGGCGTTGTCAGGTGCGTACATGAGCGCTAGTGCCGTGACCACGAACGTTCACGGTGTTGGCTGACACGCCGTCTGGCCTGTCGGCCTTGCGAGGTCGCGGCGGTCAGGCTATGGCGGTGGCAGATCTTGTACGCGTGCGGCGGCTGAGTGATCAGGAAGGTCAGCAGCTGCTCAGAATCACCCGCCGGGGAACCGGTTCACCGATCCGACTACGTCGGGCGATGGTCGTGCTCGCCTCGGCTGGCGGGAACACGGTGCCGGCGATCGCCCGTCTCGTTCAGGCCGATGAGGACACGATCCGGCAGGTCATCCACCGGTTCAACGAGATGGGGATGGCCAGCCTGGACCCTCAGTGGGCGGGTGGCCGTCCCCGCCAGATCAGTAGCGACGAGGAGCAGTTCATCGTCGAGACGGCCAACACCCGCCCCGAGAAGCTGGGGCGGCCGTTCACCCGGTGGAGCGTCCGCAAGCTCGCCGACCACCTGCGCGTTCATTCCGCTCGCCGGGTCCGGGTGGGGCGGGAACGGCTGCGGCAGATCCTGCACCGGCATCGGATCACCTTCCAGCGGACCAAGACGTGGAAGGAGTCCACCGACCCGCACCGCGACACCAAACTCGCCCGCATCGAGTACGTCAGCGCCCACTTCCCGCAGCGGGTGTTCGCCTTCGACGAGTTCGGACCCCTCGTGATCCGCCCCCAGGCCGGCACCGGGTGGGCACCCGCGGGCCATCCGCACCGGCTGCCCGCGAACTACCACAAGCTGCACGGCGTCCGGCAGTTCCACGGCTGCTACTCAGTCGGCGACGATCAACTCTGGGGCGTCGTGCGGCGGTGTAAGAGCGCCGCGAACACCCTGGCCGCGCTCAAGTCGATCCGCGCCGCGAGGCCGGACGGGGCACCGATCTACGTGATCCTGGACAACCTGTCCGCGCACAAGGGCTCGAAGATCCGGGCATGGGCGGCCCGGAACAAGGTCGAGCTCTGCTTCACCCCGACCTACGCCTCCTGGGCCAACCCGATCGAGGCCCAGTTCGGACCGCTGCGCACCTTCGTCATCGCCGGCTCGAATCACCCGAACCACCCGGCGCTGGCTCGGAAACTGCAGGCCTACCTGCGCTGGCGCAACGCCAACGCCCGCCACCCCGAGGTCCTGGCCGCCCAACGTCGAGAACGCGCCCGCATCCGCAGCGAACGCCAACGACGATGGGGCCAACCCGCCACCCGCGCAGCCTGACCCGTCAACGTCGCTCGGTTACGGCAGTAGCCCGAGACGTCCCGGCCGATGCAGCCAGGGTGCAACCCTGGGCGCCGCAGCGATAAGGCCGACCGCGAGCACCGTGATGATCGCTTGCCCGATCCGGCCGAGCGTGATCCCAGGAGCGGCGTCCAGCACGTAGTTGGCATACCCGTTCGCCACCGCGTCGCTGGCGAGCAGGACGCAGCCGAGCAACAGCCCTTCAAGCCGACGTAGCGCCAGCAGCAGCGCCGCGAGCGGGTCGAACACGGTCAGCGAGGTGAAGTACCACATCAGCCAGAGGGGGATGGACGGGCTTGGACCACCCGGCCGGACCCTGAGCAGGTCGCCCAGGTGAACCATCCCGCCATACGCGAAGACACAGACGGCGGCGATCACCACAACCCGAACCCACCTGGGCACGCCGGCCCACCGCCGGAACGATGTCCGTGTCGCCGCCAATGACCCCTCCTCGCTCGAGCAGTGGCCCGCTCGCGCCGACACTCGATGCTAACGCGGCGTCCCAAGGACGTTTGCCTCGACGGCTCCAGGCGACGACCAGCGGCATTGAGCCATGCCCGGATGGCCGCCGCCTGACCTCGCCGTGACCACTGGCAACGTTTGTGGTCACGGCACTAGAGTGCCGATCCCGGCGCCGCCAGTTCCGGCGGACGTCCGGTGGTGCGCCAGATCCTGGTGATGGTCGGTGCCGTCGCCGGTGTGCGAGCCAATCATGTGCAGCAAGGCCGGCTGCCGAAGGCGCGCGCCATCGCTTCTCCGCCGACGGCTCGTTGTTTTGAGCGACGCCATCCGCGGGCGGCAGCCCTTCACGCGACGGACGCCGTAGCGTGCGGCGCCACGAATGACCGCGACGGCACAGCTCTGGGGCAGCCGAACAGACCCGACACGACAGCGCGGACAGGAGCGGAATGTACGCAGGGGCAGCGAGCATGGCCGTGGTGGCCGCGCTCATCGTCGCCGGCCTGTACCTGGCCCACCGCGCTGCGGCGATCGCTTCCGCTCCGCTGGAAACCCTGCCGTTCCAGTCCGGGTGGCGGCCCGAGGAGCACGCGCTGTCGCGCTACCACGTGCGGTGGTACCTCGCCACGCTGCTCTTCCTCGCCTTCGACGTGGAGATGCTGTTCATGTACCCGTGGGCGGTGGTCGTCGCCCGGCTCGGGGCCGCCGCGATCGTGGAGATGTTCGTCTTTCTCGGCGGGGCGTTCGTAGCGGTGCTCTGGGCCTGGCGGGAAGGCGCGCTGCGATGGGCCTGACCGACGTGTTGGGCCATGCCGCCGTCCGGCACGCTCATGTGCTGGTCGCGGAGGTACCGGGGCATTGGGTGACCCGGGCCGCGGTCGAGCGTCACGTCCTTGCCCGGGGATGGCGGCTGGCCCGGTCCCCGGCGGACGCGGACATCCTGGCCGTCTGCGGCCCGCCCGGCCCGCACCTGACGCAACCGCTGGCGCAGCTGTGGGAGCAACTGCCCGGCCCGCGGGCCCGCATCGAGATCGACTCCCCGCAAGCGGTTCTTCCCGCCCTCGACACGGCCAGGGCAGACCTGCTCGACACGGCACGGCAGCGTGCCGACAGCCGTAACCGGTCAGGGGATCACGCCGGGGCGCACGACGCCCACGGCGACGTCGGCGACCGCGGGCCGCCGCGCGGCAGCGGTGAGCACGCCGCAGGCGGCGGCATGGAGCGCGGCGATCACGCCCACGCGGGGCATGGCGACCACGGCCAAGGGCCGTCTGCCGGACGCGCGGGCCACGATGGCACGGAGCACGCCGGCCACGGCGGCATGGGGCACGGGCATGGGGGCATGGACATGGCCCCCGGCGGCATCCCGCTCGCCGCGGGCGGCGAGGACCGCGACGACCTGGAGATGGATCTGCTGCACCTTCGGCTCGGCCCTGTCCTGGTGTACTGGCCGGCCGGCCTCGTCCTGCGGTGCACCCTCCAAGGCGACGTGATCGTCGACGCGCAGGCCGACCTCCTCGTCGCCGACGACCCTTACCTCACCGCGGCAGAGTCGCCGCCGGCCCCGGACGACCCTCGCCAGTTCGCCGCTCGACGGTGCGACAACGCCCTCAGCCTGCTGGGGCTCGCCGGCTGGGACGATGCCGTCTCCCGCGCCCGCCGTATCCGTGACGCCCTGCTGTTCACCGAGGACCTCGACGGGCCTGCGGGGGAGCTCCACAGGCTCCGCCGCAGGGTAGACCGGTCGTGGTCGCTGCGGTGGTCGTTGCGCCGGATCGGGCCGCTGGAGGCGCACGAACTCGCCCGCCGCGGCCTGCCGGACACCCTGGCGGGCGACGTTTACGACCGGCTGCTCGCCATGCTCGACCATGCCGCGGACAGCATCGCCGGTCAGCACCCCATCTGCCGGCCGCCCGGTACACCCGTCGAAGCAATCCCCGATCTCGTGCGGGGGTGGGATCTTGCCACCGCCCGGCTCATCATCGCCAGTCTCGACCTCGACCCGCCCGCCGCCGACCGGGAGGTGAGCCGTGCCTGACCCTACGGTCACCGTGGTTCCCGGCGGGTGGGCGCTGGCGGCCGCCGGGCTGCTCGGACTGCTGGCGGTCGCCGCCGCCGCTCTCGACGGGTTCCTGACCGCCCGGGCAGCCGGCTCCGCGTCATCCGGGTGGAGCCACCCGTACGGGGAGGCGGCCCGGCTGATGCGGCAGCGGCGCCGGACCACGGCCGCGGCGGACCGCCTGTTGTGGCGGACCGGCGGGGCAGGGCTGCTGCTGATGGCACTGATGATCATCACGGTCGTGCCGCTCGGACGGTGGACATTGTTCGACCTCGACGTCGGGGTCGTGTGGTTCAACGCCATGGACGTGCTGGCGTGGGCGTTCGTGTGGCTGACCGGCTGGGGCGGCAACTCGACGCACTCCCTGGTCGGCGGATACCGGTTCCTCGCCCACGGGCTGGCCTACGAGCTGCCGTTGATGTTCGCGCTGGTGGCACCTGCGGTCGGCGCGTCGAGCCTGAACCTCGGGGCGATCGCCGCCGCCCAGCAGGGCCTGTGGTTCGTGGTCTGGATGCCGGTGGCTTTCCTTGTCTATTGCCTGGGGGTCCTGGCGATCGCGGTCTGGGGGCCGTTCTCCCCGGCCCTCGGCGCCGACGTGGCCGGCGGTGTGACCGCCGAGTTGTCCGGGGTCGACCGGCTGCTGTTCAAAGGAGGCCGGTACGCGCTGCTCGCCGCCGGGGCGGGCTTCGCGGTGCCGGCGTTCCTCGGCGGGGGCGCCGGCCCGCTGCTTCCGGCCTGGGCGTGGATGCTGATCAAGACGCTCGCCCTGCTGGCCGTGTTCGTGTGGCTGCGCCGCCGCCTGCCCGCGGCGCGGCCGGATGTGTTCATGGAGGTCGGTTGGGTGGTGCTGCTTCCCGCGGTGCTGCTACAGGACCTGATCGTCGCGGTCATCGCCACAGGAAGGGGCTGACCGATGCTCACACACGTCGTGTTCTGGGCCCTGGCCGTCATCGCCGTCCTCGCCGGCGCCGCCGTGTTCATCGTCGACTCGATGGCCCGGGCCAGCTACGCCCTCGCCGTGTCCTTCGTCGCCGTCGGCCTGCAGGTGCTGCTGATGCAGCAGAACTACGTCGGTGTGGTGACGATCCTGATGATGGTCATGGAGATGGCCGTCATGGCCGTCTACATGGTCATGTTCATGGGCATGAATCCGGCGCTGATGCCGATGAGCATGGTCCACGACAACCGCCATGCCCTGGCGGTGTCGATCGGTGTGTTCGTGCTGCTGGCCGCCGGGGTGCTGCTCGTGCCGTGGCCCACCCGACGCGGCGGCCCGCCCGTTGACGTCACCGCGGCGTTGGGGGAGGAGCTGATGGGCCCGAAGATGTTGGTCATGACCGGCGTCGGCGCGGTCATGGCGGCCACCATCGTCGCCGGCGTCGTGCTGGCGGCCCACCGCAGCCGCTACGACCGGTTCGGCGACGACCTGCGCCGGCGACCGGCCGACGACCCGCAGCCGGGAGGGGTCGGCCGATGACCCTGCGGACCGTGCTGCTCGCGGCGTCGGCGCTGTTCAGCGTCGGCCTCTACGGCGCGCTGTCCCAGCAGGTGGTGGTCATGGTGATGATGGGGCTGGAGCTGATGCTCAACGGCCTCATCCTGGCCGCCGCCGCCTTCTGGTGGTTCCTCGCCCCGGACCCGTCCGGGCAGGTGCTGCTGCTGATCATCATCGTGGCGATGACCGTCGAGATGGCCATGGGCTTCGCCGTGGCCACCCACCTGCACCGGGTGCGGCGCACCGACATGACCGACATGGCCGCGGACCTGTCCCGTTGAGCCAGTTCGCGCAGGCCGCGCTGTGGTCACTGGTGGCGCTCCCCGCGGCGGCGGGCGCCCTGCTGGCCACGATTCGGCGGGCGGAACGGGTCGCCGCGCCGGTCTCGCTCACCGTCGCCGCGGCCTCGGTGGTCGCATCGGCGGTGGTTGCGGTGGCCCGGCCCAGCGTGGCGGTGCCGTTCATGGCCGCCGTCGACTTCGCGCTGACCGTGGACGGGCTCGCCGCGCTGCTCGCGCTGATGCTCACGGTGGTGACCCTGCTGGTGCTGGCCGCCGCGGCAGGGGAGATTCGCCGCTCGCGGGCACGCTTCCACGGTCTGATGCTGCTGTTCGCCGCCTCCGCCGCGCTCACCGTCACCGCGGCGACCCTGCCCACGTTGCTGTTCGCGTGGGAGATCATGGGCGCCGCCTCGTACGCGCTGATCGGGTTCGGGTGGCGGGACGCCGACCGGGTGTCGGCCGGCCTGACCGCGTTCGTCACCACCCGCGCGGCCGATCTGGGCCTGTACGTCGCCGCGGGAGCCGCGCTGGCCGGCGGTGCGGGTCTGGCCCTGGCCGACCTGCCCCACAGCAGTCCCGGATGGCGGCACGTCATCGCCGCCGGGATCCTCGTCGCCGCGCTCGGCAAGGCCGCGCAGCTGCCGTTCTCGTTCTGGCTGTCCCGGGCGATGGCCGGCCCGAGCCCGGTCAGCGCGCTCCTGCACTCCGCGGCGATGGTGGCCATGGGCGGCTACCTGCTGCTACGGGTGCAGCCCCTGCTCGTCGCCACCGGCTGGGCCGCTCCGCTGGCCATGTGGGCCGGTGCCCTGACAGCGCTGCTGCTGGGCACGGTGGCGGTCGCCCAGCGGGACATCAAGCAGCTCCTGGCGGCCTCCACCTGCGCCCAGCTCGGGTTCGTGGTGATGGCCGCCGGCACCGGCGCCGTGGCCGGCGGTGCCGCCCAGCTGATCGCGCACGCCGCCACCAAGGCGCTGCTGTTCCTGGCGGCAGGGGCGTGGCTGACCGCGTTGGGCACCACCCGGCTCGCCGACCTGCACGGGGTCGTCGGGCGGTGGCGGCTGGTCGGCTGGTCCGCCGCCGCCGGAGCGCTGGCCCTGGCCGGGATCCCGCCGCTGTCGCTGTGGGCGACCAAGGACGCGGTCCTGGCCCGGGTCCTGGAACAGTCGCCGTGGCTGTACGCGGTCGGTCTGGCAGCTTCGGCGCTGTCGGCCGCGTACGCGGGCAAGCTGCTGGTCGTCATCTGGCGGCCACTACCCCCAAGCGGGCGCCGCAACGTCGACGCCCACCGCGACCACCCGGGGGCGGGGCAGGTGCGCTTCCTGCAGCAGGCGCCGCTGGTGGTCCTCGCGGTGGGCGCCGCGTACGCCGGGCTGTTGGCCCTCCCGCCGGCCGGCGCCATGGTCGCCCGGGCGGTCGGGCAGCCCGGCATGTTCCACGCCACGCCGGTCGAGCTCGCGGTGTCGGGGGCGCTCGCCCTGGCCGTCGTCCTGCTGGTCGCCCGCCGTCCGCCTCCCGAGCCGAAGTGGGCGCTGCGGTGGCTCGGGCTGGAAGCCGCCGCGCAAACGCTGGTCGTCCGCCCAACCCTGCGCTGCGCGCAGGCGCTGGCCCGCTTCGACGACCAGGTCCTCGACCGCGGTATCGAGCTCGCCGCGGCCAGGTCGCTGCGCCTGGCCCAGCACGCCGGACGCACCGACGACCGGGGGCTCGACGCCGCCGTCGACCGGGTCGCCGCCGCGGCACGGCGGCTGGGACGGCTCGCCCGCCGGCCGCAGACCGGACAGCTGCACCAGTACTACCTGCAGGCCATCGTGGTGTTCGTCGTCGCCGTCGTCGTCCTCATCGTCTGGGGATAGCCCTTGCTCAGTCTGATCGTCTTTCTGCCGCTGGCCGCCGCAGTGGCGCTGGCCGCCGCGCCGCGCCTCAGCGACACCGTGGCGCGCTGGACGTGGGTCGCCGTGGCGGCCCTTGATCTCGGACTGATCGCCGTGCTGTGGGCGCGCTACCACACGCCGCCGCCCGGCGAGCTGGCCTTCGCCGAGCGGGCGACCTGGATTCCCGGCGTGAACAGCAGCTACCACATCGGGGTGGACGGGTTCTCGCTGCCGCTGGTGGCGATGACCGCAGTGATCTATCTGGCCTGCGCGGTGTACGCGCTGCGCGAACGGCACCGCCCCCGAGCGCATGCCGCGCTGTTCCTGTTCCTGCAGAGCGTCAGCCTCGGCTTGTTCGTCGCCGCCGACCTGATCCTGTTCTTCGTCTTCTTCGACCTGTCCATCGTCGGCATGTACTTCGTCATCGCCGGGTGGGGCCACGGCAACCGCGCACACTCGGCGCTGAAGTTCTTCCTCTACACCTTCCTCGGCTCCCTGGCGCTGCTGGTCGGCTTCATCGGCCTGTACGTCGCCGCCACCCCGCACACCTTCGACATGCCACAACTCACCGCCACGCCACCGCTGCAAGGCCGGCCGCTCGCCGGCGGACTGGTCCTCGCGGCGATCCTGCTCGGCCTGGCCGTGAAGACACCGGCCGTGCCGTTTCACACCTGGCTGCCGCCCGCGCACACCGACGCACCCGCCGTCGGCTCTGCGGTCCTCGCGGGGGTGCTGCTGAAGATGGGCACCTACGGCTTCGTCCGCATCGCCATGCCGATGCTGCCGCAGGCCTGGCGGGCCTGGGCCTGGGCGGTGATCGCCGTCGGCGTCGTGTCGGTGATCTACGGTGCGCTCGTGGCGCTGGCCCAGTCCAACGTCAAACGCATGATCGCCTACACGTCGGTCAACCACATGGGCTACATCGTCCTCGCCGTCGGCGTCGCCGGCCTGGTCGCCGCCGACACCGCACAGGCCCGCGGCGTGGCCGTCGCCGGCGCGGTCACGCAGATGGTCAGCCACGGCCTGATCACCGGCGCCCTGTTCCTGCTCGCCGGCGTCCTCCGGGACCGCGCCGGCACGTACGACGTGCACGACTTCGGCGGGCTCGCCTCACCCGCACCGGCGTTCGCGGCGCTGTTCGCCGTGGGAGCGTTCGCCTCCCTCGGCCTGCCCGCCTTCTCCGGCTTCGTCGCCGAGTTCCAGATCTTCACCGGCAGCATCGCCGCCGCACCCGTCACCGCCGTCGCGGTGCTCGGCATCCTGATCACGGCGGCGCTGTTCCTGCGCGCGCTGCAACAGGTCTTCACCGGTGACACCGCCGGCGCGTCGATCGGGTTCACCGACCTGCGTGCCGGCGAACTGTGGTCGATCGGGCCGCTGCTGCTGCTGTCCGTGCTGATCGGGGTCCTGCCGCGTCCACTGCTCGACGTCATCGAACCCGCCGCACACGCCGTCGTCGGCCTGCTTCGGCGGTGACCGGTGAGTACGGAGACGATGCGGCCGCTGCTGCTGCTTCCCGAGATACTGCTCGCCGGTGGGGCGCTCGCCGCCCTGATCGGCGGCTCCTTCGTCCCCCGCCAGCGGCAATGGCTCGTCCGGATCTTCACCGCCGTGGTACTCGTCGCCACGATCGTCGCGGCCGCTATCCAGATCCACAGCCCGGCGACAAGCGCCTTCGACGACTCGTTCGCCGTCGACACGGCCACCGGCATGGCCCGCATCCTCGCCGCGTCCGGCACCCTGCTCATCCTGGCGGTCGCCGCCGACGAGATCTCCGGCAGCGCGCGGGAGAGCGAGACGTACGCCCTGCTGCTGTTCTCCACCGCGGGCACCGTCCTGCTGGCGGGCGCGAACGACCTGCTCGCCCTCGCCGTCGGGTTCCTGCTCACCAGCATCCCGCTCTACGCGCTGATCGGCCTCGCGCACACCGCCGTGGGCGCCGAGGCCGCCATGAAGACGTACCTCATGGGGGCCCTGTTCGGCATCCTTCTGCTGCTCGGCGTGACCGTCCTGTCCGGACTCACCGCCACCACCGGCTACGCCGAACTCACCAACCGGCTCACCGGCTCGCCGCGGGCGGCGGTGACCGTCGCGGCGGTCGCCGTGATCACCGGACTGATGTTCAAAGCCGGCGGGGTGCCCGCCCACTTCTGGGTGCCCGACGCGGCCCAGGCAGCCACCGCCACGGCGGCGGCCTTCCTCACCACCGTTCCGAAGATCGGCGCACTGGTCGCGATCTACCGACTCGCCGTCGTACTTCCCCCGTCGTCGTCCTGGCCGGTGCTGGTGGCGGCGCTCGCGGTGGCCAGCATGACGCTGGGCAACCTCGCGGCCTTCTGGCAGGCCGACCCCCGGCGGCTGCTGGGCTGGTCGACCGTCAGCCAGGTCGGTTTCCTGCTGGTCCCCATCGCGGTGGCCGGCCGCAGCGGCCTCGCCCTGCCCTCGCTGCTCGTGTACCTCACGGGCTACACGGTGACGAACGTCGCGGCGTTCGCCGTCAGCGCCGCCCTGCCCAGGCGCCGGAACCTCGCCGACTGGCGGGGTGTGGCCGCCGGCCGGCCGTGGCTCGCCGCGGCCCTGCTGGTGGCGCTGCTCGGCCTCGTCAGTACCCCGCCGACTGCCATCTTCGTCGGCAAACTCACCACCGCGACGGCCGCCTGGGACGGCGGCTCCGCCTGGCTGGCCGTCGTCGTCTTCGTCAACACCGTGCTCAGCTTGTTCTACTACCTGCGCTGGATCGCCCCGGCCTACCGCAGCCGTGAGTCGACGCCAGAGGACCGGGAGCAGGCACGGTTGAACGACGAGCCACCGCGGCCGTGGTCGGCGCGTCTCGCCGTCGCGGCCGCCGCGCTCAGCCTGGCGCTGGGGGTCACCGCCGGTCTCCTGTGGGCTCTCGTGGCACGGCAGTAGGCGGCCCCGACGAGCGCTCGGTCTGGTGGGTGGCCCGTCATCCGCCTACGGCGGTCAGTCGATGGTGACCCGGATCGGTTCGCCATCCGGGGCCTGGACGGTCAGCGTGGTCCGGCCATCGGCCACGGTCACCTCACCCCGGTCGGCGCGTACCGGCCGGTCGGTGGCGAAGACGGCGACATCCTCGGTCGAGGTGAGCAGCAGCCCGGGGTCGGCCGCGTCGTGCCGGAGGCGGGGCCGCACCCCGAGCCGGTCCAGCGCCGCTCGCCAGAATTCCAGGTGACACGGGTAGTCGGTGGCGATCACCACGGCCCGGCCGGCGCCCACGGTCACCTCGGCGCCGCACGGCCGGCCGGAGCCGACCTCGGTGAGCAGCCGTTCACCGGACCCGGCGAGCAGTTGGGCGTATCCGACCCGGACCTCGGCGGGGCCGGCCGCCCAGTCGTGGCCCACCACCGACGGGAAGTAGTGGGGCCCGCCCTCCAGCCAGCCGTCCGGTCGCAGCCCGAGCGCGTCGGCCAGCAGGGTGCATGGCGTGCCGTCGTGGTCGCGGGTGGGCAGCGGTCCGTGCAGCAGCAGCCGGCCGCCGGCCCGCAGATGGTCGACCAGCCGCTGCTGGACGTCCGAACCGAGGGTGGGGGCGGTGGCCAGCACCAGCACCGGCGGCGCGTCGCCCGGCACCGGTGCGGCGCCGCCCGGGGCCTGCAGGTTCGCCGCGGGGAACGAGTAGCCGGCGAGCAGCAGGGCCCGCGCCAGCACGTCCCGCGCGCCCATGCCGCGGAACCGTTCCAGCTCGGCGATCTGCTCCGCCCTGCTGATGGACGCCGGGTGGTGGTACTCGGTCAGGTAGTGGTCGGGAACGAATCCGAGGGCGAAGCCGTCGTGTTCCTCGTCGCCGTCGGCGAGCAGGTCGGCCATCCCCCGTACGGCGTGCAGTGCCCGCCGTGCCGCGGCATACGTCGGGTTGAGCCGCCGCGGGCGCCAGGTAGTCGACGGTGCGGGTGCTGATCGGCGCGCCGTCCCAGGTGGTGGGGAGCAGGTGCGGGTGCTCGTCGTACACCCGGTAAGGGATGCCCTCGTTCTTCAGTTCAGCCATGACGAACCGGCCGGGGCGGACCACCGCCCGCAGCCCGCGCTGGTGCACGAGGTCGAGGAAGCCGGCCAGGTCGCGCTGCTCGTGGGTACGCCCGGTCAGGTCGACCGAGCCGTCCGGCAGTTCGTGCCACAGCCACGGTACGTAGGTGGCGACGGTGTCGCCGCCGCAGTCGCGGAGCCGGTCGAGCCGGTCCGCCCAGTCGGCCCGGTGGAGCCGGAAGGAGTGCACCTCGCCGGCGAGTAGCAGTTCGGGCCGGCCGTCGACGACGATCCGGCGATCCCGGAGTAGCACTTCTGTCATATGGGGCAGAGCTCCTCACAGGGGAGAATGTGGACTCGAGGCTTGTGAACTTCCTCTCGGCTGCCTATGGTCGCCTGAAACCGGTTACTGTCACCGCACGTTACGGATCGAGGGAGCGATGAGCAACAGCCGCATGACGGTTCGCGAGATCGCCAAGCTCGCCGGCGTCTCCGTGGCCACCGTCTCCCGGGTCTCCAACGGCACCGGTCAGGTCTCGGAGGAGATGCGCCGCCGGGTGCTGGAGGCGATCGAGAAGCACGGATACCGCCCCGACCACCTCGGCCGGGCCCTGGCCGCCGGCCGGCACGGCGCCCTCGGCCTGGTCTTCCCCGGCCTGTCCGGCCCCTACTTCACCGAGCTCATCCAGGGCTTCGAGTCCGAGGCGGTGCCGTCTCGGGCCAGCGTGCACATCCTGTGCACGCACCTGCGCTCCGACGCAGACGACCAGGTGTTGGAGATGGGCCGCCGGGTGGACGGCGTCGCCGTCATCGGCGGCACCATCTCCGACGAAGCGCTGCTCCGGCTCGCCACGATGGTCCCCGTGGTGGTGGTCGCCGGCGAGGGCCCCGGCGACATCCCCTCGGTACGCGCCGACAACGTCGGCAGCATGCGGGCGCTCACCCGACACCTGCTCGCCGACCACGACCTGCGCGACCTGGTCTTCGTCGGCAACCCGGCGGGCTCGCCCGACGTCAGCGAACGCTGGGCCGCCTTCCGGCGGGCGCACCACGACCTCGGCATCGAGCCGCCCGCCGAGCCGGTCGCGGTCCACATGCAACAGGCCGACGGGGTGCTCGCCGCCGACCAGTTGCTGTGCGGCGACAGACCCCGGCCCGCCGGGGTGGTCTGCGCCAACGACGAGATCGCTCTCGGCGTGCTGGTCGGCGCGCTCGGCCGGGGCCTGCGGGTGCCGCAGGACCTGGTCATCACCGGCTTCGACGACGTGCCGGCCGCCGCCCTCGTCACCCCCGCCCTGACCACCGTCCGGCAACCCGTACGCGAGCTCGCCGCCGAGGCGGCCCGGCTGATCCTGCGTGCCGCCGGCCAGCCCGGCAACACCCCCGCGGGCAGTCTCGTGCTGCCCACCGAACTCGTCCTGCGCGGCAGTTGCGGCTGCCCGGCGCCCCCGACCGGAGGTACCGGCAGGTGAACAGCTCACACCGTTAGAAACCACCAACCCCCGGAGGTACGACATGAGAAGTAGGCGGTTAGCCGCCGCGGTCGTCTTGGCCGCGTCGGTCGCGCTGACCGGTTGTGGCCGTGACTCGGGCGGCGGACAGGACGAGGCGAAGTCCGTCGGCGCAGGCAAGGCGAGCGGGGACATCACCGTCTGGGCGATGGGCACCGAAGGCGAGAAGCTCGCCGAGTTCGCGAAGGAGTTCTCCACCGAGAACCCCGACGCCAAGGTCTCCGTGACGGCGGTGCCCTGGGACGCGGCGCACCAGAAGATCGCGAGCGCCATCGCCGCGAAGCAGACGCCGGACGTGTCCATGATCGGTACCACCTGGCAGGGCGAGTTCGCCAAGTCCGGCGCGTTCGACCCGACCCCGCCGGATCTGATCAAGAAAGACGACTTCTTCCCCGGCGCCTGGGACACCACGATCGTCGACAACACCTCGTACGGCGTCCCGTGGTACGTCGAGACCCGGCTGATCTACTACCGCAAGGACCTGGCCGCCAAGGCCGGCTTCCCGGACGGCCCGAAGACGTGGGACGACCTCAAGGCCATGGCCAAGGGCATGAAGGACAAGGCCGGCGCCAAGTGGGGCCTCAACCTTCAGCCCGGCAAGACCGGCAGCTGGCAGTCGGTTCTGCCGTTCGCCTGGTCCAACGGCGCCGACGTGGCCAGCGCAACCAAGTTGAGCTTCGACACCCCGGAGATGACCGAGGCGCTCGGCTACTACCAGTCCTTCTTCAAGGAGGGACTGTCCCCGACCGCGCTGCCGGACGGAGCGCTCGAGCCCGGCTTCGTCAAGGGCGAGATCGGCGCGTTCATCTCCGGCCCCTGGCACATGGGCATCGTCGAGGAGCAGGGCGGCGCCGGCTTCAAGGACAAGTACGCGGTCGCCCAGATGCCGATGAAGAAGTCGTCGACCTCGTTCATCGGCGGCAGCAACCTCGCGGTCTTCAAGGACGCCAAGAACCGTGACGGCGCCTGGAAATTCGTGCAGTGGCTGGGCAAGCCCGAGGTACAGGTCAAGTGGTACCAGGCGGTCAAGGACCTGCCCGCTGTGCAGTCGGCCTGGAACGACTCGACGCTCTCCGGCGACACGTCCCTGACCGCGTTCGGCCAGCAGCTCAAGAGCGCCAAGGCGCCGCCGGCGATCACGACCTGGGAGCAGATCGCGGCCGCGTTCGACCTCGAGGTCGAGAAGTTGTGCAAGCAGAACGCGGACCCGGCCGCGACCGCCAAGGCGATCCAGGAGAAGGCGAGCGCCATCGGGACCGGGAGCTGACATGGCCGACGCCTCCGCGGCGACGGCACCGGCGCGACCGGCCGGGGCGACCAGCCCCGACCGGCCCGCCGGGTCGGTCCGGCGGCGTCAACGCCTGCGGCGGGCGCTGACCGGCTGGGCCTTCTCCGCGCCCTTCACCGTGTTGTTCCTCGTGTCCATGGCGCTGCCGGTGGTGGTCTCGCTGGTCATGAGCTTCACCGACCTGCGCTCCACCGACCTGCGCAACCCGCTGGCCGTCAACGTCGTCGGCATCGACAACTACACCCGCCTGTTCTCCGATCAGCTGTTCCTGCGGTCATCGGTCAACACGCTCGTGTTCGTCATCGCCGGGGTGCCGCTGACGATGGTGCTGGCCCTGGCCGCCGCGACGGCGCTCAACTCCGGGCTCGTACGCTTCCGCGCGCTGTTCCGGGTCGGTTTCTACCTGCCGGTCGTGGCCAGCATCGTGGCGCTCTCCGTGGTCTGGCGCTTCCTGCTCGACCCGGAGGTCGGGCTGGTCAACAACCTGCTGCGACTGGTCGGGATCGACGGGCCGAACTGGCTGTACGACGCCAGGCTCGCGCTGCCGTCGCTGATCGTCATGGCGGCGTGGCGCAACCTCGGCTTCCTGATGGTGATCTTCCTGGCCGGACTCCAGGCGGTGCCGGCCGACCTCTACGAGGCGGCGACGCTCGACGGCGCGACGCGGTGGCAGCAGTTCCGCAACGTGACCCTGCCGATGCTGCGGCCGACGCTGCTCTTCGGCGGGGTGATCACCGGCATCGGCTATCTCCAGTTCTTCGAGGAGCCGCTCGTCATGACGCAGGGCGGCCCGCTGTCCTCGACGCTGTCGGTCTCGTTCCACATCTACAACCAGTTCGGCTTCGGCAACTACGGCTACGCGGCCGCCGGTAGCTACGTGCTCTTCCTGGCGATCGTGGCGCTGTCGGTGGTGCAGTTCCGCCTGCTGGGGGAGAGGAACTGACGATGGCCACGAAGGACACCACCCTGCGTACCCGCGACCGGGTCGCCACGACCGTGCTCTACGTCGTCCTGCTTCTCGGGCTGCTCGCCGTGGCCGGACCGTTCGTCTGGATGGCGCTCTCATCGCTCAAGCCGGAGCGGGAGATCCGTGACGTGCCGCCGACCTGGTGGCCCGAGACGGTCACGCTCGACAACTTCCGTGGGCTGTTCTCCCGGCTCGACTTCCCGCTCTACTTCCTCAACTCGGCACTGGTCGCGACCCTGGTCATGGTCGGCAACCTGCTGTTCTGCTCGCTCGTCGGGTACGCGCTGGCCAAGCTGCGGTATCCCGGCAAGCGGGCGCTCTTCCTGGCCGTGCTCGGCATGCTCATGGTGCCCGGCATGGTGACCTTCGTCCCGCAGTTCGTGCTGGTCAGCAACATGGGCCTGACCAACACGTACGCGGGCCTGATCCTGCCGTTCCTCGTCGGACCGTTCGGCGTGTTCCTCATGCGGCAGTTTCTCCAGTCGATCCCCGACGAGCTCATCGAGGCGGCCCGGGTCGACGGCGCCGGCGAGTTCCGGATCTTCTGGCGGGTGGTGCTTCCGCTGTGCCGGCCGGCACTGGCCACCCTCGGGATCCTCACGTTCCTCGCGTCCTGGAACAACTTCCTGTGGCCTCTAGTGGTCGCCACCACGGAGGACAAGTACACGTTGCCGGTCGCCCTCGCGCTCTACAGCGTCGGCGAGAACGAACGCAACTACGGCCTGCTCCTCGCCGGCGCGGTCGTCGTCGTGCTCCCGGTGCTCATCGTGTTCCTGGTCCTCCAGCGGCACTTCCTGCGCGGCATCGCGACCACCGGAATCAAGTGATCCATCCCCCAACCAGACAAGGAGACCCATGCGACGCCTTCTCGCACCGCTCCTCGCGCTGGCGCTCGTGCTGACCGGCGGCTCGGCCGCCGCCGCGGCACCCGACGAGCGCGACCCCGACCGGGCTCTGCTCCGCTACGCCACGGACACGTGGCGGTCGATGACCGCCATGACCGACCCCGGCACCGGCCTGGTCGCCGACAACATCACCGGCGACCTCGCCGCCGACGGCCGCGCCACCTACACGTCCCCCACCAACATCGGCGGCTACCTGTGGTCCGCGGTGGTCGCCCGCGAGCTCAACATCATCTCGCCCGCCGAAGCCCGCGAACGGATCGCCAAGACCCTCGACACGCTCGCCCGGCTCAAGCACCACACCGCGTCGGGCATGTACTACAACTGGTACGACCCGCGGGACGGCTCGGTCGTCACGGTCTGGCCCGACAACGGCAGCACCGTCTACCCGTTCCTGTCTAGTGTGGACAACGGCTGGCTCGCGGCCGCCCTCAACGTGGTCAAGGGCGCCGTGCCGGAGCTGCGCGGCAAGGCCGACGAGATCCTGCGGAAGATGAACTTCGGCTTCTACTACAACCCGGCGGCGGCGACCCCGTTCGGGGCCAGCGGCCTCATCGCCGGCGGCTTCTGGGACGCGCCACCGCCGGGGTGCTCGCGGCAGCGCGACGGCGTCTGGTTCACCTGCAACCACTACGACATCACCGTCACCGAACCGCGCATCGCGACGTACCTCGGCATCGCGATGGGCCAGATCCCGCCGAAGGCCTACTACAACACGATGCGCACCCTGCCGGCCACCTGCGACTGGAGCTGGCACGAGATGCGGCCCGTCGGCTTCAACACCACCTACGAGGGCGTCCCGGTGTACGAGGGCGCGTACCGGTACCGCGGCATCCAGTTCGTACCCAGCTGGGGTGGGGACATGTTCGAGGCGCTGATGCCGGACCTGTTCGTGCCCGAAGCGCGGTGGGCCCCCAACAGCTGGGGCCGCAACCATCCCGCGACGGTCGCCGGCCAGATCGAGCACGGGATGAACGACGCCGGGTACGGTTACTGGGGCTTCTCCCCGGCCAGCGACCCGGCCGGCGGTTACATGGCCTGGGGCGTCGACGCGATGGGCATGGACACCGACGGCTACCCGTCCGACATGGAGCGCTCGAAGTATGACGCGGGGTTCGGCGACTGCCGCCCGGCCGGCCCGGACCCCGACTACGGCGACGGCGTGGTGACCCCGCACGCGGCGTTCCTCGCTCTCCCGTACGCCAAGGCAGCGGTCGTCGAAAACCTCGCCCGGCTCAAGGCCAACTTCGACTCGTACGGCCCCGGCGGCTTCTACGACGCGATCGCGGTCGGCAGCGGCACCGTGGCCAAGCGCTACCTCTCGCTCGACCAGGCCATGATCATGGGTGCGCTCGGCAACGAGCTCGCCGACGACCTCGTCCGCCGCGCGTTCGTCTCGCCGCAGTTCGAGAGCCGGATCCGTCCACTGATCGCGCAGGAGACGTTCAACGTGCCGGCCGACCAGAACCTTCCCCAGCTGCGTCCGGCCGCTTGACGGCGCGGTAACGCAGGGAGGTAGGGCCCTCGGCCAGGCGCCGTAGGGCCCTACTTCCGTGAGGGATCAGGCCCCGGGAATCTCGACCAGCACCGCGCCGGGCTGCGGCAGGTCCAGTTCGATCACCGCCGCCCCGGCGTCGGTGGAGGGCTGCACCTTCTCCGCCGGAAGTTGGTCGGCGGCGCGCAGCGTGGCCCACTGTTCGTCGGTCGGCCACTCGGCGACCCCCAGCCGGTCGGCGAGGGTGGTGATGTCACCGTGCTCCCGGTCCAGCCGGGAAACCAGGGCGGGCCGGCCGGCCGCGCCGTCGATGACCAACCGGATCCGCCGGGCCAGCGCCGGGTCTCCGTCCCGCTTGTCCTGGTCGAGGGTGGCCACCCAGACCAGGACCGCCAGGCTGCCGTCGGTGCGCCGGCTGGCCCAGGTCTGCACCAGGCCGTCGGCACCGTCGCCGGCGGCCCGTACCGGCAGTTCGGTCTCGCCGAGCTGGGCGAGCATCCGCAGGGCGTGGTAGCGCGGCTTGGCGATGCCGCCGACGGTGAGCAGGCCGAACCCGCCGTGCAGCAGCCTCGGCGGCCGGCCGAGTTCCTCGAAGTGGTCGCTGGCCACCCAGTAGGACAGCGCGTCGACCCTGCCGGCGGCCGACCGCATGCCGGTGAGCAGGAAGGTGGCGGCCGAGGTGCCGTCGCTGACCGGGTGGAAGTGGGTGGGGGTGACGCCCCACTCGGTCCACAGGATCCGCGCGTCGGGGAAGCCGAGGCGGGCCAGGGTGGGCCGCAGGTCCAGCGGCGGGCTGCCGTACGTGTGGGTGGAGACGAAGTCCACCGGCGCCCCGGACCGGGCGGCATGCTCCAGCAGCGCGTCCACCCAGCCGGCGGCGGCCGACGAGGGTCCACCCACCGGAATCCGCGGGTCGACGTCCTTGACCGCGCGGGCGGTCACGTCGTACAGCCGCATCCATTCTTCGCGGCTGCCGCTCCAGAAGACCTCCAGGTTGGCCTCGTTCCACACCTCGAAGTCCCAACCGAGCACCTGCTCGCCGTAGCGGTCCAGCAGGTGGGCCACCAGCGCCCGGACCAGCCCGGACCACCGGTCCCAGTCGCGCGGCGGGGAAATGATGCCGCGGTAGGTGAAGACGGTGCGGTCCGGATCGCTGGCCAGGTCGCGGGGCATGAACCCGATCTCCACCACCGGCGTCATGCCGATGCCCAGGAGCAGGTCGTAGATCTGGTCCACCCGGCTGAAGTCGTACACCGGCTCGCCGTCGACCTCCCGGTAGACGCCGAGGTCGTCGTGCAGGATCGAGTGCGCCCGCACGGTGGTCACGCCGATCTCCTCGCGTACCCGGCGGAGCGCGGCCAGCAGTTCGGCGCCGATCTCCCGGCCGCCGGAGCGGTCCCGGCAGAGCAGCTGAGACAGCCGCTCGCTGCCGATCATCGGCTGCCAGGGCCGGTGCAGGGGGGAGCCCGTGGCGTCCGCGTCGAGGTGCAGCGTGACGGTGGGTGGTGCACCGGCGGCCGGCAGGGCGGCCGCCGGGACCGGTTCGCTCAGCGCGCCGGTCACGGTCACCTCGGGTACGGCGGCCACCGCGTACGCGTACCGCTCGCCCGGGGTGCCGGTGGTGTCGACGTACCACGTGTCAGGCACGGAGAGCACGTCTCCGCCGAGGTGGTCCACCGGGGTGAACGGCCCGGACACCCGGTCGCCGTCCAGCGTCGCGCGATGCACCAGGTAGCCGACCGCGCCGTTGACGGGCTGCCAGGAGAGGTGGACGTGTCCGTGGCCGGGGGTGGCGGTGAGCCCGGCCGGCGGTGGCAGGTCGGGTAGCGCGCGCGTGCGGCCTTCGTCGCTGCGGCGGGCGATGCGGGCTTCCCAATCGGTCCGGGCGTAGGACGGCTCGGGTTCGTGGGCGTTCGTCACCGGGCACCTCCTGGCGGTCGTGGTTGATCCGGTCCGAGCACTGTAACCGGTTACCGTCCGTCGCCGCGATCCGGCTTCCGGCGGCAGCCTCGCAGGCGATCTTCGTCGAGACGGCACGAGGGCGCACCCGGGAGTGCGCCCTCGTGTCGAGCCCGATCTTGTTTCCACGCCCCACCCGACCTGGCGCTACCGATGCTTCGGTGCCGCAGCCTCAAGGTCGGGACGGCGGCACGGGCCATCAGCCTCATCGCGTCCTGGACCAACCCCATCGCGGCAAGCCGAACCCGCTCGCGCGCCCTCGGCTGCGAGAGCTGATCCCGGCCGGGATGCCCCGGGTCGGTGAGTGCAGGGCGCCCAGCCGGGCGGAGCGGACCGTGCCCGGCCGACCGGTGGTCAGGCCTGCTGGGGGGCTTCGTCGGGCTCCTGGCGAACCCGGTCGGCGGTGCGTTGCAGGTGCTCGCGCATGATCGATCGGGCCCGGTCGACATCACGGGCGGCGATCGCGTCGATGAAGGCGCCGTGCTCCTCGGAGCCGCGGTATCCCATGAGCGGTGCCACGACCTGCGCTTCGAGTAGCGACATGAGTAGCGGGCCGTGGAAGGACTGCACGAGCATCTCGATCGCGGGGTTGTGGGTGCACGCGGCTACTCGCACATGGAAGTCGGCTGACATCGACATGACGTACTCGCCGCGGTCGAGCGCCGACTGGTGGGTGCGCACCATGTCCCGCAGCGCCACGATGTCGTCATTGGTGGCCCGTTCGATCACGAGCGGGACGATGCCGAGTTCGAAGACCTGTCGTGCTTCGGTGACCTCTGCTGCGGTGAGTGGGGAGAGGTTGAGCAGGTCCGCGAGGCCCTCGCCGATCTGCTGCGATGTGGGGGACGTGACGAAGGCGCCGCCACGCGCGCCGACGCGGATGTCGATGAGGCCGCCGGCCTCGAGGACGCGCAGTGCCTCTCGGACGGTGACCCGGCTGACTCCGAAGCGCTCGCACAGTTCGCGTTCGCTGGGCAGCCGGTCGCCGGGCTTGAGCCGTCCCTGGCGTAGCAGCAGCTTGACCTGTTCGACGATGGCTTGCGAGACGCGGTTGAGCGACACGGCTTTGAACATGTCGGCGTCGCTGCCGGTGCCAGCAGGTTCGGTCCTCGCAGATGCCATGACGTTTGTTCCTCGCAGTCGATGCTCGTCCACTTTGCGAATGTCCGGGGCCTGAAGGAAATAATGTCATACCACTAGACCGCGTGGCCCGAACCGGGAGCCGGTTGGGTCGTGATCTGCCGCACCGGTCGTTGTCGGCGAACCGGCCGAACCGGCCGAACCGGCCGAACCGGGACAGCCTCGCCTACTTGCATTGACGGCCTCTCGCGCGCCCCGGGGGACCGCCGGCGGCGATCGAGGATCAGTTGCCCGTTGCGATCGACTGGCATAATGGTATGATGGTTAGCACTTCAGGGAGCTGTCGTGGCGAGGGCCAGGAGTCGGGAGGAACGCGAGGATGCTCAGACGAGAGCTCAACGAGCTTTTGACGCAGACTGGTCCTGGGACGCCGATGGGTGAGCTGTTCCGGCAGTACTGGATCCCCGCCCTGCTCGCCGAGGAGTTGCCGGAGAACGACTGCCCGCCGGTGCGAGTCAAGCTTCTCTCCGAACGCCTGATCGCCTTCCGGGACAGCGAGGGCCGGTACGGGCTGATCGACGAGTTCTGTGCCCACCGGGGTGCGTCGCTGTGGTTCGGCCGCAACGAGGAAGGCGGCCTGCGCTGCAGCTACCACGGCTGGAAGTACGACGTGACCGGCCAGTGCGTGGAGGTGCCCTCCGAGCCGGACAACGGCACCTTCTGCGCCACCGTCAAGCTCACCTCGTATCCGCTCGTCAAAGTCGGCGACATTCTGTGGGCCTACCTGGGCGACCCTGCGAAGCGCCCGGGGCTGCCCGAGTTCGAGTTCGTCCATGTGCCGTCGGAGCAGACCTACACCTCCAAGCGCTGGCAGGAGAGCAACTGGCTGCAGGCGCTGGAGGGCGGCATCGACTCGAGCCACGTCACGTGGCTGCACTCTGGCGCTCTCAAGACCGACCCGCTGTTCAAGGGCGCCAAGGGCAACCAGTACAACATCGGCGACCTGAAGCCGTTCTTCGAGGTCGCCGAGGCCGACGGCGGCCTGTTCGTCGGTGCCCGACGCAACGCCGAGGACGGCAAGTACTACTGGCGCATCACCCCGTGGATCATGCCGAGCTTCACGATGGTCCCCCCGCGGGGTGACCATCCGGTGCACGGCCACTTCTGGGTCCCGATCGATGACGAGAACTGCTGGGTCTACACCTTCGACTACCACCCGGTCCGGGCGTTGACCCCGGCCGAGCTGCAGGCCATGAAGGCTGGCTTCGGGGTGCACAGCGAGAACATCCCGGGCACCTACCGGCCGGTGCAGAACAAGGACAACGACTACCTCATGGACCGCGAGGCGCAGAAGCGCGGGGAGCACTACTCGGGGGTCAGGGGCATCGCGATCCAGGACGCCTCCCTGCAGGAGAGCATGGGGCCCATCGTCGACCGGACCAAGGAGCGGCTCGTCCCCGCGGACAGCGGCATCATCAAGGCCCGCCAGAAGCTGCGGAAGGCCGCCATCGCACTCCGCGACGAAGGTGTGACCCCGCCCGGGGTGGACCCCGCCCATCACCGGGTGCGCTCGGCCGCGATCGTGCTGCCCCGGGCCGAGTCCTTCCTTGAGTCGTGCGGCGATGCCGTGACCGTGATCCCTGGTACCCCGCAGACGTCGGTGTGACCATGAACCGCCCGATTCTGCTCAACAGCTGCGCCCGGGCCGCCACGTCCGCCGAGGCCCGCTTCCGGATCAACGTCCCGATCGCGCCCTCCCGGGGAACCCGCGTCGTGGCCTTGGACGCCGGGGCGGAGCGGGTCGTACGCCGGGTCGCCGAGCAGCCATGGGCGACTGCCCGCTTCTTCGTGTGCAAGTCCCCGACACTGCTGGCGCAGAGCAACGGCGAGGTGGCGGACGTGGGCCTGCTGTCGACCCATGGATTTGAGTCCCGGCTGAGCCTGGAACTCGCCGGTGCCGATGTCGCCATGATGGTGGCCAGCACCGACGACGGTGCCTACGCGGCGCGTGCGATCGGCGACGCGTGCACCCTGCGCGGGACCATGACGGCCGGCGTGGTGCTGGCCGGCGGGCGCGACGCCGGCGAGACGGTCTCGGCGCTGCGGCCCCACGCCCGGGTCCTCCTCGTGACGTACGACGAGCAGGACGTCTCAGAGCTGCTCACCGCATTGCGGGCCTAGGTCGAGGAGTGAGGGTGGGAACAGACGAGCAGGTCACTCTGCCCGCGCTGCAGGCGATGAAGCGCGGCGGGCGGAAGATCGTCGGTGTGGTGGTCTGGGACTATCAGATGGCCCGGATCGTCGACCGGGTGGGCGTGGACATCGTGTCGGTCGGCGACACCGTCGGCGTCAATCTCTGGGGCCAGTCGAACCCCCTCGAGGTGACGATGGACCAGATGATCGTCGTCGCGCAGGCGGTCCGTAGAGGGGTGCGGCGGGCGTTGCTCAGCTGCGACTTCCCGTTCGGTCCCTTGCAGGAGGGGCCCGACAGCGCGGTGCGGGCGGCGATCAGGCTCGTCAAGGAGGCCGGCGTCGACCTCGTCAAGCTGGACGGGGCGTCCGAGCACCTCGACGCGGTCACGGCCGTCAACCGGGCCGGCATTCCGGTTTTCGCCCAGTTCGGGATCACCCCGCAGACGGCACTGCGGTACGGCGTGCCGTACACCGTGGATCCGGGCTCCGCGGCCGAGGTGCCGGCGGAGATGATGGACGAGCTGGTCGCCGAGGCGAAGCGGTTGGAGGCGGCGGGGGCCGCGCTGCTCAACTTCACCAACTCCGGGCCGGTCGTCGGCGCGGCGGTCGCCCGCGCGGTGTCGATCCCGGTCGTCGGCGGGTTCGGTGGTGGACCGTGGCTCGACGGGCGGATGCGCATGGCGACCGCGGCCATCGGCTATGCCGCCTCGGCGCTGGACAAGCCCACGGAAACGTACGCCAACGTGGCGCGGATCAGCTACGACGCGATCGCGGCCTACGCCGAGGACGTGCGCGGCGGACGGCAGATCAAGGGCGGCACCCGGAGCGCGCCACCGAGTTGATCGGTGGCGGTCCCTCGTCGCACAGGTTCATCGGACAGGAACGGAGGGGCGTCGTGCCCACCGCCATCATCGACGGGATCGCCACCCACTACGAGGTGGCCGGCTCGGGACCGCCGCTGCTCATGTTCTCCCCGGGCGGTTTCAACGCGACGCTGGGCAACTGGCGGACGCAGGGCGTCTACCGCCGCCTCAACCTCCTCGACCACCTGACCAGGAGCTACACCTGCATCACGTTCGATCGGCGGGAGTCCGGGTTGTCGGGCGGCCGGGTCGAACGCATCGGCTGGGGTGACTACGCCGCGCAGGGCAAGGGCCTGCTCGACCAGCTGGGCATCGAGCGGGCACACCTGATGGGCGGCTGTGTCGGCTGCTCCATCGTCACCACGTTCGCGGTCGCGCATCCCGACACCGTCGCCGGCATGGTGCTCTACTCACCGGCGGGCGGGGTCCGGTACCGGATGACCCAGCACGCCCGGTTGGGCCAGCATCTGGCCTATGTGGCCGAGCACGGCCTGGCGGGGGTCGTCGCCCTGGCCGGCGCCGGCGACGCACCGTTCACCAAGGATCCCCGGGTGGGACCGTGGGCCACGGTGATCCGGCGCGACCCCGCCTTCGCGCACGCGTACGCGCAGGGGGACCCCGACCGGTACGGCGTCCTGGTGACCGGCATGGCCCGGCTGCTGTTCGACCGGGACACCGTGCCCGGGCCGGAGCCGGAGGACCTCCTGCGGCTGGACATCCCCGCCCTGGTCGTACCCGGTCAGGACGCCTCCCACGCGACATCGGCCGCGCGCTACCTCGAGGAGTGCCTGCCGCGCGCGACGTACTGGGACGTTCCGGTCAGTGAGCAGACCGAGGAGAGCGCGCCGGCGAGGGTGCTGGAGTTCCTCGACGCGGTGTAGGCCGGGCACGGACGCCGCAGGGACTTCGCACCGTCCGTCAGGCGAGCGACTCGCCCCGCTCCAGCGCCGCGATCTGGTCGAGGCGCAGCTGGTGTCGCCCGCCCTTGAACGCGGTGGCGAGCCACCTCTCGGTGATCGCCACCGCCTCCTCCGACGTGGTCACCCTGGCGCCCAGGACGAGGACATTCGTGTTGTTGTGGCCGCTGGAGATCTCCGCGAGGTATGCCGACGTGCACAGACCGGCGCGGATTCCGTGGATCTTGTTGCAGGCGATGGCCTCGCCGCCACCGGTGCCGCCGATCACGATGCCTCGATCGGCGCGACCTGTCAGGATCTGCCGGCCGAGGTCGGCGCAGAGCGGTGGGTAGTCCACCACCTCGCTGTCGTGGGCGCCGCGGTCGTCGACCTGGTGCCCCTCGGTGGTCAGCCACCCGATGAGGTGCGCCTTCAGTTGGCGCCCGTGGTGGTCGGCGGCGATCGCGATCCGCATCGCCGTCAGGCGATCAGGTCGTGGGTGCTCGCGGGGAACAGGTCCGCCACGGCGGGCGGCCGGTCGAGAATGCGCTGGCGCACCGCGTGGGAGATGAGCAGTTCGATCATCTCCCGGTTCGGTTCGATGCCGTACGGCAGCGGGTCCTCGCCGGTGATGTCCATGACGCGTCGGTACATCAGGTCGGTGGCTGTGGGCGCCTCGATCGCGTCGGCGCGCAGGTCCTCGACGTACTGTCGCTTGGCGGCGGCGAACGCGTCGAACAGCGCGGTGGCGAGCCCCGGGTGGGCCTGGAGCAGCTCGTCCTTGACGACCACCAGGTGGTTGATGGGGTAGAGCCCACGGTCACGTAGGGCCGCGTAGGCTGCCTCGTCGGCGTCCGGGATCAGCGGGACGACGTCGGTTGCCTCGACGCCGATCGCGGCAGCCACCTCGCCGGTGCCCAGCATCGCCGCGAGGCTCGCCCCCGCTGGCATCGGGACGACGTTCGCCGGGGGTTGGTACTCGGCCACGTGCTCGTCGCCGGAGAGCACCCAGGTCACCCGGTCCAGGTCGACGCCGTACTCGTCCTGGAGGATCCCCCGGGCCCAGACGCCCGTGGTGACGGTGTAGCCCCGGTTGACCCCCACACTGCGGCCCTCGAGATCGGTGGGGGTCCGCAGGCCGGCGGTGGTGCTCTGCACGACGGCGCCGTGGTGGAACCCGCGGACCAGGAAGATCGGCAGAGCCGTGAAGGGCTTGCCGTGCGCCTTGGCGCAGAGGTAGGTGGTGAAGGCCATCTCGCAGACGTCGAACTCCAGTTCCCGCACCATCCGGCGGAACGCGTGGACGAGGACGGGAACCTCCCGGAAGTCGAGGCGGAAGCCCTCGGGAGCGACGCGGCCGTCCTTGAGGGCCTGGTTGTTCCCCTGGGTCCTGGTCACGGTCGTGAGCTGCACCTGCGTCATCGGTCTCGCTCAGCTCCCCTCGCTGTCGTCCGGGTCCGCCGGGATGCGTCACCACGCCCCGGGCTCTGTACCGGCCGACCGTAACATGATAAGTGTTAGACCATAAGACCAAGGCGGCGCCGGGCATCCCTGCCGGCGAGCGAGGGAGGACGGCCCATGGGTGAGCAGGTTCTGGCGGCGGTGCGCACCGGACCAGGCCGCACCGAGTTCCGCGAGTACCCGATGCCGGACGTTCCGGAGGACGGTGCCCTGCTCAAGGTCGAGGTGGCCGGCATCTGCGGCACCGACGTCAAGATGTACGCCAAACCGGTCCTGCAGGCCCCGGTCATCATGGGGCACGAGAACGTCGGGGTCATCGCCAAGGCGGGACGCGTGTTCCGCGAGCGGCAGGGCGTGGCCGAGGGGGACCGGGTCTTCCTCGAGCACTATGTCCCGTGCCGGCGGTGCGCGTGGTGCCACCTCGGGGAGTACCGCCACTGTGAGGCCACCGACTGGCGGACCAACCCGGACGCACGCCGCTACGGCTACACCTCCGCCGAGAACCCGTACCACCTGTGGGGCGGGTTCTCGGGCTACCTGTACCTGCCCTGGAACGCCGTCCTGCACAAGGTGCCGGACGGGGTGTCGGCGGAGCTGGCCGGGATCGTGACACCGCTGTCCAACGGCATCGAGTGGGCGCTGTTCGACGCGGGTGTCGGCTACGACTCCACGGTGCTGATCCAGGGGCCGGGCCAGCAGGGGCTGTCCCAGACGGTCGCCTGCAAGCAGGCCGGCGCCTCGCTCATCATCGTCACCGGCACCACCCGGGACGCGGCGCGGCTCGAGCTGGCGAAGGCGCTCGGCGCCGACCACGTCATCGACGTCCAGACCGAGGACCCGCTCGAGCGCGTCATGCAGCTCACCGGCGGCAAGGGCGTCGACGTCGTACTCGACTGCACCGCCGGCGCGGGTGTGGCACCCGTCCTGCTCGGCATCGACGCGCTCAAGCGGAGGGCCGGCACCCTGCTGATCCAGGGGGAGATGGCGGCGTTCCCCGACTTCCCGGTGAAGAAGGTGACCGAGAAGGCCATCACCATCAAGAGCGCCCGCGGCCACAGCTACCGTGCCTGCGAACTCGCGCTCGCGCAGCTGGCCGCCGGCCGCTTCCCGCTCGAGCGGCTGACCACGCACACGTACGGGCTGTCCGAGGTGGACCGCGCCATCCGGGCGGTCGGCGGCGAGGGCGAGGACGGCGTCATCCACGTGTCCCTGCTGCCGTGGCAGTGACGGGGCCGGCAATCCACCTGAGGATCGTGCGAAGGGAGCGAGATGAGCGTCGTCGTACGGAACATCCGGCGCGCTGACCGGTCCACCGCCGACGCCTTCGCGGCGTTCGGCGTGGCGACCATCCACGAGGCGCAGGGCCGTACGGGCCTGCTGGAGCCGCGGCTGCGACCGATCTACCCGGGTGCGCACGTCAGCGGGACCGCGGTGACCGTGAGCGTCCCACCCGGCGACAACTGGATGATTCATGTGGCCGTCGAGCAGTGCCGGGACGGCGACATCCTCGTCGTGGCGCCCACGTCGTTCTCCGACGCGGGTTACTTCGGTGAGCTGCTCGCCGTCGCGGTGCAGGCACGCGGCGTGCGGGGTCTGGTCATCGACGCCGGGTGCCGGGACGTGGCGGAGCTGACGCGGATGGGTTTCCCGGTCTGGTCGAGCTGCGTGTCGGCGACCGGAACGGTCAAGGAGACCCTCGGCAGCGTCAACGTCCCGCTCGTCTGTGCCGGCCAGCTGGTGCGGCCGGGCGACGTGGTCGTCGCCGACGATGACGGCGTGGTCGTGGTGCCCCGCGCCGCCGCGGGCCGGGTGCTGGCCGCGTCGAGGGCGCGGGAGGAGAAGGAGGCGGTCTCCCGCGCGCGCTACCGGGCCGGGGAGCTCAGTCTCGACGTGCACGGCATGCGGGAGCGATTGGCCCGCAAGGGGCTGACCTACATCGACCAGGAAGCGGACGACTGAGCCAGCGGCTCCGGGCAGCCGGAGTCGACCGGACCATCTGCGCGCGGAGACGAGGGCGACACACGTGATCATCGACTGCCACGGCCACTACACCACGGCGCCCGGGGCGCTGCAGGCGTTCCGCGACGCCCAGCTCGCCCGGCTGGCCGATCCGGACCGGCCCGAGCCGTCGCTTGCCGACATCAGCGACGACGCGATCCGGGAGAGCATCGAGGGCACCCAGTTGAAGCTGTTGCGCGAGCGCGGCGGCGACGTGATGATCTTTTCTCCCAAGGCGTCGGGCATGGAGCACCACGTACCCGATCCGAGCGTGGCGCGGGCCTGGGCGCGGGTGTCGAACGACCTGGTCCACCGGGTGGTCGAGTTGTTTCCGCGACACTTCGTGGGCGCCTGCCAGCTGCCGCAGACGCCGGAGGGTGGGCTGGACGACTCGATCATCGAGCTTCGGCGGTGCGTGGCGGAGCTGGGGTTCGTCGGCTGCAACCTGAACCCGGATCCGTCCGGCGGGCACTGGACGTCCAAACCGTTGACCGACGAGTACTGGTTTCCCCTCTACGAGGCGATGGTGGAGCTGGACGTTCCCGCCATGATTCACGTCTCCACGTCGTGCAACCCCAACTTCCACGCCCTCGGCGCGCACTACCTGAACGCCGACACCACGGCGTTCATGCAGCTGCTGCAGGGAGACCTGTTCCGTGAGTTCCCGACCCTGCGGTTCGTGATTCCGCACGGTGGCGGCGCGGTGCCCTACCACTGGGGTCGCTACCGCGGGCTCGCCGACCGGCTCGGCCGTCCGCCGTTGAGCGAGCACGTCATGAACAACGTCTTCTTCGACACGTGCGTCTATCACCAGGCGGGGATCGATCTCCTGCACCGCGTCATCGATGTCGACAACATCCTGTTCGCCTCGGAGATGTACGGCGCCGTCCGTGGAGTCGACCCGGAGACCGGGCACCACTGGGACGACACGTTGCGGTACATCGATAATCTTGGCCTGCCGGATGACGCCCGGGCGAAGGTGCTGGAGCTGAATGCGCGGCGGGTGTATCCGCGCCTGGGCGCGC
>NZ_JAPDPH010000369.1 GCF_026013475.1 Micromonospora yasonensis | reverse complement strand
CGCAAGGCGAGGGCCTGCAGGACGGTAGCGGCGCCGTCCGGCAACCAACCGAACATCCACATGGGACGGGACAGCAGTCGGAGCAGCAACCGCGGGTCCAGCGCCGGGCGCGGCCGTTCCTGCTTCGCGGCCCGTTGCTGCAGCGCCGAACTCAACCCGTAGAAAGTAGCCGAGGCAAGTGCCAGCAGCGCGGCCCCGCCATTCACGCGCCAGCCTTTCCCCAACTCATCCCACACCCACCAGGGCGGGAAGGCCGCACTGGTGTGCGCGATTGTCGCCGTGAACGGGCATGCTCTCGTCATCCCGCCGGATCTGGGATCGCCTGTGCTTCCGCGTTCTTGACGGTGTCGGCGACCACCGTCGCCGGGTCCAACTCGAACAGCGCCAGGCCGGCGTCGCGCTGCCGCTGGCCCCGTACGCCGTCAACCACCTCGAGGAGCGCCGCTGCCAATGCGCCGCGCCGGCGGACCCAGGTCACCACCTCCGCGTCGGCCATTGTGGCGGCGTTCGCCTTGCCGTGTCCGGCGACCGGTCGGTAGGTGACAACCGGCAGCCCGCACGCCATGGCCTCGAGTGCGGTCAGCCCGCCGGCGTTCTCCACCAGCACGTCGACGGCGTGCATGAGCGTGGACATGTCGTCCACCCAGCCGAGGACGTGGCCGACGCCCTGCCGTTGTAGCCGGCGGTACAGCGTGGTGTTCCGGGCACAGACCACGACAGGAACGGCGACACCCGTTCCGGCGATGTCGGCGGCCGTCGCCGCCACCTCGCCAACCCCCCACGAGCCGGCGACCAGCAGGGCGAGCCGCCCGTCGGGAGGAAGCCCGAACCGTTCCCGGGCATGCCGCTTTTCCTCCGCCGAACCAGGTTGAAACCCGGCGGACACCATCCGCCCTGCGACCCGGACGTCCGCCGCGCCGAGGGCGCATGCCTGGGCGCGGCTGGTCTCGTGGGCGGCGCAGTGGACGTCGATTCCGGGGGCGATCCAGATCGGGTGAACCCCGAAATCGGTGAGATAGGTGAGCGCGGGTACCGACAGCTGTCCGCTGCGGCGCAACGGTCCGACCAACTGGCTGGCGAGCGGATAGGCGGCCACGACCCCGCGGGTGTCGGGCGGAAGGAGTTGCAGCAGCCGCCGCCGTGCCGGGCGGAGCATGGCCCGCGTGATCGGAGCCGCGCCCGGAAGCCGGCAGGCCAGGCCGAACAGAGCGCCGTACACCCACGGCGCGGTACACAGCACGTTGCGGTACACGTCGCGGAGCAGCCTTTCCGACCCCCACGAAAAGACGCGGAGGATGTCCAGCACGTCGACCCGGAAGCCCCGCTCGCCCAGCCGGCGCGCCAACTCGCGGGTCGCGCCGTCGTGCCCCGCGCCCACGCTGGCCGACAGGACCACGATCCGGGCCCCTCGCTCGCCCAGCTCGGACGCCGGCGTCGGGCCTCGTTCGCGGCTGTCCGGCCGCGGGCTTCGCGCGTCGCACTCGTCGCGTACCATGTCCGACAGCCCGTAGCGTGGTCGCCAGCCGAGTTCGCGGCCGATCTTCTCCACCGATGCGACCACCCTTGGCGGGTCGCCCTCACGGCGCGCGCGGATCTCTTCCACGAACGGAACACCGGTTACCTGGCGGATCGTGTCGAGCACCTGCCCGACCGAGTGCCCGACGCCGCAGCCCACGTTGTAGACGGCACCGCCCGCACCGGCCTCCAGGGCATCCACCGCCGCGACATGCGCGGCCGCGACGTCGAGCACGTGTACGAAGTCGCGTACGCAGGAGCCGTCCGGCGTCGGGTAGTCGCGGCCGAACACCACCGGGGATTCGCCGCGGGTGACCGCGTCGACCGCCGACGGCACCAGGTTGGCGTCGGTCCGGCGGTGCGGGGTGCGCACGCCGACGCCGGCGACGTTGAAGTAGCGCAGGATCACGTGCCCGATGCCGAACGCGCGGGCGGCGTCCGCCACCATCCACTCGCTGATCAGCTTGGTCGCGCCGTACGGGTTCGCCGGGCACGGCACCGCGTCCTCGCTGATCGTGTCGCCTTCCGGAGCGCCGTAGACCGCCGCGCTCGACGAGAGCACCATCCGGCGCACGCCCACGTCCGCCATGGCCTCGATCACTGCGAGCGTCCCGCCCACGTTCTGTCGGTAGTACTTCAGCGGTTCCGCCACCGACTCCGCCACCGACTTCAGCCCGGCGAGGTGGATCACGCCCGTCACCGCATGCTCGACCAGCGCTCGGCGCACCGCGGCCTTGTCGGTCACCGAGGCGCGGACCAGCGGCACCTCCACGGGCACGGCCGCGGGATCGCCCCTGGACAGATCGTCGAGGACCACCACGCGACGACCGGTGGACAGCAGCGCCTGCACGACGGCGCCACCGACGTACCCGGCCCCTCCCGTCACCAACCAGGTCATGATGGGAACCCTATACGTCCGACTTGCCGGCTAAGGCCGAAATGACGCTCCGGTAGCGCCTCACCTCATGGCAGGCGGGCGAAGCGACCCGGCGGGCGCCGGTTGCCGGCGGTGAGCCCGCCGATCTGGTTAACGGAGAGCGCATCTGTCACTCGGTGAACAGTTGTCCCAGGCAGTTGTCGTGCACCGATGACTCGATGACCACCGGCGCTCCTGCCTCGATGACGGTCGCTGAGGGGCCGATGACGGCGGATTGAGCGGGTCCTATGCTGTCGTGGACGTTGTGGGTACCCGCGTGGAGGATCGATGGCTGCGCCCTTGGACACGGAACGGCCGCACCCCGCGCGGGTCTACGACTTCCTGCTGGGCGGCAAGGACAACTTCGCCGCCGACCGGGCCGCGGCGGCGGAAGGGCTGAAGGTCAACCCGAACGCGGCCACGGCGCCGCTGCAGAACCGGGCGTTCCTGCGCCGGGCGGTGCGGTTCCTGGCGGCCGAGGCCGGGATCCGGCAGTTCCTCGACATCGGCACCGGGCTGCCGACCTCGCCCAACGTGCACGAGATCGCGCAGGCGGTCGACCCGTCGGCGCGTATCGTCTACGTCGACAACGACCCCATCGTGCTGGTCCACGCGCGGGCGCTGCTGACCAGCAAGCCGGAGGGGCGTACGGCCTACGTCGACTCCGACCTCCGGGACGTCGAGCGCATCCTGGCCGCGCCCGAGCTGCAGAACAACCTGGATCTCGACCAGCCGGTCGCGGTGCTGCTCTTGGCGATCCTGCACTTCCTGGATGACGAAGACGACCCGTACCGCGTCGTCGAGCGGCTCATGGCGGCGCTGCCCAGCGGCAGCTACCTGGTGCTGTCGCACATCACCGCGGACTTCGAGCCGGCGGCCTGGGCTCGGTTCGTGCAGATCATGGGTCGCCAGGGCATCACGACGCGACTGCGTGATCAGCCCGAGGTCGCCCGGTTCTTCACCGGGCTGGAACTGGTCGACCCGGGCGTGGTGCCGATCCTGCGGTGGCGCCCCGAGCAGGATGAGCGGTTCACCGACGCCCAGGCCGCACTGTACGGCGGGGTTGCTCGCAAGCCCTGACCCGGAGTGCGCTCGTGAGATCCATGGCGGTCACGCCAGGAGCGCCTCGATGACCGGTGCTGCTCGATTCCTGCTCGATCTGGTCACCGCGTTGACAGCGGCCCCCGGTCCGTCGATGTCGAGTCGCCGTCCCGGGGGCCCTGTCGCAACCGCCCTCGTCCCGGTCTACAGGGCGGTTTCGCCGGCCAGGCCGAAGAAGTCGTTCCACTTGGCGGCGGGGCCGAACGACGTGCCGGAGGAGAGCGCGACGTAGACGTCCGCGGCGGGGTCGCTGCTGAAGGCGGCCAGGTCGGCCCGGCCGTCGCCGTTGAAGTCGCCCAGGTAGGGGAACTGGCCCGTGGTCGCGAACTGGTCGTGCCACTTCAGCGCGGGACCGAACCCGTTGCCGTTCGACAGTGCCACCACCACGTCGGCCGCGGACCCGCCGG
>NZ_JAPDPH010000368.1 GCF_026013475.1 Micromonospora yasonensis | reverse complement strand
CGTCACCTCGTCCGACCCGTCCCCGGCGGGTACGGCGACCGGCTCGGCCGCGGCCGGGAACTCCTCGATGATCAGGTGCGCGTTGGTGCCGCTCATCCCGAACGCCGACACCGCCGCCCGCCGCCGATGTCCGTTCGGCTTCCAGTCGACCACCCGGTCGAGCAGCCGTACGTTGCCGCTGTCCCAGTCGACGTGCGGCGTGGGGGCGTCGATGTGCAGCGAGCGGGGCAGCATCCCCTGCTGCATCGCGAGGACCATCTTGATCACCCCGGCGACGCCGGCGGCGGCCTGGGTGTGCCCGATGTTCGACTTGATCGACCCGAGCCACAGCGGCTGGTCGTCCCGCCGCTGCTGCCCGTACGTCGCCAGCAGCGCCTGCGCCTCGATCGGGTCGCCCAAGGTGGTGCCCGTGCCGTGCGCCTCGACCGCGTCCACATCGGCGGGAGTGAGGCCGGCGTTGGCGAGGGCCTGCCGGATCACCCGCTCCTGCGCCGGTCCGTTCGGCGCGGTCAGCCCGTTGCTGGCGCCGTCCTGGTTCACCGCCGAGCCGCGGATGACCGCGAGGACCCGATGGCCGCGTTCCCGGGCCACCGAGAGCCGTTCCAGCAGCACCAGGCCGACGCCCTCGGCGAACCCGAACCCGTCCGCCGCCGCGGCGAACGACTTGCACCGGCCGTCCGGTGACAGGCCCCGCTGCCGGCTGAACTCCACGAAGCCACCGGGCGTGGCCAGCACGGTCACCCCGCCCGCGAGGGCCAGGTCGCACTCCCCGTTGCGGATCGCCTGGGCGGCCAGGTGCATCGCCACCAGCGACGACGAGCACGCCGTGTCCACGGTCATCGCCGGGCCTTCCAACCCCAGCGTGTACGCGATCCGCCCGGACGCCAGCGCGGTGGTCGCCCCGGTCATCAGGTAGCCCTCGTAGTCCGCCGGTACCTCGTCGAACCGGGGCCCGTAGTCGTTGTCGATGACGCCGGTGAACACGCCCGTCGCGGTGCCGCGTAGGCCGGCCGGGTCGATGCCGGCCCGCTCCGCCGCCTCCCAGGCGGTCTCCAGCAACAGCCGCTGTTGCGGGTCCATGGCCGCCGCCTCCCGGGCGTTGATCCCGAAGAAGGCCGCGTCGAAGCCGGCGGCGTCGTCCAGGAACCCGCCGTGCCGGGTGTACGTGGTGCCCGGCGTACCCGGGTCCGGGTGGTAGATGGCCTCGATGTCCCAGCCCCGGCCGTCCGGGAATGCGCCGATGGCGTCGCCCTCGGCGATGACCAGCCGCCACAGCTGCTCCGGTGAGCCGACCCCGCCCGGGTAACGGCAGGCCATGCCGACGATCGCCACCGGTTCGTCCACCGGAGCGACCCGGACCGGCGTGGCGGCGCGGGCCGCCGGCACCCCGGAGACCAGTTCCCGCAGGTGGTCGACCACCGCCGCCGGGGTGGGACGGTCGAACACCAGCGTCGCCGGCAGCGTCAGGCCGGTGGCCGTACCCAGCCGGTTGCGCAGCTCCACGGCGGCGAGCGAGGTGAACCCGAGGTCCTTGAACGCCTGCCCCGGGTCGACCGTCTCCGCCGACTCCAGCCCGATCACCGTCGCCACCGCCCCGAGCACCAGGTCGTGCAGGGCCTGCCGCTGCTCCGCGGCCGGACGGGCGGCCAGCCGCTCGGCGTACGTCAGCGGGCCGGCGTCGGCAGCGGCATCCCGCAGCCCGGCGTGGAACAGCCCGCGCAGCAGCGCGGGTACCGGTCCGGCCGGTTCCGTCACCCGGCCGGCGAGCAGCACCGTCGCGCCGGTGCCGAGGGCCAGGTCGAGCGGCCCCGACGGGGACGCCGGGACGACGCCGTCCGGCCGGGGCCCGTTCGCCGCCCCACCGGCGATGCTGAGCGCGGCAAGCCCGTACGCCCGCCGGTGCCTGGCCAGCGCGTCGAGGAACGCCGCGTCGCCGCCCCGGGAGGCCTCCCCGGGAGCGCCGAGCGTGCCGGCCACGTCGGAGAGCAGGACGAACGCCGCCAGGTCGAGCCGGCGGGTGGCCTCGTGCAGCGCCCACCCGGTGGTCGGGTCGCCCCCGGCGTGCAGCACGGCGGTGAGCGGGTGGGCCGGGTCGACCATGGTGAGCAGGCCGGCCAGGACGTCCGGGTCGGTGGTGTCGCAGTTGCTGACGGTGACCCGGGCGCCGAGCCCGGTCAGCTCGGCGACCGCCGGTGCCGGGTCGACGGCGCCGGCCAGCAGCAGGTGCCGTACCCCGTGCCGGGTGACCAGGTCCCGCGCGGCGGCGCGGGCCCCCGCGTCGCCGGTGACCAGGACCGTGCCGTCCGGGCCGAAACCGGCCGGCGGCCGGTGGTCGCGGGCCGCGCGGACCAGCCGCGGCACCAGCATCGTTCCGGTGCGCAGGGCCAGCCGGGGTTCGCCGGCCACGCGAGCGGCCGCCACCGCCCGGTCCAGGATCGCGTCGCTCTCCGGATGCCCGTCGGTGTCGACCACGACGATCCGGCCGGGAGCGGAGGCCTGCGCGGCGCCGGCCGCGCCCCAGACGGCGGCGGCGGGCAGATCGCGCGGGTCCTCGCCGGGCAGGGCCGCCACGGCGTGCCGGGTCAGCACGACCAGCGGCCCGGCCGGGTCGACGACCGCCGCGTCGAGCAGCGCCACCGCCCGGGCGGCGGCCCGGACGGGGTCGGCCAGGTCCGCCTCCGGCGTCCGGTAGGACCACACCTCGGCGGCGGGGTACGCCGGCACCCGCTCGTCGTGGGGGCCGGCGGCCACGGGCCGGTCCGGCGCGACGTCCGGGACCGGCCGCTGCTCCCAGGCGACGGCGTACAGCTCCGGCGCCGGCTCGGCGGGTACCAACCGGTCGACGGGCAGCGGCCCGGTGTCGAGGGCGGCGGTGACCACCGGCTGGCCCGTCGGGTCGTAGCCGGCCAGGGTGAACCGGTCGTCCCCGGCCGGTCGCAGCCGCACCCGGAGCACGGTGGCGCCGGCCGCGAGCAGCCGCACGTCGGACCACCCGGTGACCGTCGGCGTCCCGTCGGGGCGCCGGCCCCGCAGGTCGGCCAGCAGCGGGTGCAGGGCCGCCTCCAGCAGCGCTGGGTGCAGCGCGTGCTGCGCGGCCTCGGCCCGCTGCTCCTCGTCGAGGGCGACCTCGACGAGGAGGACGTCGTCCTGCCGCCAGACCTCCCGCAGGCCGCGCAGCCCCGGCCCGTGCCGGTAGCCAGCCGCGTTCAGCCGCGCGTACACCTCGGCGACGTCGACCGGCTCGGCGCCGGCCGGCGGCCAGACCGGCGCGGTCGGCGGCGTGGCCGGCGCGGTCGTGCCGAGGACCCCGACGCCGTGCCGGGTCCAAGCCGCGTCCGGCTCGCTCTCCGCGTCCCGGGCGTAGACGGCCACGGTACGCCGGCCGTCGTCGGCCTCCGCGACGGTGACCTGCACCTGCACCGCCCGGCCGTCGGGTACGGGCAGCGGTGCGGCCGCGGTCAGTTCCGCGAGGTACGGGTACCCGGTGCTGGCGCCGGCGTGCAGCGCCAGGTCCAGCAGACCGCTCGCCGGCAGCAGCCGGGTTGCCAGTACCCGGTGGTCGTCGAGCCAGGTGACGCCGCCGGCCAGCCGTCCGGTGAGGACGGTGCCACCGTCACCGGCCAGGTCGAGCCGGGTGGTCAGCACGGCGTGCCGGGTGGGGTGCAGGCCCAGGTCGGTCGGGGTGCTCCGGTGGGTGCCGGTGAGCCAGTGGCGGGTGGACTGGAACGGGTACGTGGGCAGGTCGAGCTGGGGGTGGCTGCCGGCCGGGCGCCTCTCGAGCGCCCCGGCGGCGGCGAGCAGGGTACGCGGCCCGGGCCGGTCCTTGTGCAAAGCGGGTACGGCGACGGCGTCGGCCAGCGTCTGCCGGTGGAGTGCGGTGAGGGTGGCGTCCGGGCCGAGTTCGACGAAGGCGTGGACGCCGTGTCGGTCGTGCAGGTGGGTGATGCCGTCGGCGTAGTGGACGGGGGCGAGGATGTGT
>NZ_JAPDPH010000367.1 GCF_026013475.1 Micromonospora yasonensis | reverse complement strand
TCGGCGCGTACGGGCACGTTGTCGTGCTACGTGAAGGCGACCTCGGGTACGTGCACGTCCACCCGGAGGAGCGGCTCCTCGGCGGCGCGGTCAAGTTCTGGCTCTCGGCGACAAGTCCCGGCCAGTACCGGATGTTCTTCGACTTCCAGGTGGGCGGCAGGGTGCGTACCGCCGAGTTCACGCTGGTGGTGCGGTAGCGCCGCCACCAGGCCCGGTTCCTCCGCGAATCACCCGCACGGGAGCCACAACGGGCGCGTTGACCGTGCCCGTGAGTGAGTGCGGCAGGACTTGCCCATTGCCCCCGCTCGTGAGGAAGGCCCGACAGGGGGTGGTTCCGCCCCACCAGGCCGACTACCATGGCGCCGATCAGCCACATTGATGGATTCACCTGATCGGATGTGATCGCATGGTGCGGCAACCCCGCAGAGGCGTGATCTTACTCTCCGTCGTCCTCGCCGCCACAGCTCTGACGGTTGGACCGGCCGGCGCGGACAACACGAAGGCCTTCGACGACGGCGGTATCGTCCTCGAGAGCCACCAGCACGGTGGCGAGGGGGGCCACCTCGACCAGGGCAGCAAGGACGTCACCCTCGTCGGCAAGGCACGGGTGAACAATGCCCGGGCAGGCGTCGTCTCCGACGTCGGTGTGCTCGGCGACTACGCGTACCTCGGCGCGTTCAACAGCGATCCGTGCGAGGGCGGCGTCTACGTCATGGACATCTCCGACCTCGGCAAGCCCCGCCAGGTCGGCTTCATCGCCGCGTCGCCGGGCTCGTTCGTCGGCGAAGGGATCCACCCGATCCAGTTCAGCACCCCTGCGTTCACCGGCGACGTGCTGGCGTACAGCAACGAGCTGTGCACCAACGCCACGGCGCCGCCGGCCGTGGGTGGAGCGACCCTCGTCGACGTTTCCGACCCCCTGCACCCCGTGATGCTGGCCAACGGCTTCGGGGCGGTCGAGCCGGGGGTGACGTCGCGGGCGCGGACGGTCCACAGCACGTTCATGTGGCAGACCGGGGCCGGACCGGACCGCAAGGCCTACATCGTGCTCCCGGACAGCCGTACGCCGATGCTGCCCATCTTTGACATCACCGACCCGCGGCACCCGGTCCAGGTGATCGACATCGACGTGGCCGGGATGTTCCCACAGATCCTGCAGCCGGGTGTCGACCTGGACACGGTCTTCTTCCACGACGTGGTGGTTCGCAAGCACGGCGATCGGCAGATCATGCTGCTGTCCATGTGGGACGCCGGCTATGTGGCGCTCGACGTGACCGACCCGGCCCACCCGAGCTACGTCGCCGACACCGACTTCACCTTCCCCGACCCGCAGCTGTTGGAGACCAACGACGTGGCGCTCGGCCCTGAGGGCAACGGACACTACGCCGAGTTCGTGCACAACGACCAGTACGTGCTGACCACCGACGAAGACTTCGGGGCAACCCGGGTCCGGGTCGCGACGAACGACGGAGGCGATTTCCGGGCGGTGCAGGCCGGCACCGCGCAACTGCCCACCGGCGACAGCCTCTCCGGCACCGCCATCTTCGTCGGTCTTGGTTGCAACGCAGACCCGCCGGCACCCGCACCGGCAACCGGCGGTCCCTACATCGCCCTCGTCGAGCGGGGCGGATGTGCCTTCAGCGAGATGGCGGCCAACGCGGAGTCGCGCGGCTACGCGGGGACGGTGGTCTTCAACCGGACGGGGTCGTCGGGCGGCTGTGGCTCGCTGGTGAGCCCGTCGGTCGTGGCCAACAAGCCGTTCTTCTTCGTGAATCGGCAGGCCGGCCTGTCCATCATGGACGCGGACGGCGGCTACGACGAGGCGGCCTGCCAGAGGAGCTCGGCCAGGGCCTCAGTGCCGGTCGGCACCGTCGGCGACACCGTCACCCTGGCAGCCACCTTCGACGGATGGGGCTACGTGCACCTGTTCCGCAACGGGACCGGGAAGCTACAGGAGCTGGACACCTACGCCGTACAGCAAGGCATGGACCCTGCCTACGCCAGCGGATTCGGCAACCTGACCGTGCACGAGGTAGCCGTGTCGAAGCAGAACCCGCACCTGGTGTACGCGTCGTACTACGACGCAGGGCTGCGTGTCCTCAGCATCAAGAACGACCAGATCACCGAGGTCGGCCACTTCGTCGACGAGGGCGGCAACGACCTCTGGGGCGTGCAGATCCTCCAGCGCGCCGGTGGCGAGTACGTGCTCGCCAGCGATCGCGACTTCGGGCTGTACGTATTCAAGTACACCGGCAAGAACTAGACAGCCCTCACCGCGGCGCCGTCACCCAGGAGGTGGCGGCGCCGCCGCATTCCCAGCACCCGTCCCGCACGGTCGATCAACTCGTTCGAGGGAAGCCTCGGCGGGGTGCGCGACACCCTCGCCACGGGGTACCCGTAGCCACCCAAACGCCAGACATTGAGCTGTGGCTGCCCGAGCTCAACGGCCCGGTCGACGCCAGCAACGAGCTCCACCTGTCGCTGCTGATGTGTGATCCCGACGTCAACGCCGACGACCGTGCCCGGCTGGGCCGGGCACCGGACGGTGGGGTCGATCCCCACGGTGAACGCCACATGCCAGCGGCCGCCGTCACGCCGCAGGGTCGCGGACATGATCCGGGCCGCGCCGGCTTCGAGACGGCGGGCGAGTTTACGGGCGGACTCGTGCAATTTCAGCCGGCCGAGCCGGGGCAGCACCACATGTTTCCGGCCGGGTTCGATACGGATCGCCCCGGTGGTGAACCGCACCGTCGGGGTGCTGCGGCGCTTGGATTTGAACCGCGGGAAACCCACCTTGCGACCCGCGCGCCGACCGCTACGAGAGTCGGGCCAGCTTTTCAAGGCGCGGGCCAGCGCGTCCAGGCCGGTGTTGAACGCTTCCTTCGAGCATTCCCGCCACCACGGCGCGACGTCGTCCTTGGCCGCGTTCCACGCCTTACGCGGCACCGGCAACGACCAACCCACCGTCGGGGTGAGCGCCTCCTCGGCAACGCCGTAAGAGCGTTCCGCGGCCCGCTGATCCCACACCGCCTTCACCCGGGCCAACGCCCAGTTGTGCGCCACACGGGCCGCGCCAGCATGGGCGAGCACTGACCGCTGCTCGCTGCTGCGCCGGGGTTAGATCCAGCGCGAAACGATACCCCTGCACCGTCTGCACACCCGCCCCCAATCCACCCTTCCCTGATCAGTATCGGCCGCGGGGACACTCTCGCAGCCTGCACCCGCTCAACCAGGCACCAAACATGCCGCTCGGCGCCTTGAAGAACACTCAACGGGCAGCAGTTGACAACCCCAGGATGTCCGACTGATCAACTTCAACGGTCGATATCGAACGAACCCACCCTCTCGACGAGCCACATCACATCGGCGCCGCTCGGAACCTCGACCGGCTCGGATCCTCGGCAGAAGACTCGCGCGCCCGCGGCCACGCCATCGAGTCGCATTGAGCCGTCGCTCACGCGCAGCCAGGTGCCCTCGCGCATGGCGAGCACCGGGACGTCGTTCTCCTCGAGGAACTGGGTGAGCCGCTCCTCCCGGGTCTCACCCTGGTGCGTCGAGGCCGGGTCCGGGTCGAGGTAGTGGGGGTTGATCTGGAAGGGCACGAGGCCAAAGGTCTCGAAAGACGGCGGTTGAACGATGGGCATGTCGTTCGTCGTACGCAGGCTCGGCGTCGCGACGTTGGTGCCGGCACTCGACCCGATGTAGGGCATCCCCTCGGACGCCCGGGCGCGCACGACGTCGATCAGGCCGAGTTCGTGGATCGCCTTGACGAGGCGGAAGGTGTTGCCGCCGCCGACGAAGACTGCCTCGGCGTCGGCGACCAGGTCGCGCGGCGTGTCCTCGTGTGCTCCGCGGACGGTGATGCCGAGCGGCTCCAAGGCCCCGCGGACCGTCTTGGTGTAGCCGTCGTGGTCGGCGAGTGCGAAGGGGACGAACACGATGGAGCGCAGGCCGCCGAGTGTCTCGAGGATCGCGTCACGCGCA
>NZ_JAPDPH010000366.1 GCF_026013475.1 Micromonospora yasonensis | reverse complement strand
GACCCTCCTGTTTGGTGTAGCGATCACTCGCCCGGTCACGCGCGCAGCCTCCCGCGTGACTTAACGATCGGTCAACCGCGGGCTGCTGTGCGGTTGCCCACGGGCAATGTTACCCGCAAGTAGCATCGCCCTTCCGACGCCTCCGAGTGACACAGGTCACCGACGGCGGGAGCCGGCGGAAGGCGCCACCGCCTCCCGCCGCCCACGCCCTCTGGCGGCCGAACCGGTCAGGCCGGCTCGGCCAGCGCGTCCCTGATCTTGTCGATCACCGCCGCCTCGGCCGGCGCCACTCCCCGGTCGGCCTGCGCCACCTGCTCCGCCGCGGCCAGCACCACCGACCGGTACACCTCGACGTCCCCCGGCGACTTCGCCCGCAGGATGCGCACCGCCCGGCCGAGCGCCGGCAGCGCGGTCGCCTCGATCTCCAGCGCCGAGTCGTGCGAGAACTCCGGCAGCGGGCCGGTGGCCAGTGCCTCCTTCACCACGCCGCTGGCGTCGGCGAGCGCCCCGGAGGCGGCGAAGCTCTCCCGCACCATGGACAGGATCCCGGGCGCGGCGTTGGAGACCAGAAAGACCGCCCCGAAGGCCCCCGTCTTGAGGGTGAGCTGCTCGTCCGCCGTCAACGGTTCCATGATCACGGAGTGTAGACGTACGGGGTGGTGGTGGTGACCGCAACGAGCCCGAGCCGCTCCAGGATGGGCCGGCTGTCCGGCGAGCAGTCCACCTGCACCAGCGTCTTGCCGCGCTGCTCGGCCAGCCGCGCCCGGTACGCCACCAGCGCCCGGTAGATGCCCTTCTTCCGCCACTCCGGCAGGGTCGACCCGCCCCAGAGCGTGGCGAAGCCGGTGTTGCGCAGATAGCGCACCCAGCCGGCGCTGACCACGGTGTCCCCCGCCTCGGCCACCACGATCGTGATCGACTGCGGGTCGGCCTCGATCTCCTTCGCCAGCCCGGTCACCAGGTGGCTGCGGTCCTCGGCCCAGACCGCCTCCTCCATCGCCCGGATCCGCTCCAGGTCCTCCAGGGCGGTGACCTCGCGCAGGCGTACCCCGGGGGGCAGGACCGGGACGGCGGCGGCCAGGGCCGCGACCGGGCCGACCACGACCGTCTCCAGGTCCTCCGGCACGAACCCGGCGGCGCGCAGCCGGTCCCCCAGGTCGGCCGGCTCGTCGTGGCCGTTGAGCTTCCATTCGACCTCCTCGCCCCGGGCGCGGAAGAAATCCACCTGCCGGACGATCAGCGCGTCCAACTCCGCGCCGGCCAGTCCGTCGAGGGTCCGGTAGGTGAGGAAGCCGCGGTGGTCCAGGCCGAGGATCCGGACCAGCGGGCCGTCCCGTTCCACGGTCACCCCGGCCGGCACCGGGTCCGGGATCTCCGGACGGATCTGGTTGTCGTAGGCGTCGCGCAGGCTCCGCGCGTCAAGATCGGTCATCCCTTCAGGCTAGGCACCGGGCAAAGCGGATAATCGTCGACGTGTGGGAGGCGATCAGGCGCTGGTTCGATCCGCGCGAGCTACGAACGGTGGGCACCAGACCGGACTACCGCTTCTCGCTGGCCAATGAACGGACCTTCCTGGCCTGGCTGCGGACCGGCCTGGCGCTGATCGCCGGCGGGCTGGCCGCCGCGCAGTTCCTGCCCCGGCTGCCCCTGGCCCACCTGCGCGAGGCGATCGCCGTCACGCTGCTGTTGCTCGGTGCCACCGTCGCGATCCGGGCGGTGGACCACTGGGCGCGGACCGAGCGGGCCATCCGGCTGGGCGAGGAACTGCCGGCGTCCCGCTTCCCGGCGGTCCTCGCCCTGATCGTCGCGCTCGGCGCGCTGCTGCTGGTGGTCGCCGTGCTGGTCCGGGTCGTCCGGTGAGCCGCGACCCGGGGCTGCAGCCCGAGCGCACCCGGCTGGCCTGGCGGCGCACGCTGCTGGCGCTCACCGGGGTGACCGTGCTGGAGATCCGGCTGGCGCTCGCCGGCCACGCGTTGGACGCGGCGCTGGCCGGCGTCGCGGTGGCCGCCTGGTTGGTCACCCTGCTGGTCGACTGGCGGCGGGCCACCGGCGTCGGACCCCGCCGCGGGCAGCGCTGGTCGTTCCCGCTGACCGCGCTCGCGGCGGTCGGGCTGGCCCTGCTCGGCGTGCTGCACGTGCTACGCGGGCTGCGCTGAACGGCAGCGATGGTCCATCATGTCCGGATGGTTCGTCTGTACGGGCTTCTCCTCCTGGCCGAGATCGTCCTCGCCGTCTGCGCGCTGATCAGCTGTCTCTCCGCCGAGGAGGGTGAGATCCGCGCCCTGCCCCGGGTCGCCTGGCTGCTGATCATCCTGTTCTTCCCGCTGGTCGGCTCGATCGCCTGGTTCGTCGCCGGGCGGGAGCAGGCCGCCCGCCGGCCCCGGACCGCCTGGCCGATGGGGAACGGATTCTCCGAGCAGGACCGCCGCCGGCCCGTCGCGCCGGACGACGACCCGGAGTTCCTGTCGTCGCTGGCCGAGCGGAGCCGCCGGGACGACCAGGAGCTGCTCCGCCGCTGGGAGCAGGATCTGCGCCGCCGCGAGGAGGAACTGCGCCGCCGGGAGGACGACCGGGACCGGCCGGAGGTCTGAACGCCGCGGCCGGGGTTCGGCCGGGCAGAATCGACGCCGTGCGGATCAGCCTGCTCGGCCCTCTGGCGCGCCGACACCGGTACGCCGGTCGAGGTGGGCGGTGCCCGGCTGCGCCGGCTGCTGATCCTGCTCGCCCTCGAACCGGGCCGGGCGGTCACCGTCGGCCGGCTCGCCGACGGTGTCTGGGACGGCGACCCGCCGGCCGGCGTCGCCAACGCGCTCCAGGCCCTCGTCTCCCGGCTGCGCCGCAGCGCCCCGGGGCTGCCGGTCGAGGCCCAGCCGGGCGGCTACCGGCTGGCGCTGTCCCGGGACGACGTCGACCTGCACCGGTTCGAGGCCGCCGTACACGCTGGTCGGGCCGTCCTCGCCGGCGAGCCGGCCGAGGCGTGCCGGCGGCTGGCCGAGGCGCTGGCGCCCGGCCGAGGTGCCGCAGGCCGTGCTCGCCGCACTTGGCCTGCGCGAACAGGCGCTGCTGGCCCGCGCCGGCCGGGGCGCCCCCGAGCCGGTCGAGCCGCTCGGCCGGCTGGTCGAGGCGCTCGCCGGCCGGTCCGCCCTGCTGCTGCTGGACAACTGCGAGCACCTGCTCGAGGCGGCGGCGGGACTCGCCGAGCGGCTGCTCACCGCCGGCCCCCGGCTGCGGGTGCTGGCCACCAGCCGGGAGCCGCTGGGCGTCACCGGCGAGGTGCTGCGGCCGGTGGAGTCGCTGGCCCTGCCCTCGGCCGACGTGGACCCGGCGACCGCGCTGGCGTACCCGGCGGTGCGGCTCTTCGCCGACCGGGCCGGAGCGGCCCGCGCGGACTTCGCGGTGGACGGCGTCACGGTCGGCCCGGTGGTCCGGATCTGCCGCGCGCTGGACGGGATGCCGCTCGCCATCGAGCTGGCCGCCGCCCGGCTGCGCTCGCTGACCGCGGCGCAGGTGGACAGCCGGCTGGACGACCGGTTCCGGCTGTTGACCGGCGGCAGCCGGACCGCCCTGCCCCGGCACCAGACGCTGCGCGCGGTGGTGGACTGGAGCTGGGACCTGCTGGACGACGGGGAGCGGACGCTGTGGCGGCGGCTGGCCGTGTTCGCCGGTGGGGCCACCCTGGCCCTGCACGCCAGCAACCTGGCCGTGCTCGACGCCGTCGACGGTGACCTGGTGGCCGCCCGCGCCCACCACGACCTGGCGCTCGACCTGGCGCTCGGCTCGCAGGACGCCCCGGTCGTCGGCGCGGTGCTGGTCGGTTTCGCCGACCTGGCGTTGCGGTTGGACCGGCCGGCCGCCGCCGCCCGGCTGCTGGGGGCGGCGAGCGGCGTACGGGGCGGCCCGGACCACGCGATCCTGGACCGCCCCCGGGTGGCGGCCGCCGCCCGCGCCGCACTCGGCGAGGCGGGTTTCGCCGAGGCGTACGCGGGGCGGGCGGGGCGCCC
>NZ_JAPDPH010000365.1 GCF_026013475.1 Micromonospora yasonensis | reverse complement strand
CACGGTGGCGAACCGGCCGGCCAGGGCGTACTCGGTGCGGGTGACGATCTGCTCGGTGGAACAGGGCGTTCTGCCCGCCGAGGACCAGGAAGTCCGGTGCGACGGCCTCGACCACCGCCCCGAGCTTGGGTGCGGTCGGCGGCGCCTCGACCTTGACCGAGGTGACCCCGTCCAGCTTGGACAGCTCGGCGATCAGCGGGACCGGCATGGTGACCCCGGTGGATCCCGGGGCGTCCTGCACCATCACCGGGAGGCCGCCGTCGCGGGCGACGGTGCCGTAGAAGTCGACGATCTGCGCCGGGCCGGGCTTGACCATGTGGGGCGGCACGACCATGACCGCGCTGGCGCCGTGGTCGGCCGCGCGTCGCGCCTGCTCGACCGCGTCGGCGGTGCCGGTGGCCGCGACACCGGCGACGACCGGCAGGTCGGGGCCGACGGCGGCGGCCACCACGTCGAGGATCGCGGCCCGCTCGGCGGCGGTGAGCGCGAACCCCTCGCTGGCGAAGCCGAACACCGCGACGCCGTCGACGCCGGAGGCGACCTGGAAGCCGGCCAGCCGGCGCAGCGAGTCGAGGTCGAGCGCGCCACCGGCGGTGAACGGGGTGGCGAGCACCGGGATCAGGCCGCGTACGTCGGACGATCGGGTCACAGGTCCTCCAGGAGGGAGAGGTCGACGTCCACGCCGAGGCCGGGGGAGTCGGGTACGGGGAAGCAGACCGGGCCTCCGGTCAGCGGGACGGTGAGGATGCGGCTGGCGACCCTCATGGTCCCGGGTTGGAACTCGAACGCCGGCATCGCCTCGACGGCGGCGGCGACGTGCAGGCCGGCGGCGACCGCGACGCCGAGGCCGACCGAGTGGTGCGGAGCCACCGGGACGTGGTGTGCCGCGGCGACCTCCGCGATCGCCATGGCTTCGGTGATCCCGGTGCGGGCGACGTCGGGTTGGCACAGGTCGACCGCGCGGGCGGCCAGCCAGGCCCGGAACTCGTACCGGTTGCGCAGGGCCTCGCCGACGGCGACCGGAGTGGCAATCGCCGCGGCCAGCTCCCGGTGGCCCTCGACGTCCTCGGGGACCAGGGGCGCCTCCAGGAACCAGGCCCGCCGCTCGTCCAGCGCCCGGCCGAGCCGGAGGGCGTCCGCGGTGTCGTACGCCCAGTGCGCGTCGACCGCGACGCGCAGATCGGGGTGGGCGGCGGCGACCGCGTCGTAGGTGGCGAGGTCGGCGTCGACGCCGTTGCCGAGGTGCAGCTTGATCGCGCGGACGCCCTGGCGTACCCAGTCGGCGGCGAGCGCGGCGCGTTCGGCGTCGGTCGATCGGGGCAGCCCGGAGACGTAGGTGGGCACCTGGGTGCGGTACGCGCCGCCGAGCAGGGCGTGCACCGGCATCCCGTACGCCTTGCCGGCGAGGTCCCACAGCGCGGTGTCGACGGCGGCCAGTGCGTCGGCCTGGTGGCCGACCAGGTGGCCGCGTTCCCGCATGAGCCCGGTCAGGCGCGACCACAGCGGGCGCACCCGCCGGGGGTCCTGCCCGCGCAGCGCGGGGGCGAGCAGCCGGTCGACGATCGCCTGCGGCACCTCCGGGGCCACGGGGGCGAGCGCCTCGCCCCAGCCGTACGTGCCGTCGTCGGCGGTCAGCTTGACCAGCAGCGTCTCGAAGCGGTCGGAGTAGAGGCTGCGCCAGGGCGGTCGAAGGTAGTAGTCGTCGCCGTGGGCGCCGTCCGGCCGGGCACCGAGGTACGCCTCCGGCGGACGCAGCTTCACCACGTGCGTCTCGACGTGTTCAATCCTCACCACGAACCCCCGGCATACGGTTGACCACATGCAACATGCGGGATATCTTGCCGTATCGCGCAAGCAACTTCCAGAGAGGGTTCCCATGGCAGCGGAAGCGGGCAGCAACCAGAGCGTCGAGCGGGCACTGGGCGTGCTGCGGGCACTGACCGCCGGCCGATCCGAGTTGCGGGTGTCCGACGTGGCCAAGGCAACGGGGCTGGGCCTTTCCACCGCGTCCCGGCTGCTCGCCACGCTGGAGGCCGCCGGCTTCGTCGACCGGGATCCGGTCAGCGGGCTCTACCGGCTCGGGCTGGACATGGTCTCGCTCGGCGGCACGGTGCTGAACAACCATCCGGTGCACCGGGAGGCACGCCAGACCGCGCAGAACCTCGCCGCCGAACTGGGCCTGGGCGCCAACGTGGCGGTACGGCGCGGCGACCGACTGTTCTACCTGCTCAACTTCGAAGGGCGGCAGGCGCCGCGGGCCTTCGTCCTCGCCGGGCAGTACAACCCCCTGCACGCCACCGGCCTCGGCAAGGCGCTGCTGTCCGGGCTGAGTGGCGAGGAGCGGCGCACCCTGCTGCCCGGCACGACCCTGCACGCCTACACCCACCGCACGATCACCACCCACGATCAGCTCGACGAGGAGATCGCCCGTACCCTCGCCCGCGGCTACGCCACCGAGATCGAGGAACTGGCCCTCGGCCGGGCCTGTGTCGCCGCTCCGATCCGCGACGCCTCCGGCGTGGTCGTCGCCGGGCTGTCGGTGTCCGGCCCGCTGTCCGCGATCGACCTGCCGGCCCGCGAGGGCGACCTCGCCCGCGCGGTGATCGAGGCCGCCGACTCGGTCAGCATCGGCCTCGGCTACGTCGGCCCGGCCCACGTCGCCGCGCAGCAGATCGCCATGCCAGAGGTGGTGTCGTGACGGCCCGCCCGGCGCGGGCACCCGGACCGGGGCGCGGACTGTCCGACCGGTCCTTCGGTTTCCTGCTCACCCTGCCGGCGCTGGTGCTGTTCGGCGCGATCGTGCTCTACCCGCTGATCGGGTCGCTGTCCACCAGCCTGTTCCGGCAGAGCCTGGTGCTGCCCGGGCGCAGCTTCGCCGGACTGGACAACTTCCGGGCGGTGCTCGCCGACCAGTTCTGGCCGGTGCTCCAGCACACCCTCGTGTTCACCGTCGCCTGCACCCTCATCCCGTTCGTGATCGGCTTCGCCCTCGCCCTCGCGCTGCACACCCGACTGCCCGGACGAGGCGTGCTGCGCGGCCTCTTCCTCTTCCCCTGGGTCATCCCCGGGGTGGTGGTCTCCTTCGTCTGGATGTGGATCTTCAACGCCAACTACGGGGTGCTCAACGGACTGCTGGTACGCCTCGGCCTGGTCGACGAGCCGATCAGCTGGCTCGGGCAGCCCGGGACGGCGATGGTGGCGGTGATCGTGGCCAAGTCCTGGGCCAGCTTTCCCTGGATGATGCTGATGCTGCTGGCCGGGCTGCAGACCGTGCCCGACACGCTGCACGAGGCCGCCGCGCTCGACGGGGCGGGCACCGTGCGCCGCTTCTGGCACGTCACGCTGCCGCATCTGCGCGGCATCATCGGCGTGGTGCTGCTGCTGGAGACGATCTGGAACTTCCAGCACTTCGACACGATCTACGTGCTCACCGGCGGCGGGCCGGCCGGAGCCACCACCACCTTCGCCGTGTCCGTCTACGACACCGCGTTCAAGGGCTTCGACCTCGGCCGGGCCGGCGCCCTCGGTGCCCTGTGGATGGTGCTGCTGTCCATCCTCGTCGTGATCTACGTGTGGGCCTCGGAACGGGGGGAGCGGTCATGACGCTCGTCGAACCCGCCACCGTCGCGGCTCCGGCCGACCACCGGTCGGCCCGACCGGCACCCCGTCGGCGGCGTACGCGACCGGTCGGCGCCGCCGCCACCGTGGCGGCGATCGGGGTGTTCGCCTTCGGCCCGGTCTACTGGCTGCTGGTCACCGCGCTCACGCCGAACGCCGACGCGTTCGCGTTCCCACCCCGACTGTGGCCGGAAACGGTCACCCTCGAGCACTTCACCAACCTGGCCGACAACCCGGCGCTGGCCCGCTACCTCGGCAACAGCCTCATCGTGTCGCTGCTCACCGCGCTGCTCACCGTGATCGTCTCCGCCTACACCGCGTACTCCTTCGCGAAGTTCCGCTACCGCGGCCGGCGCTCGCTGATGTACCTGGTGCTGGCCTCCCAGATGTTCCCGCAGGCCCTGCTGCTGATCACGCTCTACCTGGT
>NZ_JAPDPH010000364.1 GCF_026013475.1 Micromonospora yasonensis | reverse complement strand
AACCGAGCGGCGGCGCGCACCAGCCACGGCCCCGACGGGTGCAGCTCGGGCGCGATCAGCCGCCCGGTCGCCCGGGCCCACCAGTGGCCGGCCACGATCACGTCGGTGATCCGCAACCGCTCCGGCGGCCAACCGCCCCGGACCACCACGTCGACCACCCGGCCCAGCCGCCGCCCGTGCAGGTCGTACGCGGTCCGGCCGAGCAGCTCAGCCGCTCGCACGGTGCGACCCCGGGATCCGGTCGATGAGATGCCGGCGCAACCAGGTCTCCACCGGCGACGGCGGCAGGTTCGCGGCCCGGCAGCGCAGCCACACCGCACTGTCCACCCGGGCGATCTCGTGCAGCGGCACGCGCAGTGGCGGCACCGGTGGGTCGTCGGTGAACAGGTCGGCGACCGCCACCAGGAGCCGGCCGATCCGGCCGCCGATCCGCTGCCCGAGCGCGCCCTGCCCGGTGAGCAGGCAGTCCACGTACGGGAAGCCCTCGTCGTCGATCGCGAAGGCGATGTCGTCGACCCGGCCGACCAGCCGACCGTCGACGTCCACGATCTGCCGGTCGAGCAGTTGCTTGGCGAGCTGGACCCTCACTGTCCCATCCTCGTGATGATCGCCAACGGGATCGCCGCCACCGACGCGGCGACGATGAGCAGCAGGAACAGCGCGCCGAGCAGGTTGGTCCACCGCCCGTTGACCCGGTCGCCCAGATAGTTGCGGTCGTTCGCCACCACCAGGATCGGCAGGTAGGTCAGCGGCAGCACCACCGCGCTGAGCACCAGCATGTACTCGGTGAGCTGCACCGGGTCCACGGTCGTCATCAGCATCAGCATCCCGAGCAGCACGCTGACCAGGAGCACGCTGTGGAACCGGGCGGCCTCCCGCGGGCTGACCCGTTTGCCCCACTGCCAGCCGAAGTACTGCGCCGCCGCGTACGCCGCGGAGAGCCCGGTCTCCAGCGCGGCGCCGAAGGTCACCGCGAAGAACGCCAGCACCGCGACCGCCAGCCCGGCCCCGCCCAGCGCGGTCGCCACCGGCCGCGCCACCTGCTCGATGGTGTCCAGCGACGCCCCCGAGGGGTGGTACGCCACCGCCGCGACGGCGATCAGCGACAACGCCAGGAACCCGCCCATCGGGAAGCCGATCAGCACGCTCGACCGGGCGCGGGCCAGGTCGGCGGCGCTCCACCTCTCCTCCACCCCGCCGGAGGAGAAGAAGAACACCTCGTACGGGCTGACCGTGGAGGCGAACAGCGCCACCGCCACGAACCAGTACACCGACCAGCCGTGGCCGGCGGAGCTGATCCGCACCGCGCCCTGCCCCAGCTTCACCCAGTCGGTGGGGAGCGCGAACAGCGCGACGGCGAAGACCAGCAGCGCCAGCCCGGCCAGCCCGAACACCCGCTCCATCAGCTCGAACCGCATCCGCCACAGCACCAGCCAGACCGCCAGCGCGGCCACCGGTACCCAGAGCAGATAGCTCAGCCCGGTGCCCAGCTGCAACGCCAGGGCCACCCCGCCCAGCTCGGCGGCGAGGGTGATCACGGTGACCAGCCAGGAGGCGACCAGGTTGAGCAGCGCCACCCGCGGCCCGAGCCGCTCCCGTACCAGGTCGAACACCGCCCGGCCGCTCACCGCCGCGATCCGGCCGGACATCTCGGCGTACGCGCAGATGCCGAGCACGCCGACCAGCAGCACCCAGGCGTGGGCCATCCCGAAGCGGGCGCCGGCCTGGCTCGCCGCCACCAGGTCGCCGATGTCGACGAAGCCGCCGATGGCGGAGAGGACGCCCAGGGTGGCGGCGAGGAGCTTCCTCACGTCGGCTCGGGGGTGGGCGGTCTCATCGACGCGACGATATCCGCGCCATACGCCTCTTTTCGGGCGAATAGCCCAGGCTGCCGCTCCCGGCCCGGATCAGGCGCCGGTCAGGTTCTGCAGCCGTACCTGACCGCGCGACACCAGCCGGCCACCCTCGTCGGTGATCTCCACCAGCCAGAGCTGCTGGCTGCGCCCCCGGTGGATCGGGGTGCCCACCGCGGTCAGCTCGCCGTCACGTACCGCGCGCAGGAAGTCGGTCTGGTTCGACACCCCGACCACCTTGCCCTTGTCGCCCAGCCAGAGCGCGCCGCCGATGCTGGCCGCCGTCTCCACCACCGAGCAGTAGACCCCGCCGTGCTGGATCCCGTACGGCTGGTGCAGCTCCGGGCGGACCTGCCAGCGGATCACCACCCGGTCCCCGCTGACCTCGTCGAACTTCAGCCCGAGCAGGGCGACGAAGCCCCCGGTCAGGTCCGGCATCTCCACGGCGGTCCCTCCTCGCGCTCGGTGGCGCCGCCAGCCTAGTCGCCACCGCTGTCGGCAAACCCGGTACGGGTCCGGGCCGGGGATGGGGGAGAATTGGTGACCGTGACCGACAGCAACCTCCCGCAGGGGCGGGACTCCCTGACCGAAGACCTGCTGTGGCGGGGCCTGATCCAGGACTCGACCGGCCTCGACGAGCTGCGCGAGCTGCTCGACGGCGGGAGCACCACCTTCTATGTGGGCTTCGACCCGACCGCGCCCAGCCTGCACGTCGGCAACCTGATGCAGGTCGTGATGGCCCGCCGGCTCCAGCTGGCCGGGCACCGGCCGCTGCTGCTCGTCGGTGGCGCCACCGGTCAGATCGGCGACCCGAAGGAGAGCGCCGAGCGCACCCTGAACCCGCCCGAGGTGGTCGAGGGCTGGGTCCGGCGCATTCATGACCAGCTCGCCCCCTTCGTCTCGTACGAGGGGGAGAACGCGGCCCGGCTGGTCAACAACCTGGACTGGACCGGCCAGATGTCGGTGGTGGAGTTCCTCCGGGACGTCGGCAAGCACTTCCCGGTGAACAAGATGCTGGCCCGCGAGGTGGTCAAGGCTCGGCTGGAGAGCGGCATCAGCTACACCGAGTTCAGCTACCAGTTGCTCCAGGCGAACGACTTCTTCGAGCTGCACCGCCGGCACGGCTGCCGGCTCCAGTACGGCGGCTCGGACCAGTGGGGCAACATCACCGCCGGCGTGGACTACATCCGGCGCCGCGGCGCCGGACCGGTGGAGGCGTTCACCACGCCGCTGGTCACCAAGTCCGACGGCACCAAGTTCGGCAAGAGCGAGACCGGCGCGGTCTGGCTCGACCCGGAGATGACCAACCCGTACGCCTTCTACCAGTTCTGGCTCAACGCCGACGACCGGGACGTCACCCGCTACCTGCGGTACTTCAGCTTCCGCTCACGTGAGGAGCTGGAGGAGCTGGAGAAGGCGACGGCGGAACGCCCCCAGGCGCGGCTCGCCCAGCGGGCCCTCGCCGAGGAGTTGACCACGCTGGTGCACGGCGAACGGGAGATGGCCCAGGCGGTCGCGGCCAGCCAGGCGCTCTTCGGGCGGGGCGCGCTCGAGGAGCTGACGCCGGTGACCCTGCGGGCGGCGCTCACCGAGGCCGGTCTGGTCCACCTCGACGAGCTGCCGGACGTGGCCGGCCTGCTCAAGGAGTCGGGCCTGGTGCCGAGCCTGAAGGAGGCCCGCCGGGTCATCGCCGAGGGCGGGGCGTACGTCAACAACAACCGGATCTCCGAGGTCGACGCCACCGTGTCGCCGGCGGACCTGCTACACGGCCGGTACCTGGTGCTGCGCCGCGGCAAGCGCTCGTTCGCGGGCGTTGAGCTGCGTAAATAGTCGTACGTCGACAGTGTGACGCGGGACGCGCCCAGCGGATTTGACGATCAAACCGCTGGGCGCGTAACTTTCTCTCTGCCAGCGCGGAACGGACGAAACAGGGCGAAGGACCTGCGAGGCCGGAGCGCGGGACCTGAGAACCGGGTGGTGCCCCGGATTCGCCGGGAGGCGGATTTGGCGAGGCGGAACCGACCGGGTAAGGTTATCGGCCGGCAGGGAAAACGGACGAGCGAGCGGGAGACCGCAGCGGCCGTCCTGCTGAAATCCTCGGAACGCCCGACGGAAGTCGGTCGAATCGAGGTGCCCGGGAAAAGGGTGGAAGCACGACAAACTGCGAAACACCGGTTTGACACGGCAGAAACCACCG
>NZ_JAPDPH010000363.1 GCF_026013475.1 Micromonospora yasonensis | reverse complement strand
CGACCACCCCCGCCCCGAGGAACGCTCCGACGTGGCCGGTTACCAGTCGCAGCGGCTGCCCGCCGGGCTCGGCACGGCGGTCCGTGAGCTGGCCCGCGCCGAGGGGGTCACCCCGTTCGCCGTCCTGCTGGCGGGGTTCGCCGCGCTGCTGCACGCCGAGAGCGGGCAACCGGACCTCGTCGTCGGCGTGCCCACCGCCGGCCGGGAACGTGCCGAGCTGGCCGGACTGCTCGGCTGCTTCGCCGACCTGCTGCCGCTGCGGCTGGACGTGGCCGGGCGGCCCACCTTCCGGCAACTCGTCGGGCGCGCGTACCGGACCGCCCGGGAGGCGTACCGGCACCAGGGGCTGCCGTTCGCGACCATCGTGGAGGCGCTGCGGCTGCCCCGGCAGGCCGCGTACCACCCGCTGTTCCAGTGCGTGCTCAACGTCATCGACGGCCCGGACGAGCTGCCCGAGTTCGCCGGCCTGACCGCCTCCCCGGTGGACGTGCCGAGCGTCGGCGTCGACTTCGACCTCTTCCTCAGCCTCACCTGGCAGGACGAGGAGCTGCACGCCGACCTGGCGTACAGCGCCGACCTGTTCACCCCGGAACGGATGGTCCGGCTGCTCACCGCCCTCGGCCGGGTGCTGGACGAGGGGCTGCGCCGCCCGGACGCGCCGCTCGGCGGGCCGGCCGCCGTGCCGCCCCGCCCGTCCGCCCGGCCGGCGCCCCGGCTGGTGCTCGGCGGCACCGCCGACGTGCCGGGGCTGGCCGACACGGTCCGCTTCTGGACCGGGCTGCTCGGCCTGCCGTACGCCCCGGCGCCGCTGCCCGGCGGCGCGGTGCTGCGGCTGCTGCGCGACCCGGCCGCCGGCCTGGCCGCCGCCCCGACCGACCGCAACGCGCTGCTGCTGCGCTGGGCGGACCGGCTCACCCCCGGCCCGTTGAGCGCCGCCACGGTCGGGCTGCGGGCCTGGCGCGCCGAGCTGGAAGCCGCCCTCGACGCCTACCGCGGCTGGTCGGCGGCCCCGCTGACGCTGTTGGTCGGCCCGGCCACCCCACCCCACCACGAGCCGCCCTGGGCGGGGATCTTCGCCGACCTGACCGAGGAGCTGCGGGCCGGCCAGGCCGACCGTCCCGGCGTCGACGTGGTGCCGCTGGCCGGCTGGGCCCACCGCTACCGGGTGCCGGCCGTCACCGCCGGGGACGACTGGTCGCCCGAGCTGCGGGCGGTGGCCGGCACGGTGCTGGCCCGCCGGGCTCTCCCGCACCCGTCGGTCGCCCGTCTCGTCGTACCCCCGGAGCCGGCCGACGGGCCGGCGGAGCTGGCCGCCCTGCTCGCGGCGCAGGTCCGGGCCGGGCGCGAGGTCGTGCTCACCGCGGCGCCGTCGGCCCCCGCGCTGGCCGCGCTGCTCACCGCCGGGATCGTCGGGTACGACCCGACGCCGCCCACCGACGGCGCCACCCTGGTCCTGCACCCGGCGACCGAACCCGCCCCGGCCGGCGCGCCCGCCGTTCCGTTCGACCCGGCGACCGGCCCGGCCGCCGTGCTGCGCGGCCTCTGGCTGCTCGACGCCCCGCCCGGCGACACCGACGGGCGACCGGTGGACACCGCCCTGTACGCCGAGGTGGCCATCGAGCTGGCCGAGGCGGCCGCCGTGCGGGACGCCGTCGCGGACGGCTACCGCCGTCGGGCCGACCGGGCCGCCGCCGCGCCGCGCACCGACCGGGAACGGCAGCTGGTGGCGATCTGGTCGGAGCTGCTGCGCGCCGGCGGGCTCGGCATCCACGACGACTTCTTCGCCAACGGCGGTGACTCGCTGCTGGCCATGCAGCTCGTCGCCCGCTGCGCCGAGGCGGGCCTGGCGGTCACCCCCCGGCAGCTCGTCCAGCACCCCACCGTCGCCGAGCTGGCCGCCAGCCTCGGCACCGCGGCCACCATCGACGCCGAGCAGGGCGAGGTGACCGGCGAGGCGCCGCTGACCGGGGCGCAGCGCTGGTTCACCGACCTGATCGCGCCGACCATGGGCCGGCCGGCCCTGTTCAACCACCCCTACTACCTGCAGCTCGCCCGCCCGCTCCCCGCCGACCTGCTCCGCGAGGCGGTACGCCGCCTGGTCGCCCAGCACGACGCGCTGCGGCTGCGCTTCACCCGGCAACCCGACGGAGGCTGGCGGCAGCACCACGCCGACCCGACCGAAGCGGTCCCGTTCACCAGCCACGACCTCACCGGCGTACCGGTGGCCGAGCGGACGGCGGCGGCCGAGGCCCGCTGCGCCGCGGAGCAGACCGGGCTGGACCTGACCGCCGGTCCGCTGGTGCGGGTCGCGCACCTACGACTCGGCCCGGAACTGCCCGACCGGCTGCTGATCGTCACGCACCACCTGGTGGTCGACGCGGTCTCCCGGGGGCTGCTCCTGGCCGACCTCGAGACCCTCTGCGGCCAGCTCGACCGGGGCGAGGAACCGCAGCTGCCCGCCAAGACCACCTCGTACCGGAGCTGGGCGCAGCGGCTGGCCGGACACGCCGGCTCGGACCGGCTGCGCGGCCAGCTGCCGTACTGGTTGGCCCAGGCCGACGACGACGGGCTGCGCCGGCTCGCCGACGTGCCGGACGACGGGCCGTACCGGCTGGGCGATCTGGGCCTGACGTCGGTGACCCTCGACGCGGCGGCCACCCGCGGGCTGCACACCGCCGCCCGGCGGCTGCGGGCCAGCGTCCGGGACCTGCTGGTCTGGGCGGTGGTCGACACCGTCAGTGCGCGTACCGGCGGACCGGTCACCGTGGCCACCACCGGGCACGGCCGGGAACCGCTCTTCGACGACGTGGACACCAGCCGGACCACCGGCTGGTTCCAGGTGCTCTATCCGCTGCGGCTGGAGCTGCCGGCCGGCACCGACCCGGCCCGCTCGGTCCGGTCGGTGATCCGCCAGCTCGGCCGGGTGCCGGACAACGGCATCGGGTACGGGTTGCTCCGCCACCTCTGCCCCGACCCGGAGGTACGCCGGCAGCTCGAGGCCGTCCGGTCGCCGTCGATCGCGGTCAACTACATGGGCGGCTTCGGCTTCGACGACGTCTCCCCCGGCAGTCAGCTCCTCGACGTGTGCCCCGCCCCGTTCGGGCCCACCGAGGACGAGACCGGGCACTGGCCCTTCCCGTTCGACGTGACCGGCGCGCTCACCGGCGACGCGCTGCGCGTCGACCTCAGCTACGCCACCCCGGCCTTCCGGCCGGAAACCGCAGATCACCTGCTCGACGGCATCCGGACCGGCCTGCTGCGCCTGGTCGGGGACCACGGGCAACCGCCACGACAGTAGGAGGAGACCCATGGCGTTCCGACGCCCGTCCCGGTTCGCCGGGTTCACCACGATCTGGTTCGGCCAGCTGCTGTCGGCGCTGGGCACCCGGATGACGAACTTCGCCGTGAGCATCTGGGTGTGGGACGTCACCGGCCGGGCCTTCGACCTGACCCTGCTGATGGCGTTCGCGTTCGGCGCGACCGTCATCTTCAGCCCGATCGCCGGTGCCCTGGTCGACCGGTGGAGCCGCCGGCTGACCGTCGTGCTCAGCGACGTCGGCTCGGCCGTCACCACCGCCGTCCTGCTGCTGCTCTTCCTCACCGACTCGGTGCAGGTCTGGCACCTCTACCTGGTCAACCTGGTCACCGGCGCGTTCCTCGCGTTCCAGCTGCCGGCCTACCAGGCGACCATCACGGTGATGATGGAGAAGGGCCAGTACCCGAAGGCCAACGCGATGATGTTCGCGGTCCGGACCATCCCGGTGATCTTCGCGCCCGGCTTCGCGGCGGCCCTGCTCGGCCTGCTCGACATCAAGGTCATCCTGGCCATCGACGCGGCGTCGTACCTGGTGGCGATCGGCGCGGTGCTGCTGGTCGAGCTGCCGCCGGTGCCACGGGCCGCGCACGACGACGGCGGTTTCTGGTCCGACACCCTCCACGGCTTCCGCTACATCGTGAAGAGCCGGGCGTTCACCGGGCTGGAGGCGATCCTGTTCGCCATCAACGTGCTCGCCGCGGTCGGCTTCGCGCTGCTCGTCCCGCAGATCCTGGCCCGCACCGACAGCAGCACCAACGCC
>NZ_JAPDPH010000362.1 GCF_026013475.1 Micromonospora yasonensis | reverse complement strand
TGCCGAGCGGGTGCCGGTGCTGATCTGCGTCGACGACGTGCAGTTCGCCGACGCGGTCTCCCAGCACTGGCTGATCCAGCTGCTCGGCCGGCTGCGCAACGCCCGGGTGGCGCTGGTCGCCGCCGAGTGCGTGCTGTCCCGACCGACCAACCCGCGGCTGCGCGCCGAGCTGCTGCGGCTGCCCAGCTACCGCCGGATCCCGTTGCAGCGGCTCTCGCCCGCCGGGGTGGCCACCATGCTGCACCGCCACCTGGACCCGGACACCGCCGCCGCGCTGGCCGGCGAGGTCCACCGGATCAGCGCGGGCAACCCGCTGCTGGTCCGGGCGCTCGTCGAGGACCAGCGCAACGGCGACCGGCCGCCCGCCGCCGGGGGTCGGGTCCGGGTCGGCGAGGCGTACGGGGACGCGGTGCTCAGCTGCGTGCTGCGCGGCCGGCCGGTGCTGATGCGGGTCGCCCAGGCACTCGCCGTGCTCGACGAGGGCGCCGAGAGCGCCGCGCTGGCGGTCCGCCTGCTCGACGACGAGGAGCCGGCCACGGTCGAGCGGGGGCTGGACGCGCTGGATGCCGCCGGTCTGCTGGACCGGGGCGCGCTGCGGCATCCGGCCGCCACCGCCGCGCTGCGGGCCAGCGTCCCGGCACACGAGCGGGCGCGGCTGCACCGGCGTATCGCCGAGCTGCTGTATTCCGACGGCGCACCCCCGACCCGGGTCGCCCGGCACCTGGTCGCCGCCGACCGGTCACTGCCCGACTGGGCGCTGCCGGTGCTGCGCGCCGCCGCCGAGCGGCACCTGGTGGAGAACCGGGCCGCCGACGCGTATGCCTGCGTCGAGGTGGCGCTGCGGATCTGCGCCGATGACAGCCTGCGCGTCCCGCTGAAGGCGCTGCTGACCAGCGCCGCCTGGCTGCTGAACCCGTCGATGAGCGTCCGGCACCTGAGCGAGCTGGCCGAGGCGCTGCGCGAGGGGCGGCTCGGTGACCGGCACGCGCTGATGCTGGCCAAGTACCTGCTCTGGCACGGCCGCTCCGACGAGGCGGCGGAGGCGATCGAGCGCATCGTGGCCCGGGGCGAGGAGAACGACCCGGCCGGCTCGGCCGAGCTGCGGGCGACCCGGGAGATCCTCGCCGCCTCGTACCCGGCGCTGGTCTCCCACCGGCTGCGCCCGGAGCGCGCCGTCCGCCCCACCCGCGATCCCCGGGTACGCAGCGCCGCCGCGCTGTCGTCGCTGCTCGCCGGCGGCGACGAGGACGAGGCGGTGGCCGACGCCGAGGCATGCATGCGGGCCATGCGGCTGACCAAGAAGACCCAGGAAGCGCTGATGTGCGCGGTGGCGACCCTCCAGTTCGCCGACCGGCTGCCCGCCGCGGCGAGCTGGTGCGATCACTGGCTGGCCGAGGCGCGGGCCTGGCAGGTGCCGCTCTGGGAGGCCGAGTTCGCCTCGCTGCGCGCCAGCATCGCGCTGCGGCAGGGCAACCCGCTGCTGGCCAGGCAGCTCGCCGAGGCGGCGCTCAAGCAGGTGCCGCTGGAGAGCTGGGGCGTGTGCATCGGCGGGCCGCTGGCCAACCTGGTGCAGGCCGCCACCGACACCGGCGACCAGGAGGCGGCGTCGACCTACCTGGAGATGCCGGTGCCGGAGGGCATGTTCAAGAGCCGGTTCGGCCTGTACTACCTGCACGCCCGGGGCCGCTTCCAGCTGGAGAACGGCCGCCCGCACGCGGCGCTCAACGATCTGACCACCTGCGGCCAGCTGATGACCTCCTGGGGCTTCGACCGGCCGGCGCTGGTGCCGTGGCGGGCCGAGGCGGCCCAGGCGTATCTGCTCGCCGGCGACGTGGCGCGGGCCCGGTCCCTGGCCCGCGAGCAGTTGGCCCTGGTCGGTCCCCGGGCCTCGCGGACCCGCGGCATGTCGCTGCGGGTGCTGGCCGCGGTCAGCCCGCCCGGGGAGCGCGCCGACCTGCTCACCGAGGCGGTCGAGGTGCTCCGGGGCTGCGGCGACCAGGCTCAGCTCGCGCAGGCACTGGGCGACCTGGGCTGCCTGCACTACCAGGCCGGCCGTCCGGCGCGGGCCCGGCCGCTGGTCGAGACGGCCGCCCGGCTGGCCCGGGCCTGCGGCGCCCGGCCGATCCTGCGCCGGCTGCCGCTGGAGGCGGGCCCGGCCCGGCCCGAGCCGGCCGACCCGGCCGAGCAGGTGAGCCGGGTGGCCGCGCTGTCGCTGCTGTCCGGGGCGGAACGCCGGGTGGCGGCGCTGGCCGCGCGCGGGCACACCAACCGGGAGATCTCCCGCCGGCTGTGCATCACGGTCAGCACGGTGGAGCAGCACCTGACCCGGACGTTCCGCAAGCTCGGCGTCAAGACCCGGGCGGACCTGCCCGAAGAGATCGTGCTGGACATGGCGGTGGCGGGATGAGGCCCGCCGGCCGTCGGGCCCCCGCACACCGTTTCCCGATGAGAAGGAGGTGAGAAGATTGCCGCTCGACAGCTCCGGATCGGGACGTGACGACCGGTTCGATGTGGCGATCCTCGGCAGTGGTATCGCTGGCGGCATGCTCGGTGCGGTGCTGGCCCGCAACGGCGTCAAGGTGCTGCTGCTGGACGCCGGCGCCCACCCACGGTTCGCGATCGGGGAGTCCACCATCCCCTTCACGTCCGGGATGACCCGGATCATCGCGGACCGCTACGGCGTGCCGGAGATCAAGCCGCTGTCCAGCTTCCGCGGCGTGCAGAAGCACGTGTCCCGCAACTGCGGCCGTAAGCAGAACTTCGGCTTCGTCTACCACCGTGAGGGCTCCCCCCAGGACCCCGGGCAGACGAACCAGCTGGTCGTCCCGTCGATGCTGCGGACCGAGTCGCACCTGTTCCGCCAGGACGTGGACACGTACCTGTTCCAGGTCGCGGTGAAGTACGGGGCGCACACCCGGCTGAACACCCGCATCGTGGACGTGGAGATCGACCCGGACGAGGGCGCGGTGCTGCGCTCGGACCGGGGCGAGGAGTTCCGGGCCAGCTACGTGGTGGACGCCGGCGGGTTCCGCTCGCCGCTGGCCGACAAGTTCGAGCTGCGCGAGGTACCCACCCGGGCCCGGACGCACTCGCGCAGCGTCTTCACGCACCTGATCGGGGTACGCCCCTACGACCAGTCGCCGGCCGCCGCGCGCGGCCACGACCAGCCGAACCCGTGGCACCACGGCACGCTGCACCACGTCTTCGACGGCGGCTGGATGTGGGTCATCCCGTTCGACAACCACCCCGACTCGCTCAACCCGCTGGTCAGCGTCGGCCTGACCCTCGACCCCCGGGTGCACCCCAAGACCGACCTGCCCGCGGAGGAGGAGTTCCGGCAGTTCCTGAACCGCTTCCCGGACATCGCCTGGCAGTTCGAAGACGCCAAGCCGGTCCGGCCGTGGGTCTCCACCGGACGGCTGCAGTACTCGGCGAAGCAGATCGTGGGCGACCGGTTCTGCCTGACCTCGCACGCGGCCGGCTTCATCGACCCGCTCTACTCCCGGGGCATGACGAACACCCTCGAACTGATCAACATCATGGCCTGGCGGCTGATCGCGGCCGCCAAGGACGGCAACTGGTCCACCGAGCGGTTCGAGTACCTGGAGACGCTCCAGCAGGGACTGTTCGACTTCCACGACGACCTCGTCTACAGCTCGTTCGTCTCGTTCCGCGACTACGATTTGTGGAATGCGGTGAACCGCACCTGGCAGCTCGGCACCATGCTCGGGAATGTCGTCATCGAGGATGCCTACTTCCGCTATTCCCGCAGCGGCGACGACAAGGTTTTCCTCGCGTTGGAGGACAGCCGGCACCCGGGCTCGCCGTTCCCGGTGAGCGAGAAGTTCAGCGAGTTGGGCATCTTCACCCGGCAGACCTGCCAGGCGGTCGAGGCCGGCACGCTGTCGGCGAAGGACGGGGCCACGCAGATCTTCGCCAAGATTGGCTCGGCCGACTACCTGCCGCCCTCCTTCGGGTTCGGCAACCCGGAGAACCGCTGTTTCAGCGCCTCCCCGTCGAAGATGGCGCGGAACGCGGTGTGGAGCCGGAGCAAGGCGCCGAAGGAGATCGGCGGCATGATGACCCGGGCCACGGCTGGCCTGGTCCGGATGCGGCTGCGCCCCTGACCCACCCCCTGTCACGGCATGGCGGCGGTCCCGGTGTTCCCCCACCGGG
>NZ_JAPDPH010000361.1 GCF_026013475.1 Micromonospora yasonensis | reverse complement strand
CGCAACGGCTGCCCGGCGGCCAGCGTGGCGGTCACCGCGAAGCCGGTGACCGCCACCACGGCCGCCAGCCAGCCGGCGAGCCGGGTACCGGCCGATCGACCGGCCGCCCCGACCGCGGTCGACGCCACCACCAGCGCACCCAGCCCGACCAGCGTCCCCGCCCGGGTGGCGAGGAGTCCGGCCAGCCCGGGCACGGTGAGCACCGCCCCCAGCGGCAGGGTCACCGGCCGCAGCGCCGGGCGCGCTGGGGCGAGCGCCGCGACCAGCAGCGCGGCCAGGCCGGTGCCGAACGCCACGGCCGGCACCACCGGCCAGGGCGCACCGGCCGCCGCCAGCAGCACCGGCAGGGCGACCGCGCCGAACGGCGACGCGGCCAGCCCGGCCGACCACCAGCCGGCGCGCGGACGACTCCGGCCCGGGGCGTCCGGCACCGCCCGGCGGCCCGAAGCCGCCGCGATCCAGGCGTACGCCGCGGCGGCGGCCGCGAGCAGCAGCAGCGCCAGCCCGGCGCGCAGCGCACCCGGTGCCGGCCCGACGGCAGGCGCCCCGGACCAGGGCCGGACCGGCAGGTTCCGCAGCACGCCGAGGATCGCCGGGGCGGCGGCGGCCAGCGCCAGCCCGGCCAACCCGGCGCCGACCACCCCCGGGGCGGTACGCGGCCGGGCACCCGCGCCGACGGCCAGCGCCAGCAGCACCCCCGAGGCGGCGTAGAGCGACACCGGTTCGTCACCCGGCAGGACCAGCGGCGTGGCCGCGACGGTGGCGAGTACGAGGGCGAAGCCGGTCGAGGCGTACCCGTGCAGGTCGGGCCAGTGTCGACGGACGGCGAGGACGGCGACCACCAGCACCGCGACGGCGGCGGACGCGCCCCGGAGCTGCCACCAGGACGGTGCACCGAAGCCGAGCAGCGCCACCGCCACCGCCGGCGGTACGGCGATCAGCGCCACGGCCAGCGCCACGCCCCCGACGACCGGCTGCACACCCGTGCCGGGCCGGCCCAGGGCCGCGGTCAGCACGCCGAGGGCGGCGATGACGGCGAACGCGGTGCCCGCCCCGGCCGGAGCGGCGCGGCCGACCAGCAGGGCGTGCCCGCACAGCACAGCGGCGGCGAGCGCGGGAACGACGACGGCCGGATACCGGCGGTTCGGCCGGCACGCCGCGGCGAGCAGCAGTGCGGTGGCCGCGACCAGGTCGAACGCCACCACCAGCGGCCACCGGGTGGCCGTGACGGCGGGCGCGGCCAGCACGGCCAGCGTGGCGGCGACCGCGCCCACGACCGGCCAACCCGCCCGGGGCACGTGCAGCGCCACCGCCCCGGCGGTGAGCGGGACGGCCACCACGAGCTGCCAGCCCCACGACCAGGCCGGCACGGGATCCGCCCCGGACCAGGCCGGAGACGAGGCGAGCGCGGTGGCCCCGCCGACCAGCGCGGCGCCGGCCACGACCACCTGGCCCAGCCCGACCGCGATCGCGAACGCCCCCACCCGCGGCCCGGTACGCAGGGGCTCCGGCAACGCCCGCACCGCCCCGGCCAGCCCGGCCACCACGAGTGCGGCGGCCAGCAACAGCAGTCCCGGTCGCAGCTCGGCGACCGGCCGGAGCAGCGCGGTGGCCAGCACCGGCACCAGCAGCCCGGCCGCGACCGCCCGGTACGTGCGACCGCCGGCCGCCAGCGCGCCGGCGAGCACGGCGAGCGCCACCAGCAGCAGCGGACCACCGGCCAGCAGCGGGGTGCCGGCCGCCCGCCCCAGGACCAGCGGCACCAGCGCGCAGCCGGCCGCGACGGCCAGCGCGAGCCCGTGCCCGATCCAGGCGAGCACCTGCCCGGCGAGCAGCGCCGCCGGCACCCCGCGCCGACCCGGCGGCCCGGCCGGGCCCCGGATCCCGTCGCCCACCCGCGACGCGATCCGGTTCCGCAGGACGACCACCACCACGAGGTCGCCCAGCGCCGACCCGGTGAGGACCGCCGCCCAGCCGGCGGCGGACGGCTCCGCCGCCGCCACCGCCAGAGGCAGGACCGGCTGCGCGGTCAGCAGCGCGGCGAACCACGGCACGGTGAGCCGGCTCAGCCGCGCGTACCCGGCCGCCACGGCCACGCCGATCCCCCCGACCAGCGCGGTGTACCGGCTCCCCGGCCAGCCGGCCACCCCGAACAGGTCCACCGACCAGGCGGCGTACCCGTCGAGCAGCACCAGCAGCAGCCCCACGGCGGCGAACGTCTCGGCGGTGCCGGGCAGCCCGCGCCGGCGGGCCACCAGCGGCGCGGCGAGGGCGAGCGCGGTGCAGGCGAGCAGGATCAGCGCCCGGCCGGCGACCCCGAACGCGGCCCAGGCGACCGCGGTGAAGACCACCGCCGCGGTGCCGAGCAGCAGTCCACCGAGGACGAAGAGGAGACCCTGCACGGCCCTGGTCGAGGTCTCCGCCCCGCCGGGTCCGGCGGCGGCCGGCAGCGGCGGCACGGGCCCGACCGGCGGCAGTGGTCCGACTGGTGGCACGGCCCCGACCGGCGGCACGGGCCCGACCGCCGCCGGCGCGACCGGGCGCGGCGGCGGGATCTCCAGCCGGATCCGGGCGCTCAGCTCCGCCCGGCGGACGCGGGCCCCGCCGAGCCGCTCAGCCAGCTGGTGGTACGCCAGCCGGGCCTGCTCCACCTGCGGGGCCAGCGTGGCGATCTCCCGGTCCAGCCGGATCACCTCGGCGGCCGGCGGGTACGGGGGGCGGCCGCAGCCGCGGCAGCCGGCGACGAGGTCGGCGGGAGCGCCGCAGCCGGGACAGGGGTAGCCGGTGTTCTCCACCGGACCAGCATCGACGCCGCCCGCAAGGCGGGACAGAGTAGCCGTACCTATGGCCGGGTCTGTTCGCGCACCCAGGCCGCGTAGTCGGGGTTGCCGCTCTCCACCCGGGCCACCAGGATCTCCGGCACCTCGTACGGGTGGCCGGCGCGGAGCTGGTCGACCAGGGCGTCCACCCGGTCCGGCACGGTCTTGAACTGCACCGACCACTCGCTGGTGGTCTCGATCGCGGACCGCCACCAGTAGGTGCTGTCCACCTGGCCGCCGACCTGGGCGCAGGCCGCCAGCCGGCCGGCGACGGCCGCCGCCGCGAGCACGTCCGCCACCTGGCGGGCGTCCACCACCGTCGTCACCACGCAGATCTGCTCCACGAGCGCACCCTACGCGGCGGACCGGCGGAAGTGGGTCAGCCGGCGGCCACCCCGTCGCGGTTGGCGGCGATCCACCGGTCGATCCGCGCCCACCAGTCGAAGAGCCAGTCGATGCGCTCCTGCTTGCCGGTGGGGATGTCCTCGGGCGGTACCGACCAGAAGCGCATCACGATCCGCTTGTCCATCGGCAGCTCCCGCCACACGTCGGTGACGGTGAGCATCCGGTCCAGCCCGGTGTGTGCCACGAAGACCACCCCGGCGTCCGGGGCGGCGTCCAGGGCGGCGAGCAGCCCGCCCGGCCGCGGGGCGAGCACGTGTTGCATCCGCTCGGCGCGCAGCGCCATCCGCTCCAGGCCGAGCGCGCGCAGCCGGGCGATGGCCCGCAGCCGCCGCTTCGGCGTGAAGTTGCCGCCCTCCGGGAAGATCACGAACGCGTCGTCGTCGTCCAGGTCGGTGGCGAGGTGGGCGATCTGCCGGACCGCCGGATCCCGGCCGTCCGGTCCGGGCGCCATGAACCGGTTGGGCAGCCGGTTGAGCATGACGTCGATCGCCGGGTCCCACTGGAGGCTCTCCTTGAGCACGATCCGGGGCTCCCGGTGGAACCAGTTCACCAGCGCGTGGATCAGGATGAACGAGTCACCGGGCCCGGCGTGCCGGCAGAGCACCAGCTCGGGGCGGCCAGGCAGCGCGGTGTCCGGGTCGGTGCCGACCACGTCGATCCGTAGCCGCAGCGCCCAGCGGGCCTGCCAGAACAGCACCTGGAGGAAGCGGCCGACGAGCAGGTAGTGCGCCCGCTGGAAGGCGGGCGAGCGCTTGTACGCCCCGAAGCCCGAGGCCAGCCAGAGCGCGAAGAGGGCGACCAGCGCGGCCGCGTCCCAGACCAGGTAGACGGTGCCGACCCAGAGCAGCCGCAGCGGCCGGAGCCGCCCCGGCACCAGCGGCGAGGCGGCCAGCGCGAGCAGCGCCCAGCCGGGCAGGGTGGCCAGGACGGCGACCGCGAGCAGCACCACGCCGGGTGCGAGCAGCAACCGGCGTACCCACCGCGGCGGCAGCGGCATCAGCGCTCCAGCTGGGAGTCCAGGTAGCGGCGCGAGGCGGTGTACGCGCGGCTGATCCGCCGCCCCACCGCCGCCATGTCGCGGTACGCCCACGGGCTGTCCTCCCGCGGCCCCGGGCCGCCGGTGGGGAGCACGTGCACCTCCACCCCCTCCGGCAGGGCCGCCATCTCGCGGGCGAACCGGTGCCGCCGGGCGATCTCGAAGGCCACCTGGG
>NZ_JAPDPH010000360.1 GCF_026013475.1 Micromonospora yasonensis | reverse complement strand
CCGCCGGGTGACCCTGCTGGAGCTCTTCTTCGACCTGGTGTACGTGGTCGCGCTGGCCCTCATCTCGCGGGGCCTGTACGGCGAGGTGAGCTGGGAACGGGCCGTCCAGTCGCTGCTCCTGCTGATGGCCATCTGGTGGACCTGGGCGATCACCACCCTGGTCACCGACCTGTACGACCCGCAACGCTCCGAGATCAAGCTGCTGATCGCGGCGGTGATGTTCGGCGCGCTGCTGATGACCACCGCCATTCCGGAGGCGTTCGGCGCCCGCGGTCTGGTCTTCGCCGGGACGTACGTGGCGATCCATCTCGGACGCGGGCTGTTCCTCATGCCGACCGTACGGCACGACCGGCAGACCCAGCGCCGGGCGGCGCGGATCTTCACCTGGTTCGCGGTCTCCGCGATTCCCTGGCTGGTGGGGGCCGTGGCGGAGGACGAGGCCCGGGTACTGCTCTGGGCGCTGGCACTGGGCATCGACTACCTCGGCTTCCGGCTCGCGTACCCGGTGCCCGGTCTCGGGATGGTGCCCGAGTCGCAGCGCACCGTCACCGCCGAGCACCTCTCCGAGCGCTACCAGCAGTTCTTCATCATCGCCCTCGGCGACGCCATCCTGGTCACCGGCATGATGTTCAGCGTCAAGCACTCCGAGATGGAGAACATCGCCGCGTTCGCGATCGCCTTCGTCACCACCCTGCTGCTCTGGCGCATCTACGTGCACAAGTCGGGTGAGCTGCTGCCGAACGCCATCTCCCGGGCGCGACAGCCGAGCAGGTTCCTGGCCAGCGCGCCGTACACCCATCTGTTGATGGTGGCTGGGGTGGTGACCGCGGCGGCCGGCTTCGACCTGGTGCTGCACGAGCCGACCGGGCGGACGCCGCCGGCCTGGGCGGCCGTGATCCTCGGCGGGCCGGCCATATTCCTGCTGGGCCGCGGCTGCTTCGAGTACGAGGTGTTCAGCCGCGTGTCGCTGTCCCGCCCCGGCGGCCTGCTGGCCCTGCTCACCATCGCGCCGGTCGTGCTCTTCCTGCCGCCGCTGTTCGCCTCGCTGGGCGCCATGCTGGTGCTGGCCGGGGTGGCCGTCGCCGACCACCTGCGCAGCCGCGGCCGGCCGCCGGAGGATCCGTCCCCGCCGCACTGAGCCCACCGGCGATGGTCGGAACCGGTCGCCCCGACGCCGCCCGCCGTTTGACCGTTCCCCCGCTCTGGGTACAAGGCCTCCACCTCGAATCCACCATCACCCCAGTGGAGGCAACCCATGCGCGGCACCTCGATAGTCGGCGCCCTGGTCGTCATCTGGCTCATCATCGGCGCGATCGCCGCCGGTCAGCGCGGCTACTACAACAACGACGACGCCAACTGCGCCGAGGCGGGCACCATCCTGGTCACCATCGTGGCCGGCCCGTTGAACTACATCGGCGCCAACCCCAAGGTGGACTGCACGCTCCCCGAGCCGTCCAAGTAGGTCACACCTCGCTCGCCGGCCCGCGCCCGCTCCCCCGAGGCGCGGGCCTCGTCGTGTCCGCCACTCCCCCTAGGGCGTCCTAGGAGGCTGGGCTCCGCCCGTGCGGTCAGCCGCCGACGTGGATGCCGGGGCGGCGGGTGGGGTCCGGCTCGGACTTGCGGATGATCTCGCGGACCACGGGCGGGGTGTCGCCGCGGCCGAGGATCAGATAGCGCAGCAGGTGCGCGATCGGGTTCCCCTCGGACCACTCGAAGTGGCAGTGCGGCCGCACCCCGGTGCCGTCCCGCAACGCCAGCAGGATCGCGGCGATGGCGTTCGGCGCGGCCGGGCTGCTGGCGCGCAGGATCCGGTACCCGCCGACCTCCACCCCGTGCACCTGCAGCACCCCGCTGAACCGGGACGGGTCGGAAATGTCGATCTCCAGGAAGAGCACGTCGGCCGCGCCCGGCACCGGGTTCATGCCGCGCTGCGCCCGCTCCTTGAACCGGTACTCCTTGACCGCGCCGCTCTGCCGCTTGTTGGCGATCAGGTGTAGCCGGCCGTCGTGGGCGATCGAGTCGGCGACGAACCTGCGGGCGGGCTCGTCGAACTCGATCCGTTCGGCCCGCAACTCGGTGGTCCGGGACACCCGGGAGATCAGCGAGACCGCGATGATGCCGGCGATGAACAGGCCGGAGATCGCGATGCCGTCGGGCTTCGCGATGACGTTCTCGGTGAGCGCGTAGAGCAGCACCACGGTGAGCACCGCGAAGCCGGCCGCGGCGAACGGATGCCGCCCGGCGTACGCGGCGATGGTGACCGCGATCGCGCCCGAGACCATCATCGCCAGGATCCCGGTGGCGTATGCCCCGGCCTGGGCGTTGACGTCGGCCCGGAAGGCGAGCGTGATGGCGATGCTGATCGCCGTGTAGACGAGCACCACCGGACGGATGGCCCGCGACCACTCCGGCGCCATGCCGTACGAGGGCAGGTAGCGGGGCACGATGTTGATCAGGCCGGCCATCGCGGAGGCCCCGGCGAACCAGAGGATCAGGATGCTGCTGATGTCGTAGACCGTGCCGAACGCCTCGCCCAGGTGCTCGTGCGCCAGCCAGGCCAGCGCCCGGCCGTTGGCGGCGCCACCGGGCTGGAACTCCTTCGGCGGGATCAGCACGGTGGTGACGAAGGTGGTGGTGATGAGGTAGACCGACATGATCAACGCGGCGGTGCCGAGCAGCTTGCGGGTGTTGCGGATGCGCACCCCCAGCCGCGCCTCGGGGTCCGCGCCGTCCCCCTTGACCAGAGGCATCATGCTCACCCCGGTCTCGAACCCGGACAGGCCCAGCACCAGCAGCGGAAAGGCCAGGACGCTGGTCCGTACCACGTCCGCGGCCCCACCCGTCCCGGTGAGGCGGGAGGCCCAGCCGCTCAGCACCGCCGGGTCCCCGGCGACCTCGGCCAAGCCGGCGAACACGATCACCGCGTTCAGCACGAGGAAGACCGCGACCAGCGGGATGGCGACCTGCACCGCCTCGGTGAACCCCATCAGGAACACCCCGCCGAGGATCAGCAGGAGCACCACGGTCACCAGCACCGCGACGACACCGCCGTGCGGGAAGGACCCCGGCAGCACCGGGTTCTCCAGCAGGTGCACGGTGGCGTCGGCGGCGGACAGGGTGATCGTGATGATCCACGAGGTGGCCACGAAGCCGAGCAGCACCAGCACGAAGATCTTGCCCCGCCAGAACGGCAGCAGCCGCTCCAGCATGGCCACCGAGCCCTGCCCGTGCGGGCTCTCCCGGGCCACCCGCCGGTACATCGGCAGCATCCCGAACAGGGTCAGCGCCACGATCAGCAGGGTCGCCAACGGGGACAGCGCCCCGGCCGCCACGGCGGCGATGCCGGGCAGGTAGGACAGGGTGGAGAAGTAGTCGACGCCGGTCAGGCACATCACCTGCCACCAGGGGTGGGCGGGGGCCTGGTGTTCCCGGGTCTCTGGGCCGACCGGTTGCACCCGGTGCTCGAAGAGCCACCGGGCCAGCGGGCTGGTCGGCTCGGGCGGACGGACCGGGGAGTCCACGCACGCCGGCAGCTCGGCGGGCCCCCGCCGGGCGCGGTCGCCGTTCTCCGGGTCGCGCGCACCACGCCGTGCCCGGTCCGCCGCGACCGCGTGCGCGTGGTTGCGCCGCCCCCGCGTACGCCGAGGCTGCGCCCCGTCCCGCCCGTCCGCCATCTGCACCCCTTCAGGCCCTGACCCGACGGTAGGCGGTACCCGGGACCCCACCGGGCAGAACCCGACAAGCCCGAAGAGATCATGACTCGGTCGGCTCAGCCGGGCGGGGCGCCCACCGCGTCCCGCAGCGCCTCCGGGTCGGTCACGGTCACCGTGACCGACGGGTGGCGCGGCCACGGCCCGGGCGCCAGCGCCGGCACCGGGGTGGCGAACCGGAGGCACACCCCGGCGACCGCGCTGCTGCCGAAGGTCGCCCCGCCGTCGGTCAGCGACAGGTGCGGCCCGATCGCCCGCCACCAGCGGTACGGGCCCCCGAGCTCCGCTCCGGTGACGTTGTCGCGGGCGGTGCGCAGCAGCCACGGGCCGAACCGGACGACCAGTTCGTCGGGGCCGAGCTCGACCCGGGCAGTCTCCGGGCGGATCCCGAGCAGGGCCAGGGGCAGCCGGAACGCCCGGTCGAACCGGAACGCGAAGCGGCGGGCCGGGCCGGGCCGGACGGGTTCGCGGTGCGCCATGCCGGCGACGTACCCGGCGCGGGCGACCCGACACCTGGTGGGGCCGGCCCGAGCGGTATTGCTGCGAGTTGTGCAAGAACCGGGCCGCCGCCGCGGCGTACCGGAGCCGGTCCCGGCGCGGCTGAGGCGTCAGGCCAGGGCGGCGGTCCAGCGGTCCACCTGCGCGTCGAGCAGCTCGGCGGTGGCCTGCCAGTAGGGCCCGTCCTCGGCGTGGATCCGCGCCCACGGCTGCACCCCGTCCCGCGCGCCCCGGCGCAGCAGGTCGGACATGGCGCGGGCCCGGGGGC
>NZ_JAPDPH010000036.1 GCF_026013475.1 Micromonospora yasonensis | reverse complement strand
GGCACCCGCAGGCTGCGGACGTCCTCGGTGAGGTCGAAGTCCTGCGCCATCAGCGCCCCGATCTTGTCGAGCAGCCGGGGGAAGTCCTCCGGACGCGGCGCCACCCGCTGGTAGAGCTGGTACATCGGGGTGTCCTTCATGAACTCGGCGGCGGCCGCGCCCACCTGGCCCTGCTGCGCACGCATCTCGGGGTAGATCGCGTCGGAGCGGATGTGCGCCGAAGCGGCGACCAGGCGGCGGATCTTGTCCGGATACTTCACCGCGGCGCGCAGCGCCACCCCACCGCCGAGCGAGTAGCCCACCAGGTTGTTCCTCCCGTCCTCGCCGGTGCTGTCCTGGGGCTCGCGTCTCACCCCTAGGCACGCGGTCTGGCACGCGGAGCCCTGCCGCGCCGGGTACGTCAGGAGAAGTGTGTCCTCGGCCGGGCCAGGCGCTGGCCGTCGACGATGAGGTCGACCTTCTCGTTGTAGAAGGCGACCAGGCCGGCGATCGGCAGCAGTGCCGCGGTCGGGAAGTCGTAGGACCAGGCCAGGTCTTCGTGGACCGCGTCGCCGGCGCGGACGGACCACCAGGCGGCGGTCCGGCCCTTGTACGGGCAGGCGGTCCGGGTCGCCGACGGAACCAGGTGGGCGAAGTTCACGTCGGTGCGGTTGAGGTAGTAGCGGGTGGGCAGGCCGGTCTCGAAGACCAGCACGGGTGAGGTCGACTCGGCCAGCACCGTGCCGTCGACCTCCACCCGCACCCGGCGGGTGGAGCGCAGCGCGTCCACCCGGGCGTACGGGTTGCGGGGGTGGACGAAGACCTCCTCGTCCTCCTCGAACCAGGCGTCCAGAGCGGCCCAGTCGAACCGGATCGTGTCGGCCAGCCCGGGCAGCGCGTCGTCGTTGTACCACCGCACGCAGGAATCCCGGGTCGTGTCGCCGACCAGCAGCCCGTGCACCCAGGCGGTGCCGCGCCGCGTCTCCTCGGTGCGGCCCTCGTCGACGAGCAGTTCGCGGCGCACGTCGGCGACCGGGATGTAGTACTGCGGGTAGAACGGCCACTCCCAGACGTACCGGGCCCGGGTGGTGTCCAGCACCGGCTGGCCGGCGAGGAACGCGCGGATGCGGCGCGGCACCGGCTCGATCCGGTCGACCGTGGCGATGGCCTTCGGGTAGTCCGACACCGCGTCCTCCACTGTTGCGTTCACGGGTATCCGTTCAACGATCGGCGCGGCGCGGTGGTCGTCGGCGGGCGCCCTCCCGGGCCCGCCATTCGTCGGCCAGGATGGCGAAGACGAGTTGGTCGGCCCACTCGCCCCGGAACAGGTAGCTCTCGACGTGGCGCGACTCCTGGCGCATGCCGAGCCGGGCCATCAGGCGGGCGGACGCCTCATTGCGGCCGTGACACCGGGCGTAGACGCGGTGCAGCCCGAACTCGTCGAACCCCCAGTCCAGCAGTGCCGTGGCGGCTTCCGTGGCCAGCCCGCGGCCGCCGTGGTCGGGGTGGAAGACGTACCCGAGTTCACCCGTTCGGTCGACCCGGCTGCGCCAGACCAGCTCCACGGTCCCGATCACCCCGGCGTCGGTGGTCACGGCCAGCGTCAGGCAGTCGCCCTCCGCGCGCAGCGCGTCCTCGCCGGCCATGGCGACCACCGACGCCCGCGACTGCTCCCGGGTACGCGGCCCGGCGCCGCGCATCCAGCGGACGACGTCCGGCCGGCGCTGGTATGCGTACACATCGTCGAGGTCGTCCAGCGTGACCGGACGCAAGGTGAGCCGCGCGGTGCGAATCGGGTACGTCGGCTGGAACACCAGGCGATCCTAGGCGGCCTGGGCTGCCCGAACGGGCCGGCGGGCGCCTGTCCAGCCGTGTGACCTGTGGCACCTTTCCCCGGTCCGGGAATCAGATCGCCCGGCGGCGATTTGCTGGCAGGTGTGACCGTTGCAGAACTTCCCGCCACGGACGTGGCCGCCGCCGCCGAACCGGTCGAGACACCGGGTGACCTGATGAGCCCCCGGCAACGACTGCGGCTCGTCCTCGTCCTCGGCTCGCTCATCGCGATCGGTCCGCTGACCATCGACATGTACCTGCCCGCGCTGCCCGGCATCGCCGTCGACCTGCACACCACGTCCGCGACCGTGCAGCTCACCCTGACCGGCACGCTCGCCGGCCTCGCCCTCGGCCAACTGCTGATCGGCCCGCTGTCGGACGCCGTGGGCCGCCGCCTGCCGCTGCTCGCCGGCATCGCGCTGCACATCGTGGCCTCGGTGCTCTGCGTCCTCGCGCCGAACATCGCCGTCATCGGGGTGCTGCGGGTGCTGCAGGGACTCGGCGTCGCGGCCGCCTCGGTGGTGGCCATGGCGGTGGTCCGCGACCTGTTCAGCGGCGCGGCCTTCGCCCAACTCTTCTCCCGGCTGATGCTCGTGATGGGGGCGGCCCCGGTGCTCGCGCCCACCCTCGGCAGCGGGCTGCTGCGCTGGTCGGACTGGCGGGGCGTGTTCGCCGCCCTCGCGGTGTTCGGCCTGCTGCTGGCCACGGTGGCGGCGTTCGGGCTCGCCGAGACGCTGCCGCCCGCGCGGCGCCGGCGCGGCGGCGTCACCACCATCCTCCGGGACTACCGCGCGCTGCTGCGCGACCGGACGTTCGTCGGGCTCGTCCTGGTCGCCGGCCTGGCCATGGCCGCGCTGTTCGCGTACGTGTCCGGCTCGTCGTTCGTCTTCCAGCAGCGGTACGGGCTGGACGAGCAGCAGTTCGGGCTGGCCTTCGGCGCCGGCGCGGTCGGCCTGATCGGGGCCACCCAGTGGAACGTCCGGCTGCTGCGCCGGTACTCGCCGCAGCGGATCCTCGTCGCCGCGCTCGGCGTGGGCTCCGTGGCCGGCCTGGTGCTGGTCGCCTTCGCCGCCACCGGCTTCGGTGGCCTCGCCGCCATCCTGGCTGCGCTGTGGGTGGTGCTCGCCGCCGCCGGGCTCGCGCTGCCGAACGCGCCTGCCCTGGCGCTGTCCCGGCACGGGGAGGCGGCGGGCACCGCCGCGGCGCTGCTCGGCGCGGTGCAGTTCGGCGTCGGCGCGGTGGCCGCGCCGCTGGTCGGCGTGCTGGGCACCGGCAGCATGGCGATGGCCTCCGTGGTGGCCAGCGGGATGCTCGCGGCGATGGCCGTGCTGCTCACCGTCGTCGGGCCGGCCCGGCTGACCGACGTCGAGGCGAGTGCCGTCGCCGTCGCTGCGCACTGATCGCCGCGGTTCAGATCCAGGGCAGCGGGTCCACCGCCCGGCCGCCGAGGCGCACCTCGAAGTGCAGGTGGGGGCCGGTCGAGGCGCCGGTGGAGCCGACCAGGCCGATCACCTGCCCGGCCCGGACCCGCTGCCCCGGCGACACCAGCAGCCGTGACTGGTGGCCGTAGCAGGTGGAGAGGCGCTGACCGTCGGCCCGGCCGTGGTCGACGCAGGTGTAGTTGCCGTAGCCGCCGTACCACCCGGCCCGGGTGACCCGGCCGTCCGCCGCCGCGACGATCGGGGTACCGACCGGGGCGGCGAGATCCACCCCGGGGTGGAGTTGCCACACGTGGTAGTACGGGTCGAACCGGACACCGAACCGGCTGGTGAGCCGGCCCGCCAACGGCTGGCCCAGCCGAGCCCCGCCACGCGTACGAGCCGGGGCCTGGGCCGGGATCGCGGCGCGCCGAGCGGCGAGGTCGATCTCCCGCCGGATCCGCGATTCGTCCTGCTGCCGGCGGGCGAGTTCCGCCTGGCCGGAGGCGATCGCGGCGGACAGCGCGGCGGCCCGGCCGGTGGGCGTGTCGACCAGGTTCGCCGAGTCCGCGACGGCGATCGGCGGTGCGGCGGCCGGATCCCCGCCGGTGGTGAGCGCGGTCAGCAACTGCAGCACCGGATCCGGTTCGCGCTGGGCCCGAGCCAGGTCGTCGCGGGTGCGGGCGAGGATGTTCTGCAGGTACTGGATCCGGTGCTGGACGTCGGCCAGCCGGGCGACCTGGCGGGCCTGGGGCGTGGTGGCGGCGTCGACGGGCGGTTGCGGGTAGAGGTCGGCGCCGGGGTCGGCGCCGATCGACGCCGCCGCGGATCCCGGGCTCGGGAAGGGGCCGCCGGGGGAGACCGGGGCGGCGGACGGGGGTGCGCCGGCGGCGGTCGACGGCGCGGAGCCGGGCGGTGTGCCGGGCCGGCTGGTCGGTGCCGGGGTCGGTGACCGCCGGATCGGGGGCGGCAGCGCGGGGAGCGGCGGCGGCTCGACGGTGGGGAGGGTGACCGAGGGTAGGGGCAGCGGCAGGGACAACAACGGGCTGGGCAGGGGGAGCGGGCCGATGGTCCCGGCCGTGGCCTCGCCCGTCGAGGCCGGCAGGCTCCACGCCGTCACCGTCAGCGTCGCCGCCGTCGTGGCTGCCACCAGCGCCGTCCGTCGCCGCCAGCGTCGCCTCATCCCGTACCCTTCCGCCGCCGTCCCGTCACCTGCTACATCGGATCGGACCGCCCGGGCGCAACGGGCGGCGGCCCGACGTCTCCCGGGTGCCGGCGCCGGCGCGCCAGCAGCGCCCCGCCCACCACGAGGGCGGCGGCCGCCAGCGCCGCCAGGGCCACCGTCAGCGTCGATCGCCGGGTCCCCGGGTCGGCCGTCACGGTGATCTGCTGCCGGGTCGGCGCCGTGGTGGTCGGGGCCGCCCCCGGCAGCAGGTACGCGTTGCTGGCGACCTGGGCGTCGTCGTCGGTGAACTCCGCCGCCGTGAGCGTCACCCGGTTGCGGACCACGGCGCCCACGTCGGCGCCGGCGTCATCGCCGGCACTGATCCGGCCGGTGATCGTGATCCGGGGCGCCGCCGCGCCGGCGGCCAGCCGCACGTCACCCAGGTCGCAGACGACGGTACGGGCGGCGACCGTGCACCGGCCGGGTACGGCGTGGACCTTGACCTCCTCCAGGTCGGCGGTGGTGGTGAAGGTGATCTGCCCGTCGGTCAGACTGGCCGTGCCGGAGATGGTGATCGTGTGGGTGACCTGCTGTCCGGGCAGCGCGCCGAACGGGGCGGTGGTCAGCACCGGCGTCGCGTCGACCGGAGGTGTCGGCGTCGGGGCGACCAGCACTGCGGCGGCAGTCATGGCCGCCATCGACGCGGCCAGTGGTTCCCACATGTACACACTGTAGGCCCGTCGACGACGCTCCGCCGGACGTACCGGAACCTCATCGATCGATACGGTTGCATCCGCACTGGTACGAGCGATGACACCAGTGCCGGCGCGCATCGGAACGGGCCGGGGAAGGCAGGGATGTGATGACACTACGCCCCTCGAGATCATGGGTTCATCGGCCGATGGCGCTGGTGGCCGCCGTGCTGCTCACCACGGTCGGCGGCACGACGACCGCGGCCCGCGCGGCCAGTCCGGGCGCCGGCACGGTCTCCGCCACCAGCCCGAACGTCGCCTGGACCGGCGGCCCGTTCGCGTTCACTCTGCTGGGTGACAGCTACGCGGCGACCGCCGAACTGGTCACCGAACCGGCGGCCCCCGCGCCGGGGCCGATCGGCGCCGCCTCGTTCACCACCTACCCGGCGCCCGGAACGCTGCCCCGGGCGCACGACGCCGGCGAGCCCTCGATCGGCGTCAACTGGAAGACCGGCAAGGTCATGTACCAGGCGTACACCGACACCTACCGGGTGAGCTTCGACGACACCAGCACGCCGGCCACGGCGGTGTGGCAGGACAAGAGCGCCCACCTGCCCAGGTGCACCGCCAACGCCTCGCTGGACCCGATCCTGTACACCGACCACGACACCGGTCGTACCTTCGAGTCCCAGCTCGCCGGCAAGACCTCGCTGATGTGCTTCACCGACGACGACGGGGAGACCTGGACGCCGTCGCAGGGCGGCGGCATCAACTCCGGCGTCGACCACCAGACCGTCGGCGGCGGCCGCTGGTCCTCCGGCGGCCTCGGCGGCCTCGGGCTGTACCCGAACGCCGTTTACTACTGCTCCCAGGACATCGCCGACGCGCTCTGCGCCAGCAGCCGCGACGGTGGCCTCACCTTCGGCCCGGCCGTGCCGATGTACACCCTGCTGGACTGCGGAGGCCTGCACGGTCACGTCAAGGTATCCCCCAAGGACGGCACCGTGTACGTGCCCAACAAGGGCTGCGGCGACAACCAGGCCGTGGCGGTCTCCGAGGACAACGGCCTGACCTGGCAGGTACGCAAGGTGCCGACCAGCCTGCCCGCCGACAGCGACCCGTCGGTGGGCGTCGCCTCCGACGGCACGGTCTACTTCGGCTACCAGAACGCCGACGGGCACGCCCGCGTGGCGGTCTCCCACGACCAGGGCAGGACCTGGGTCAGCGACCAGGACGTCGGGGCCGCGCTCGGGGTGAAGAACGCGGTGTTCCCGGCAGTGGTCGCCGGCGACGCCGACCGCGCCGCGTTCGCGTTCCTCGGCACCACCACCGGTGGCAACTACCAGGATGCCCAGAACTTCACCGGCGAGTGGCACCTGTACGTCGCCGTCACCTACGACGGCGGTGCCACCTGGTCGCTGACCGACGCGACCCCGCAGGACCCGGTGCAGAAGGGCTCGATCTGCACTGGCGGCACCACCTGCGGCACCGACCGGAACCTGCTGGACTTCATGGACGTCCAGATCGACAAGCAGGGCCGCGTCCTCGTCGGATACGCCGACGGCTGCACCGGCGCCTGCGCCACCGGCGGGGCGCAGAACTTCGACGCACTGGCCACCATCGCCCGGCAGAGCGGCGGCAGGTCGCTGTTCGCCGTGTACGACCCGGTCACCGCAGAGAAGGTGAAGAAGAAGTGAACCGGGGAATCACCGCGATCGTCCTGCTCGCCGGCTGTTCCGATGGCGCGGGCCTGACCGGGCGTCCCGGCGGACGTCCGTAGACCGAGGCGGTGCGGCCGTCCACGACGGCTCGAATTCGAAGGTGTCGATCAGGTCGTGTACCGGCGATCGCCGCCGGCTGCGGCCTGATCGACCACCTTGGCAGCTTCAGGCGTGCTCGGGTTTGCGGGCCAGGAGACAGGCCTGAGGGCGCTTCAGCCGCTCGTCGGGTTCCTGGATCTGCCGCGCGGTGACCACCATCCCGGCGTCGCGCAGCCGTGCCGCGATGTCATCCGGGGCCAGCAGATAAGCGTCGTAGGAGACGGGGTGGCCGTAGGCCCGCGCGGGGCGCAGGTGCTCGTCGCCAACGTGGAATCCCAGCAGGACCAGGCCGCCGGGGGCCAGGGCGCGACGGAACTCCGCGAACACCGCCGGTAGCACCTCCGGCGGCAGGTGGAAGATCGACCACCAGGCGACGATGCCGGCCAGGTGTCCGTCGGGGACGTCCAGTGTGGTCATCGACCCGACGTCGAACCGCAGACCCGGGTACGTGCGGCGGGCGATGTCCACCATCCGCGGTGCCAGGTCGACGCCGAACATGGATAGGCCGAGTGCGGCCAGGTGGGCCGTGACATGCCCGGGTCCGCAGCCCAGGTCGGCGACCGGTCGCCCGCCCTCGGCCGGTACGAGTTCGGCGAACGCGGCCAGCATGCCCCGTCCCAACGCGTCCTCCGCGAACCGGGGCGGCGCGATCTTGACGTAGTCCTCGGCGACCCGGTCGTACGAGTCCCGGACGGCGGCCAGGTATACAGGTTCGATCACCCGGTCGACCCTAGACGGCACCGGGAGCGGCACGCAGCTGAGGAATGCGTGTCGGTGGGGTTGGGTCAGCCCGGTCCGGCCAGCCCCCGTACCGCGACGAGACCGGGGACGGCGACGCGGCCGAGTTCGGCGCCGGTGGCCGGATCGTGCCAGCTCACCGCGTTGGTCTGACCCAGGTAGAGGCGGGCGCCGTCGCGGCTGGGCACCACGCCCCGCACCGGTTCCCGGACCGGCCAGTCGGTCGTCCGGGCCAGGCGGGTGAGGTCCGACGTCCGCACCGCCGGGCCGGCGCCGACGAAGAGCCGGTCGCTGTCGACGGCGGCGTACGCGGTCCCCGTGCCCCGGGCGTCGGGGATCGTGCGGAGCACCGACAGGTCCTCGGTGGAGATCTCCGCGGTAGTGCCTGACGTGACGTCGGTGACGTAGAGCCGTCGCCCGTCGGGGCTGATCGCGATCGCGTGGCCGCCCGCGGGGCCTTCGCCGAACGGGTGCGGCAGATCGATGCAGTACGCCCACCAGGCGTTGAGGCTGAGCGTGTGCACGAACGCGTGTGCGTTGCCGGGCCGCCCGCTGATCAGGTCACGGGTATGCCGGTGGTCGGGCTGATGGGTATAGAGCGTGTAGAGGGTCGCCCGGTCGGGGGCGAGCACCGCCTGGCGTCCGTCGCCGCGCATCTCCTCCTCGGCCCCCGGCGGAACCGGTGACTTGTCGCGGGTGAACAACTGGCCCGGCGCGCCGGTGGCGAGGTCGACGACGCGGACCCGGTAGCGGTCCGGCGCGGCCGCCGGGATCCACTCGAGGACGAACAACCCGGTGAGATCCGCGGTGAACGCCTCCGGCACGAAGTTGCCCGGCAAGTCCAGCCGGTGCCGGACGCCGGTGGTGTCGGCGATCAGGACCGGGGTCACCTCGCGTCCGGCCGGCCGTGCGGCGGTGACCTCCTGCCGTTGCGGCGTCAGCGCCACCAGGGTGCCGCTGGCCGAGACGGCCTGCGGCACCCAGCGTCCGGGCAGGGACACCCGGGCGGAGGCGCGGCCGGTGGCGGTGTCGACCCGCCAGAACGCGGTGTCGGGCCCTGCGGCTGTGGTCGCGTAGATCGCGAGCCCGTCCGCCGTGGCGACCGCGTGCGGGATGGTCTGCCGGTCAGCGCCACGGAACACGCCGAGGCCGCCGCCGACCTCCACGAGCAGCGCGTCGGGGATCGGTACGGCGGCGGCCACGGTCCGGGCGGGTTCGCAGCCGGCCAGCGCGGCGGCGCCGGTGCCGGCGAGCAGGGTCAGTATCGTGCGGCGCGAGATCGTGGTGGGCGTCATGTCCCGGTGACACCGGGGACGGCGGCGAAGTTCCCGGCCGGAAAGGTGGAACCCGCCCGGCGCGCGCGGTGTCATGTGGGTGAGCCGACCGGAGGTTTCCCTGGACGACGACGAGCTTGTCACCCGCGCGCGGGCCGGTGACCTGGAGGCGTACGACCTCCTCGTCGCCCGGCACACCGCGTCCGCGTACCGGACGGCGGTGCTGCTCGGCGCCGGGCCGGACGCGGAGGACGTCACCCAGGAGGCGTTCGTGAAGGGATACCGCAACCTCTCCCGCTACCGGGGCGACTCGTCCTTCCGGTCGTGGTTGCTCGCGATCGTCGCCAACGAGACCCGCAACCTGCACCGGTCCCGTACCCGCCGGGACGGGCTGGTGCTGCGGGCCGCGGCGGCGAATCCGGAGCCGGAGCTCGCCGAGGACGACGCGGTCGGGGCGGTCCTCGCCGCCGAGCGCCGCGCCGTGCTGGTGCAGGCGGTGCGCCGGTTGCCGGTGAAGGACCGTGAGGTGATCGTCTGCCGGTTCTTCCTCGACCTCAGCGAGGACGAGACGGTGACCATGCTGGGACTGCCCCGGGGCACGGTGAAGTCGCGGACGTACCGGGCGTTGGCGAAGCTGCGCGGCCTGCTCGACCGCGAGGTGGTGCACCGTGGATGACCTGGAGCGGGAGCTGCGCGACCTCGCCACCTGGCTGGAGACGCCCGCGACGCCGGACCTGGCCACCCGGGTACGCGCCCGCCTGGCCGCGCCGGCGGCCCGGCGGCGCCGGTGGCGCTACTGGCTGGCCGCGGCGCTCGCCGCGCTGCTCGTCGCGGTGCTGCCGCCGGGTCGGGCCGCCCTCGCCGACGCGGTCGCCGGGCTGCTGCGCTTCTCCGGGATCGTCATCGGTACGTCGCCCGCGCCCGTACTGCCCACCGGCAGCCCGTCCCCGCTGCCGGCGCAGCGCTCCGCCGACCTGCACGACGCGCAGCGGAAGGTTCGCTTCCCCATCCGCGTGCCGGCCAAGCTGGGCCCGCCCGAGCAGGTGCTGGTCGCCGATGACGACGGCCTGGGCTCCTACCGGGTGGCCACCCTGCTCTATCGGGGCGGGACGCTGCGCGTCGACGCGTTCGACGGCCAGCTCGACCCGGTGTTCCAGAAGCAGGCGGCCGGGCCGGACGTGGAGTTCGTGCAGGTCGACGGCGATTTCGCGGTCTGGGTCGGCGGTCCGCACACGCTCGCGTACGTCGATCGCGGCGGCACGGTCCGGGTGGAGACCGCGCGGCTCGCCGCGGCGACGTTGATCTGGCAGGAGGCCGGGGTGAGCTACCGGCTGGAGGGCAACCTCACCCGGGACGAGGCGATCGCGATCGCCGACTCGCTCGACTAGCGGAACCCGGCGGGCCCGGCCGGTGTCATTGCTGGTGAATGACGTCGACGGACCGGGGGTGGCAGATGGGTTCGGCGGGCAGGATGGTGCTGGCGTCGGTGGTTCTGCTGGCCGGCTGCACGACCGGGAGCCGGCCGGCGACGCCGGCGGGCGGTACGGCCACCACGGCGCGTGCCGCGACGGGCTGCGCCTCCCAGATCGAGACCGGGTCGCTGCCGGACTGGGCGGATGCCGGGTTCAGCGAGGCCGCTCCCCGGATTCCGCACGTCTTCGGCGCGAACGGCGACATCGTCGCGGTGCTGTTCGCCCACCCGCTCGGGTACAAGAGAACCGACGGGTCGAACAACAAGATCCTCTGGGTGTCCCGCCCCGCCACGGCGTCGCCCGACCCGACGGCGTCGGCCGACCTGACGATCACCGCGACGCTCGACGGCACCGACACGCAGGTGACCCAGACGGTCACCGGCGGCCCCGGCCCTTCGATCGTCGACATGCCGGCGGCCGGCTGCTGGCACCTGGCGCTGACCTGGTCCGGCCGCACCGACACCATGGACCTCCGCTACGCCGCCGGCTGACCGCACTTCCGGCGCGGCGCCGGCGGTCGGTACGCCCGCGCTCAGCGGCCCTCGGGGACCGCCATCTCGCCGAGCAGCGACCAGTCCTGCTGCGGCACGGTCACGTTCACGATCCGGGGCGTCTCGGCCAGGTGCGGCGGCAGGCTGCGCTGCGCCTCGCGGAAGTGCTCCGACTGCACGTGCGCGGCGCCGGCCTCGTCGTCCCGGAACGCCTCGACCAGCACGTACTCCCTCGGGTCGTCGAGGCTGCGGGACCAGTCGAACCAGAGGCAGCCGGGCTCGGCGCGGGTGGCCTCGGTGAACGCGGCGGCGATCTGCGGCCACCGGTCGGCGTCCTCGGGACGTACCCGGAACTTCGCGGTAATGAAGATCATGCGCTCCAGGCTACCCAGCCGGCCCCTGGGGTTAGTCAACCGCTGGAGGGGTAGGCATCGGCGGCGCGGGTGAAGGCCCATCGGACCCGGCCGTTCCGGCCGACGAGCTGCCCCGGGAGGACGAAAGTGTCACACGAGTACCGCAAGGACCCTCAGGCAATTTCTCGGCTGTCGCCCGAGCAGTACAAAGTTACCCAGGAGGCGGGGACGGAGCCTGCCTTCGACAACGCCTACTGGGACAACAAGGAGCCGGGCATCTACGTCGACATCGTGTCCGGTGAACCCCTGTTCGCTTCCGTCGACAAGTACGACAGCGGTACCGGCTGGCCGAGTTTCACCAGGCCGATCGAACCAGAGAACGTGGTCGAGGTCCGAGAGCCGAGCCGCGCCGTGTCCGGCACCGAGGTCCGGTCGGCACACGGGGACAGCCACCTCGGCCATGTGTTCGACGACGGTCCCGCAGAAACCGGCGGCCTGCGTTACTGCATGAACTCGGCCGCGCTTCGGTTCATTCGGCGCGACGACCTTGAGCGTGAAGGCTATGGCGAATACCGCACGGTATTGGAGCAACCCGGACGGGCAGCGCGGCGCTGACCGAGAAGGCCGTCAGCTCAGCGATGTGTGGTCTGCTCGCGGATCTCTGCGTCGCGGTGGATCTGAGCCCGGCACAACCGCCCGGTCAGCTCTTCGTGATCGGGCTGAGCAGCTCCGAGGCCCGGCGGTCGGCGAACGCGGTGACCGCCTGCTGGCCGGCGCCGAAGACGATCGCCACCCCGAGCAGGGCGGCCGTGCTGTTCACCGTCGTCTCCACCAGACCGCCGATCACCAGCATGATCCCGACAACCGCGACCAGCGGGCCGATCGCCAGCTTCAACAGCCCCTGCTGGAACGGCAGCCGGTACGGCAGCCCGCCGGACCGGGACGTGATCATCGAGGGAAGGGCGCTGATGAAGGCCCCCAGCGCGCCGGCGATCAGCACGAAGAACAGCAGCCGCCACGCCGGGACGCCGGCCGCGTCGGTCGGCGGCTTGAGTAGTTGCAGGTCCGGGCTGCTCCACTGCACCAGCACCATCAGCGTCTCGGCGACCAGCGCGAAGACGGACAGGCCCAGCATCCGGTTGCGCAGCCGGCGTACCGACTCGTTGAACTCGTCCGACTCGGTGTGGTAGCGCAGCAGCAGCGCCTGCACCTTCGCCCGCAGCAGTGCCGGTTGGGCCTGGTCGGCCGTCGGGTCGAACGCGGTCAGCACCTTGTCGTCGGTGGCCAGGTAACGCCCGGCCGCGGCCTGGTACGCGGGCAGCAGCCCGAGCAGCTCCTCCGGGCTGCGCAGCTCCACCATGGCCCGCTCGACGGCGTGGACGGTCTGCCAGGCGTACTCGACGTTCCCGCCGCGCAACCAGTCGATCACATTGCTGCGCCCGAGGACCGACTCCACCCTGGACAGCTGCGCCCGCAACTCGCCGACCCGGACGGCGTTCGCGCCGTCGCGTGACTCCAGATCGCGCAGTTGCTGGTAGAGGTCGTCGAGTTTGGTGCGTACCCGGACCTGCCACACCGCCTCGGGAATGCTCGTCGTGGCCGGCGGAGCCGTCTCGCGGCCCGTGCCGGCGGGTGGGGCGGTGGTGTCGGTGGACATGAGCGGCCCTCCAGTCGTCGGGGGAGTCGTCCGACCTGGGCGAAAGCGCCTGTATCCAGAGTATCCGCAGGTCAGGGCGGTTGCGACAGGTCGGAGCGGCGCATTGACGGATTGCCGACCGGCGGGCGCGGCACATACTTACCCGCGAGTAACGTGAGCGGGTGACCGTCTTCGCCCTCGCGCAGATCGCCATCCACGACCGACAGCGCTACGACCGGTACGTCGCCGCGTTCATGCCCGTCCTGATCAAATACCGGGGGCGACTGCTCGCCGCCGACGAGTCGCCCCAGGTGGTGGAGGGCGCCTGGCCGTACCAGAAGGTCATCCTGATGGCGTTCGACACCCGCGAGGACTTCGAGGCCTGGTCCACCTCCCCGGAATACCGCGAGATCTCCCGCGACCGGGAGGCCGCCACCGACGGCGTCGTCCTGCTGGTCGACGGCATCCGCGCACCCCGCTGACCCGGGACACGGGCCAGAGTCGTCAGCCCTCGGCGATCGGGAGGATCGTGCGGCTGCGGCTACAGCCGGTGCCGCACCCAGACGTTCGGCTCGACGTAGACGGCGTAGTCGTGCGCCACGTCGCAGAGCACCGGCACCAGGGCATCCGGAACGTGCACCGGCCCGCTGGTGTCGAACGGCAGCCCGGTCCAGCGCCGCCACTCGTCGAGTGTGCCGGTGATGGTCATCGACCGGGTCGCCACCTGCTCGATGACACCGCCGGCGCGGACGTGCACCCGCAGCCACGGGTCGACCGGCAGGCCGTCGGGGCGGACCTGTGCCGCGTACTCGGCGGTCGGCAGGTCCGGCCGGGTGTGCTTGCCGCTGGGGCGGACCGGCGCGACCAGGGTGTCGAGGCCGCGCTTGGCGACCGCCTCCCGCATCGCGGCCAGCATCAACCCCGACACCCCGCCGCCGCGCCGGTCGGGGCGGATGCAGATCTCCAGCGCCGACACCATGGTCGGTTCCCGCCCGACGTGGCGGTCGACGGTGGCCCGCTGGATCATCTTCTCCCAGCCGGTCTCGGGCAGCTCCGGCTCCGTCCAGTGCACGGGTACGGCGTAGCCGCGGGCCACCGCCCGCCCCGACTCGGCCGGGTCGATCGCGGCGAACACCAGGTCCGGGTAGAGGTCGTCGGCGACCGCGTAGTACACCGAGCTGATCAGGTCCTGGATCATGAAGGTCGGCCACGCGCCGTCGAAGTCGTCGTTGGTCAGCAGCGGGGCGAGGTCGGGACGGTCGGCCAGGCTCACGATCTCAAGGGTCACGGCCGGGACCGTAGCCCGCCGCCGGCCGGCATCGCACGTCATATTCGGCGCACCCCGGCCCGTCGTACGACGTCGGCGAGCGGGGATCCAGCGGTCGCGGGGTCAGCCGGTCCCGGCCATCGCCGCGACGCGGCGGGCGAGCCGGCCGGCGGCCTCCCGCAGCGCCGCAGGCTCCAGCACCTCCGCCTCGAAGCCCAGCCGGGCCACCTGCACCGCGAGCCAGTCCAGGTCATCCCCGCCGACGACGAGCACGCACCACCCGTCGCGATCGTCCTCGACGCGCCCCACCTGGGGCGGCACCAGCTCCCGCACCCGCTCGGGCCGGGCGTGCACCCGCACCCGGGCGAGATACCGGTACGGCGCCTCGGCCACCGACCGCTGCACGTAGGCGACCGGGTCCGGATGCTCCCTCGCCCGGAAGCGCCAGGTCGTCGCCACCACGTCGCGCATCCGGTCCAGCCGGAAGGTGCGCCAGTCGTCGCGGTCGACGTCCCAGGCCATCAGGTACCAGCGGCGGCCGGTGGTGACCATCCGCACCGGCTCGACCGTACGCTCGTGCTCCCCGCCGTCGCGGCCCGCGTACCGGAACCGCACCCGTACGGTGTCGCGGCAGGCCCGGGCGAGCGTCATCAGCAGCTCCGCGTCGATCTCGACCCCGGGGCCGACCAGGGTCTCGGTGGCGCCGTGCACCGCCCGCACCTCGGCGCGCAGCCGGGGCGGCATCACCTGGTCGAGCTTCGCGAGCGCCCGCAGTGCCGCCTCGGCCGCCCCGGCGACCGTGCCGGCCGACGCCAGTCGCAGCGACACCGCTGTCGCGATCGCCTCCTCGTCGTCGAGGAGCAGCGGCGGCAGCCGGGTGCCCGCGCCGAGCTGGTAGCCGCCGCCGACACCCGCCGACGCGTGCACCGGGTAGCCGAGCGCGCGCAACCGCTCCACGTCGCGGCGCACCGAGCGGTCGGTGACCCCCAGCTCGGCGGCGAGTTCGGCGGCGGTCCAGGACGGCCGCCGCTGCAGCAGGGCCAGCAACCGCAGCACCCGCTCGGTCGTCGTCTCGACGGTCATGCCCTCATCGTTTCACCGATCACGGAAGGATCCTGTCCGCTATTGCCGGAAGGGTGGGCCCGTGACCGACCACACCTGGAATCCTCTGCTCCGAGAGCAGCTCGCCCAGCACTGGACCGGCCAGCTGCGTGACCGGCTCGACGGGCTCACCGACGACGAGTACTTCTGGGAGCCGGCCCCCGGCTGCTGGAACGTTCGCCCGCGCGGCACCGGCACCACACCCGTGCAGGCCGGGTCCGGTGCGATGACCATCGACTTCGCGATGCCGCAGCCCGACCCACCACCGTTCACGACGATCGCCTGGCGACTCGGGCACGTGATCGTCGGCGTGCTCGCGACGCGCAACGCCGCGCACTTCGGTCGCGCGTCCACCGACTACCAGTCGTTCGAGTACGCCGCGACGGCGGCCGGGGCGCTGGCCCAGCTCGACACGGAGTACGCCACCTGGCTGGCCGGGGTCGAGTCCCTCGGCGAAGCCGACCTCGCCCGCCCGTGCGGAGAGGCGGAGGGACCGTACGCCGAACGTCCACTGGCCGCGCTGGTGCTGCACATCAACCGCGAACTGATCCATCATCTGGCGGAGGTGTGCCTGCTCCGCGACCTCCACCTGCACACCCACCGACAGACTCGACAGGAGGCGAGCTGACATGGCCCGCGACGTCCAATTCACCTTCGACTGCGCCGACCCGGCCGGGTTGGCCGCGTTCTGGGCCGAGGCCCTCGGCTACCAGTTGCAGGCCCCGCCCGCGGGTTTCGAGTCGTGGGAGCAGGCTCTGGAGGCGATGGGCGTGCCGCCCGAGCGCCGCAACGACGCCTCGGCGCTGGTCGACCCCGAGGGCTCCGGGCCGCGGCTGTTCTTCCAGCGGGTGCCGGAGGGCAAGCAGGCCAAGAACCGCGTGCACCCCGATGTGCGGGCGGCCCCCGGGCTCACCGGGGACGAGCGGATGGCGGCCCTGGAGGCGGAGGCGGAGCGGCTCGTCTCCCACGGCGCCACCCGGCTCCAGCGCCACGAGCCCGCTCCTCCGCTCGGCGCCGGTCACATCGTGATGGCCGACCCCGAGGGCAACGAGTTCTGCCTCGACTGATCAGCCGCGCCGAGGGCTGTCGGATCAGCCGTCGATCCGGGTGATGTTGCGGATCTTGTTGGAGGCGTCCAGGGCGGCCACCTTGTACGCCTCCGCCAAGGTCGGGTAGTTGAACACCGTGTCGACCAGGTAGTCCACGGTGCCGCCGCAGCCCATCACCGCCTGCCCGATGTGGACGATCTCGGTGGCGCCGGTGCCGAACACGTGTACGCCGAGCAGTCGGCCGTCGTCCGGCGCGACGAGCAGCTTCAGCATGCCGTAGGAGTCGCCCACGATCTGACCGCGGGCCAGCTCGCGGTAGCGCGCGATGCCCACCTCGAACGGCGTCGAACTGTCGGTCAGCTCCTCCTCGGTCTTCCCGACGAAGCTGATCTCCGGGATCGTGTAGATGCCGATCGGCTGCAACCCGTGCATCGCGCGAACCGGCTCACCGCAGGCGTGCTGCGCGGCCAGCCGGCCCTGCTCCATCGAGGTGGACGCCAGCGCCGGGAAGCCGATCACGTCGCCGACCGCGTAGATGTGACTCGCGCCCGGAGCCGCCGTCGACCCAGACCGCGTGCGCGTCCGCGAACCGCCCGGTGCCGGTGATCATCGCGACCCGGTTGCGGGCCAGTTGATTGCGGATGACGTCCGTCTGTCGGCTGATCACGTGCTCGGTTCGTGCCGCCAGATCGCTGACCGTGATCTCCTCCTTGACCCGGTAGCTGCTGCCGTACAGGTCGCGCTGGGTCAGGCCGGTCAGGTGGAGCACGGCCTCGCGCAGTGTCTTGGACGGGACGGTGCCGGTGTTGATGCAGACCCCGCCGATCATGTCGCGCCGGTCCACGATGCCGACCCGCTTGCCGAGCTTTGCCGCGGCGATCGCGGCCTTCTGACCGCTGGGCCCGGAGCCCAGCACCAACAGGTCGTAGTCGTACACACCGTCAGCGTCCCAAGATGTCGCGGCGGGCGCCAGGTCTGCTCGCGACGAGCCGGGCTGTCCTCCCGTTAGGCTCGCGCCCATGGGAGATCCGTTCCGGGTACGCATCACCGTCCGCGGCTACGAGCTCGACACCCAGGGGCACCTGAACCAGGCCGTGTATCTGCAGTACAGCGAGCACGCCCGGTGGGAGTGCCTGCGCGCCGCCGGGATCTCGCAGGACCGGCTCATCGCCAGCGGCGTGGGACCGGTCGCCCTGGAGGTCACCGTCCGCTACCTGCGGGAGTTGCGCGGCGGCGACGAGGTGGACGTGACCTGCGAGTTCCGCTGGGGCGACGGCAAGACCTTCCAGATCGTCCAGGACCTCACCCGCCCGGACGGCACCGAGGTCGCCACGGTGACCGGGGTGGGTGGCCTGCTCGACCTGTCCGCCCGGCGGCTGGTGCCCGACCCGCGCGAGCGGTTCCGGGAACTGGCCAGCGACCCGGAGCCGCTGAACCTCTGACAGTGCCCCTCAGTCGAGGTGCAGGGTCACCAGCGGCCCGTGGATGTCCTGCTCGGGGTATTGCCGGGCGTCCTCGTCGGCGACCCGGAGAACGTAGGGGCTCTGCCCGGTCGGCACCCCCTTGACCGCGAACCAGAACCGGCACGTGCCGGCGCAGCCGCCATGGTCGTCCCGGGCGAAGGACGTGCCGACCGCTGCCTCGGTGACGGGCAGCCGCGCCGCGACCGCCGCGTTGGAGTGGCCCGCGGCCACCAGCCCGAGCACCTCCCGCACGGCATGACCAAGGACGAGCTGGTTCAGGCCATCGAGAAGGCCGACGCCCGGGCCACGGCCCGCGCCCGCCGCCGGTGGCCCCCGCACCGGGACTAAGGAACCCGGTCCACGGACTTCTCGTCCGCCCGCGACGGCTTCGGGGATTCAACCGTCCCGGACCGCTGGAAGGCCCGATGCGTCAGCCACAGCGTGGCGACGGCCGCGATCGCCGAGACGATGTTCGCCAGCTTGTCCGCCTCGGAGAGGTAGTTGACCAGGAGCAGCGCCGAGGCCACGAGGACGGCCACGGCGAACCCGACGGCGCGCATCAGCCGCCAGTCCACCCGCAGCGGCCACCTGCGCAGCACCGCTCCGACGGCCCATTCCGCCAGGGCTATCACCGCCATGGCCAACAGCGGCACCTGCCACAGCTGGATCCGCCCGACCTCCACGCCGTACCTCCCTGCGTGCCACCGTCCGTGCGCGACGGTCATCTCCTGCTCGGATCGAGCGTGCTCTTGATGTCATCGGTGAAGGCGCTGGTCAGCCTGCCGTTGGGCTGGGCGATGAAGGGCAGCACGTGGCGCCGGACCGCGTCGGCGAAGTCCCGGTACTGCCGGTGCGTGGGCCGGGGAACCGCCTGCTCCAAGGCGCTCTTGACCGTGTCCAGATACGGCATCGCCTGCCGCAACGACGGATCGTCGTAGACATGCGTGAGGGCCGGCGCCAGGCCGTGGGCGGCGGCCACCCGCTGGGCCGCCGCGCTGGTCGCGAACTCGATGAATCGGACGGACGCCTCGACGTTGCTGCCGTTGGCCACCAGCGCCAGGCTCTGGCCGCCGAGAATGCCGGACGGCAACGGGAGGAGGTCGACCTGGTTGCGCAGCCCCCGGTACCGGGCCGGCCAGTTGCGCATGTAGGCCAGGCCGTCCTCGAACCGCGCGCGGGAGTCCTCCTCGTTGCGCGCCCGCACCACGTCGTTGTGCAGGACGGCGTTCCGCAGCGGGGTGAGCGCGTCCTGCCACCGGACCAGGTCCTCCGCGACCCTGCCGTCCTTGTCGAGGATGGCCGGGTCGGTGGAGAGCGCGTGCTCCAGGACGTTGACGACGAACGCTTCGGTGTCGTTCTCCGTGTCCGGCAGGAGTTGCCCGACGAACCGGGCGACGCCCCGTGCGTCCCGGTGGATCACCTGGGGGAGGAGTGGCTGCCCGGGGTTCAGGCCCGCCGTCGCCCGGCTGAACAGCATGCCCACGTCGCTGTTGAAGGGCACCGCCCAGTACCGGCCGGAATCGGCAGTCACCCGGTGCACCCGCTCGACCGCCGGAAAATACGTGCGCGTGGGCAGGGAAATCTCCTGGATATAGCCCTCTTTCGCGAACTCCCGAATGTCGACGATGTCGAGGTTGACGATGTCGACCGCACCGTTCTTTATCTTCTCGACCATGCTGTCCCGCTCGGCGCGGGAGCCGCCGGGCACCTCGTCCAACTCGACCTTCGCGTCCGGGTTGGTCTCGTTCCACATGCCGATGACGGCGGCCCGCGCCCCGGTGAGGTCGGTGCCGGTGCAGAGCCGAGGGCGCCCGGTCAGGGAATCCGAGCGGGTGCGACCGCCCGGCAGGAGAAAGGTGGCTCCGGCGGAACCGAGGCCGGTGGCCACCACGCCGGCGAGGAAGGAGCGGCGCGAGTATTGCATTCGGCGTTCACCACCATCTCCTCGAACCGGAATCAACGCACATTCAAGCCTAGGTGCATTGTCAAGCAACTATGCATGTACCGTCCGGCGGACGGCGTCATCCGGCGAGGTGTAGCTGCTGGGCGAGATACAGCAGGCTGACGGTGGTCACCAGGGCGGCGACGACCCAGCCCGCGACGCGCAGGCCCAGGTGGATGCGGGGCGCGCCGACCAGTTTCGGGTTTCCGGCGGCGAGGGAGAGCATGACCAGCCCCAGCGGGGTGGCGATGCCCCCGATCAGGCTGGCCAGAAACAGCAGTCGGATCGGACCGATACCGGTCATGGCCAGCGCGACGCCGGCCACGGTCTGTGCGACCACCATGGTGTAGAAGCGGGGCGCCTGGCGGGGGGTGCGGCTGAGCCCTCGCGGCCAGCCGAACGCGCTGGCGGTGACGTAGCCGCCGCTGGACATGATCACCGGCACGGCGATGATCGCGGAGGCGAGGAGCCCAACGGCGAACAACTCGCCGGCCAGGGGCCCGGCCAGGGGGCGCAGCGCCTGCGCGGCCTGCTCGGCGGTGTCCACGTGTTGGTGGTGGGTGCCGAGGGTGGCGCCGCTGGCGACCAGGATGCTCCAGAAGACCACCGCGGCCAGGCCGGCGCCGACCACCGCGTCGAACTCGCGGAACCGCAGCTGCCGACGCGAGCACGGCTCCTCGACCTGCTCCACGGTCTGCCACACGTACATGTAGCTGGTCAGCGTGGTGCCCAGGATCGCCAGCGTCCCCGCCAGATGCGCCTCGCTGAAGGAGAGCGACGGAATCAGGCTGGCGCGCGCCACCGCGGGCCAGTCAGGTCGGGCCAGAACCGCCGCCACGCCGTAGGCGAGCAGGCCCAGCATCACCCACTTCAGCACCCGTTCGACCTCGTCGTACTTGCCGAACAGCAACAGAGCGAGCGCGCCGGCGGCGAAGACCGGGATCAGCCAGCGGGCGTCGAGCCCGACGAGCAGGCCGATCGCCGCCGCTCCGGCGGCGACGTCGGCGGCTATCGTCACCACGTTCACCGCGAGGATCGAGATCAACAACAGGACGCTCGCCAGGCGACCGTAACCGTCGCGCACCGCCTGCTGAAGATCCCGCCCGGACAGCACGCCCACCCGCGTGGCGAGGATCTGCACCACCACCACGGCCGGCATCATCAGCAGGGTCAGCCAGGCCAGGCCGAACGTGGTGCTGGCCCCGACCACGACCAACGTCGCGACCGTGGTCGGATCGGTGTCCGCAGCTCCCGAGACCAGGCCCGGGCCCAGGGACCTGACTGGGAAGCCTCTGGAGTCGGATGCCGGCTTTCCAGCGTGCCGGCCCTGCCGTGATGGCTGGTTGTCACCCAAGGCGGCCTCGGCCGGCAGCGGAAGACGCGTCGACCGTGGTCAGCCGGCGCGGGGCCGGTCGTCCAGGTGCGCGGCGCATCCGCCAGCAGCCGCTGGCGCAGCGACCGACCACCTGGAGATCACCCACCGTTCCGAGTGTGGCAGCGAGCCCGCTACGGCAGGATGACTTGGCGAAACGCGGGTCAGCCGGGACCGCCGGCGCGGGACGCCGTGCCGGCCGGTACCGGTGCTCCGGGCGCTGAGGGGCCGGGATCAGGCGAGTTCGGCCAGTCGCGCGGCGACCTGCCGCTCGGCCAGTTGCTGCGCGAACTCGACCGGGTGCCGGTCCGGCATCGTCTGCACCTCGGTGACGCCGAGCGCCGCGTACTCGGCCACCTCCGCCACGAACGCGTCGACGTCGGCCAGGGGCGGGCGCATGACCAGCACGGTCTTCTCGACGGTCCGGTAGTCCCGGCCTTCGGCAGCACAGTGTTCCCGCAGCACGTCGAGCTTGTGCGCGACCTCGTCCGGGCTGTTGCCGAAGATGTTGCACGCATCGCCGTAGCGGGCCACGAGCCGCAGCGTCTTCTTCTCGCCGCCACCACCGATCATGATCGGCGGGTGCGGTCGGCTGATCGGCGCCGGCACGTTCAGCGTCTCGGCCAGTTGGTGGTATCTGCCGTCGAACCGGCCGTTGTCGTCGCTCCACATCTGGAGGCAGATCTGCAACGTCTCCTCCAGCCGCTCGAAGCGCTCGCTGACGGGGACCACCGGTACGCCGAGGCCGCGCTGCTCGCGGTCGTACCACGACGCGCCGATGCCGAGCCGGGCCCGCCCGCCGGAGAGCACGTCGAGCGTCGTGACAATCTTGGCGAGCAGGCCGGGGTAGCGGTACATCACCCCGGTGACGAGCACCCCGAGGGTCATCCGCTCGGTCTTCGCGGCCACGTAACCCAGGGTCGTGTAGGCCTCGAGCATCGGCTCCTCGGCCGAGGTCGTGAACTCCATCTGGAAGTAGTGGTCCATGACCGTGAAGGCGGACACCCCGGCCTGCTCCGCGATCCGGGCGGTCTCCGCCAGCACCCCGGCCATGGCGGACGGGTCGGCGGGCGTGGAGAAGTTCCAGTAGTGCAGGCCCAGCCTCATCGCCGATCCTTCCCACGCGCGGGCGGTCAACCGACATTATGCCGGCCGGGCTGAGCCGATCGACCGGATCGCAAATTCGCTAATCAGCACTTTTGCGATAAAAGGCATGCTTTGCTTCAGGGGAGCGGTGCGTTCCGCCGACGAAAGGGGCTGACATGCACGGACGCGAGCTGCGCGGCCTGTTGCATCCGTTTCTCCTGCTCCTGATCTTCGAGCGCCCCGGTCACGGTTACGACCTGATCGACCGCCTCAAGGCCATGGGACTGCCCGATGTGGAACCCGGCCACGTCTACCGGGCGCTGCGCGGCCTGGAACGCGAGCGGTCGGTGATCTCCGGATGGGAGACCACCGGACCGGGGCCGGCCCGCCGGTGCTATCAGCTGACCGCCAAGGGCAGCGAGGATCTCCGGTCGTGCCTCGCTCACCTGGCGGAACTCGACCAGGTCATCGGTGCCTGCCTGCAGCGCTCGGCGGCCGCCTTCGCGGGGTCGCGGCGCGCGCCTCATCCGTACGCCGCGGTCCGACGCTGAACGGAGAGCCCATTGCATTCGCCCGTACTTCCGGCCGTTCACCGAGCCTTCGCCCGTCGGGTGGCACCGGGGCAGGCCCTCGCCGACGACGCCGTGCGGATCGGCCGGGCCTGTCACGAGATGGCCGTCCGCTTCCATCGCGGCGGCAAGTTGATCGTCTTCGGCAACGGCGGCCCGGCAACCGATGCCCAGCACGTCGTGGTGGAGTTCGTCCACCCGGTCATCGTGGGAAAGCGGGCGCTGCCGGCGATCTCGCTGACGAACGACGCCGCGACCCTCACCGGGATCTCCCGGACGGAGGGCTTCGACGAGGTGTTCGCCGCTCAGCTGCGCCTGCTCGCCGCCCCGGAGGACATCGCGCTCGGACTGTCCGTCGACGGCCGCTGCGCCAACGTCCGGCGCGGCCTCGTGACGGCGCGCGACCTCGGTCTGCTCACCGTCGGGCTGTTCGGCGGCGACGGTGGTGACATCGCCCGGGACGCGATCGCCGACCACGCCGTCGTCGTCAGCTCCGACGACCCGTGCATCGTCAAGGAGGTGCACGTGACGATCTATCACATCCTGTGGGAGCTGGTGCACGTGTTCTTCGAGCAGCCCGGACTGCTGGACCCGGCGGTGGTCCGATGAATCCGCGATCCGTTTCGCTCGGTCAGCCGACGGCCCGGACCGGGCCCGACTGCCACGACGCGGTCTGCATCACGTGCGCCGACATCGCGGTCCCCGTCCGGGTACGGGAACTGACGGCCGACGGGCTGGCCGTGGTCGACACGGACGCCGGACGGGAGGAGATCAGCGTGGCCCTCGTCGAGGCGGGACCGGGCGACGTCGTGCTGGTGCACGCCAAGGAGGCCATCGCCGTCGTGGAGCAGCACTCATGAGCGCCCCGGTCGAGGGTGCGATCGGAGCCCTCTACCCCTTCCTCGACGCCCGGCCGACCGACGTGGACGCGGTGCTCGCCGAGGTGGCCAGGTCCACCGCGGAGAAGGCGACGGAGATCGTCGCCCTCCGCGATTCCCTGGTCGCCGAGCACGGGCAGCGGTTGCTCGACTGCGCCCACCGGTGCGCCACGGCCTTCCGCGCCGGCGCCACGCTGTTCTCGTTCGGCAACGGCGGAAGCAGCACCGACGCCCAGGACGTCGCGCAGCTGTTCCTGCACCCGCCGACGGCCGCCCGCCCGCTGCCGGCCATCTCGCTGACCCACGACGTCGCGCTGATCACGGCGCTCTCCAACGACGTGGGGTTCGAGGTGGTCTTCGCCCGACAGCTGGCGGCGTTCGGCCGGGCCGGCGACATCGCGGTGGGGCTGTCCACGAGCGGCGGATCGACCAACGTCCTGCGGGCGTTCGAGGAGGCGGCCAGGCGCGGCATGGTCACCATCGGGATCGCCGGCTACGACGGCGGCCGGATGGCGGAATCCGCGGCCGTCGACCACCTGTTCGTGGTGCCGTCGGCATCGGTGCACCGGGTCCAGGAGGCGCAGACCACGCTCTACCACGTGCTCTGGGAACTCACCCAGCAGGCGTTGGCCGACGAACGCTGACCCATGGATCTGGCCAGCGCGCACCGGATGCACGTCCGCGTCGAGGGCATCGTGCAGGGGGTCGGCTTCCGGCCGTTCGTGTACGCGCTGGCCACCGAGTACGACCTGGCCGGCTTCGTCGGCAACGACACCGCGGGGGTCTTCGTCGAGGTCGAAGGCGACGCGGACCGGCTGGCCGCGTTCGTGGCCGACCTCAGCCGGCGGGCGCCGAGGCTGGCCCAGGTCGAGCGGCTCACCACCGAGGCGGTCCCGCCGACCGGTCGGCCCGGCTTCGTCATCGTCACCAGCGTCACCGGTGCCGGCCGCGACGCGCTGATCTCCCCGGACACCGCCACCTGCGCGGACTGCCTCGCGGAGATGTCCGATCCGACGGACCGGCGGCACGGCTACCCGTTCACGAACTGCACCAACTGCGGCCCGCGCTTCACCATCGTCGAGGACGTGCCGTACGACCGCCCCACCACCACGATGGCCCAGTTCCCGCTCTGCTCCGACTGCGCCGCCGAGTACGCCGATCCCGGCGACCGCCGATTCCACGCCGAGCCGGTGTGCTGCCCCGCCTGCGGACCCGCCCTCCGGCTCGTCGACGCCGACGGCCACCCGCTGCCCGGCGAACCCCTGGACACCGCCGTACGGTGGCTGCGGGACGGCCTGATCGTCGCGGTCAAGGGCCTCGGCGGCTACCACCTGGCCACCCGGGCCGACCACGACCCGGCCGTCTCGACGCTGCGCGCCCGCAAGCATCGCGAGGAGAAGCCGTTCGCGCTGATGGCGGCCGACCTGCGGGCGGCACGGACCCTGGTCGACGTGCCGCCGGCGGCCGAGCCGGTGCTCACCGGCGCCCGCCGTCCCGTGGTGCTGCTGCCCCGCCGCGCCGACGCCCCGGTCGCCGGGTCGGTGGCCCCGGGCAACCGCGAGCTGGGCGTGATGCTGCCGTACAGCCCACTGCACCACCTGCTGCTCGCCCGGCTCGGCATCCCGATCGTGCTGACCAGCGGCAACGTCTCCGACGAACCGATCGCCCACCGCGACGACGACGCCCGTCGGCGGCTGGCACGGATCGCCGACGGCTTCCTGACGCACGACCGACGCATCCACGTCCGCACCGATGACTCCGTGGTTCGCGTGTTCCGGGGCCGTGAGCTGCCGGTACGGCGTTCCCGAGGTCACGTGCCCGCGCCGCTCACCCTCCCGTGGCGGTTCGACCGCCCCGTGCTGGCCTGCGGGGCGGAGTTGAAGAACACGTTCTGCGTGGCGAAGGGACGACGTGCCTTCGTCTCGCACCACGTCGGCGACCTGGAGAACTACGAGACCCTGCGGGCGTTCACCGACGGGATCGCGCACTTCACCCGGCTCTTCGACGTCCGGCCGGAGGTCGTGGCCCATGACCTGCACCCCGAGTACCTGTCCACGAAGTACGCCCTGCAGCGCGAGGACGTCGAACTCCTCGGCGTTCAGCACCACCACGCCCACATCGCCTCCTGCCTGGCCGACAACGGCGACCCCGGACCGGTGATCGGCGTCGCCTTCGACGGCCTCGGCTACGGCCCGGACGGCACCCTCTGGGGAGGCGAACTGCTCGTCGCGGACCTGACCGGGTACGAGCGGGTCGGGCACCTGGGCGCGGTGCCGATGCCGGGCGGGGTCGCTGCGGTACGCGAGCCATGGCGGATGGCGGCGGCCTACCTCGACGAGATCTACGGCGACGCCGTGCCCGACCTGCCGGTGCGGTGCCGCCACGAGCGGGACTGGCCCGCGATGGTGGGGCTGGCGCGGACCGGGACGAACGCGCCGCGTACCTCCAGCGCGGGCCGGCTGTTCGACGCCGTCGCGGCGATCCTCGGCCTGCACGACCGCGTCACGTACGAGGGCCAGGCCGCGATCGCCCTGGAACAGCGGGCCGATCCCGGCGAGCGGGGCGGCTACCGGGTCGAGGCGGCCGGTCCGGTCCCGCTCCGGGAGGTCGGATTCGGGCTGGTCCGCTGCGTGGTCGACGACCTGCTGGCCGAGGTGGACCCCGGCCGGATCGCCGCGCGCTTCCACCACGGCCTGGCGGACGCCGTGGTACGCGCCGCCGGTGCCGTCCGGGAGCGCACCGGCCTGGCCACGGTCGCGCTGTCCGGCGGGGTCTTCCAGAACATGCTGCTGCTCGAACGGGTGGTGAGCGGGCTGGAGCAGGACGGCTCCCGGGTGCTCGTGCATTCGCGGGTGCCGCCCAACGACGGCGGGATCTCCCTCGGCCAGGCTGTGGTGGCCGCGGCCCGGGCTGTGCCCACCGCCTGAACCCCCGTCAGCAGATGCGGGGGAGTGGGTCTCCGACCAGCATGTCGACCACCCGGGTGCCGCCGAAGGCGGTGTGGAGCAGCACCAGCCCGGGCGGGTCGGCGGCGACGTGCCCGATGACCGCCGCGCCGTCGCCGAGCGGGTGCCCGCGCAGCGCCGCCACGGCCGCCTCCGCCTGCGCGCCGTCCACCACGGCCACCAGGCGCCCCTCGCACGCCACGTAGAGCGGGTCGATGCCGAGCAGCTCGCACGCGCCGGTCACGGCGGGACGCACCGGGACCGACGATTCGTCGACGACGACGGCGACCTGGGCCGCCTGCGCCACCTCGTTGAGGATGGTCGCCACGCCGCCCCGGGTGGCGTCGCGCAGCAGCCGCACCCCGGGAGCCGCGTCCAGCAGGGCGTCGACCAGCCCGTGCAGCGCCGCGGTGTCCGAGGCGAGGTCGGCGGCGAGGTCCAGCTCGCCGCGGGCGAGCATGATGGTCACGCCGTGGTCGCCGATCGGCCCGGAGACGACGACCGCGTCGCCGGGTCGGACGTGTGGGCTGCCCAGGGTCACCGGCCGCTCCAGCACGCCGACACCCGCCGTGTTGATGTAGCAGCCGTCGGCCTTGCCCCGCTGCACCACCTTCGTGTCGCCGGTGACCACCTGGACCCCGGCGCGCTCCGCGGCGGCGGCCATCGAGGCGGTGATCCGGCGCAAATCGGCGACGGGGAAGCCCTCTTCCAGGATGAACCCGGCCGACAGGTACCGCGGACGGGCCCCGCTGACCGCCAGGTCGTTGACGGTGCCGTTGACGGCGAGGTCGCCGATGTCCCCGCCGGGGAAGAACAGCGGCGACACCACGTACGAGTCGGTGGTGAAGGCCAGCCGGCCGGCGCCCACGGAGAGCACCGCAGCGTCCTCGAGCGCCGCCAGCGTCGGGTTGCGGAACGCCTCGACGAACAGCCCTTCGATCAGGCTGTGCGTCGCCTTTCCACCCGCGCCGTGCGCGAGCGTGATCCGGCTCTCCCGGATCGTCGGCGCGCGCCGGCGCGCCCGTTCGATGCGCTGCAGCACCTGCTGCTCCGGCGACAGCCGCCCCGACTCGCGTTCGGTCGTCGCCTCGGCCTCAGCCACCGCGCGCTCGGCCCATCCGGCGGTGCGTTCCGTCGTCATGCCCGCGCCGCCTCCGCCAGCCGCTGCCGCGTGAAGCGGCCGAAGTTGTAGTAGGCCGCGCACGCGCCCTCCGAGGAGACCATGCACGTGCCGATGGGTGTCTCCGGCGTGCACGCGGTGCCGAACACCTTGCACTCCCAGGGCTTGAGCACTCCCTTGAGCACCTCGCCGCACTGGCAGGCCTTCGGGTCCGCGACGCGCACGCCGGGTACGTCGAAGAGCCGCTCGGCGTCGTACGCCGCGTACTCGTCCCGCATCCGCAGCGCGGAGTGCGAGATGAAGCCGAGGCCGCGCCACTCGAAGTACGGTCGCAGCTGCATGACCCGGCCGATCGCCTCCAACGCCCGCAGGTTGCCGTCCCAGGGCACCACCCGGGTGTACTGGTTCTCCACCTCGCAGCGCCCGTCAGCGAGCTGCTTGAGCAGCAGGTAGACCGACTGGAGCAGGTCCAGCGGTTCGAACCCGGCGCACACCAGCGGCTTGCCGTAGTCACGGGCGATGAACTCGTACGGCCGGCAGCCGATGACGGTGGAGACGTGCCCCGGCCCGAGGAAACCGTCCAGACGCAGGTCCGGTGAGTCGAGGATCGCCTTGATCGCCGGAAGGATCGTGACGTGGTTGCAGAAAACCGAGAAGTTGTCGATGCCCTCGGCGGCTGCCCGCAGCACGGTCATGGCGGTCGACGGTGACGTGGTCTCGAACCCGATCGCCATGAAGACCACCCTGCGGTCCCGATTGGTCCGGGCGATCTTCAGCGCGTCCAGCGGCGAGTAGACCATTCGGATGTCCGCACCGGCCGCCTTGGCGTCCAGGAACGAGCCGTTCCCGCCGGGGACCCGCATCATGTCGCCGAACGCCGTCAGGATGACGTCCGGCTCGTTCGCGATGGCGATGGCGTCGTCCACCCGGCCCATCGGGATGACGCAGACCGGGCAGCCCGGACCGTGCACCAGCGAGACGCTCTCCGGCAGGTAGTCCTCGATGCCGTGCTTGTAGATGGTGTGCGTGTGGCCGCCGCAGACCTCCATGAACTTGTACTGCCGCCCCGGCTCGCACAACGCGGCGATCTGGGTGGCCAACGCCTGGGCCTTGTCCGCGTCGCGGTACTCGTCGACGAAACGCATCTGGTCTTTCCCTAACTGATGTCGGATTCGGCGAGCGCCTGCAGCTCGTCGGTGTACGCCTGGCCGAGACCGTTCAACATGGCCAGCGTGGCGGCCGCCTCGGCCTCGTCGATCTTCGACATGGCGAAGCCGACATGGACGAGCACCCAGTCGCCGATACCGATCTGGTCCGGGCCGAGCAGGCCGATGTTGATCGCCCGCCGAACGCCCACGACGTCGACGATGGCCAGGTCGTCGCGGCCGGCCTTGATCTCGACGATCTCGCCCGGGATGCCAAGACACATCGACCTACTCGTCCTCTCCGGTCACATTTTCTCGATCTTGATGTAGCGGCGCAGCGCGGGAAGTTCCTTCCAGAACAACCCGGCGAAGGCCACGCCGGCCACCACCATCAACAGCTTCCGCACAGCTCACCTCCTTCCGCCCCGGTCAGCCCGGCGGCAGGTTCGGCATGATCGGCAGGATCGGGCCGTGTTTCTTGGGCCGGATGCCGGTCGAGCGGCGGGCGTCCACCGTCCCGTCGTCGTGGTGGCCCGCCTGCTTCCTCCGTCGCGAGTTGCCCTCCTCCACACCCTTGGTGTGCGCCGGCGCGTCGAGTTCGACGTCGGGATCGCCCACCCGGATCTCGCCCATGCCCGCCTCCTCCATCAGTCGTCGCCTGACGGCCGACCATGTCGTCGGCCGAGTTCGTCGAAGAACCGGGGAATCTCCCGCCACACCGCGCTTCCGCCCGACATGCCCGTCCAGTGCCGACGGATGAGCGCCACGAGTCGGAAGCAGTCGTCGACCGGCACCACCCACTGCTGGCCGCCGTCGCGTACCCGGCCCGTCCACACCAGGAACGCCTCGACCCGGGGCTGCAGCTCGGCCAGCTCAGGTGATCGCGCCTCGACCGCCCGCCAAGCGTCGGCGTCGATCTCCGACTCCGTCGTGCCGAGCGGGCTCGGGTAGTGCCCGAGCACCCGGCCGTCCCGCTGCTTGACGAAGAACACCAGCCCGACCGGTACGCCGAGTTCGTCGGCGGACAGGCCGGACAACCGTCTGCCATGGGCGGGGACGAGCTGGTACCGGTCGCCGCCGGCCGACTCCCGTTCGAAGAGCAGGGAGCAGGGCGGGCAGGCGCACATCAGCTCCCCGTCCTGCTCGTCCCACACGTGCCGGTGCTCCGGGCCGACCGGCCCGGCGCACATGCCGCAGCGCTCGACCGCCGTGCGCTGCCGCGCCCGGCGGATCGCCCGCTGCAGGGCACCCGTCGTCATGCCGTGCCACCCAACGCGAGCGGCCCCGCGACCTGCCCCACCTCGCCCGTCGGTGCGGCAGCGGTCCGGTCCGGCCGCTGCCACAGGGTGGCGACCGGGATCAGCGCCGGTGCCGGCGCGGGCGCCACCAGGTCGACCGAGGACAGTTCCGGGGCGAACGTCAACACCTGGTCCCGCACCAGGTCACCCAGCGCGGCTGCGCCCCCGCCGCACGAATTCGCCGACAGGCTGATCGTCGCCACCTCGTCCTGGACACCGACCAGCGCGATCTCGGCGCCCTGTGCGCGTAGCTGCGGCCGCAGATCGTTGACCGCCCGGGCCACGCGCCGGTCGGGCGGATCCGGGTGGATGTGGTGCAACAGCAGCAGGTGCCGCAGCAGCTCGTCCTCGGTGAGCCGGTCGAGCGCGTGGGGGCTGTCGGCGGCGAGGTCGGTGACCCGGGCCAGCGCCTCGCCGTACACCTCGGTGAGGATCTCGACCGCTTCCAGCGCCAGTTCGGCGGTCCGGCCAGGGGTCTGTTCGAGCTGGCCGAGCACGGCCTCCAGGTGGGCCAGCCGCGGCTCGACGGCCGCGTCGTCGAGCCGCTGGACGTCCGGCTGCTCAGCCATGGGACGCGCCGAACATCGGCGAGTGGATCTTCTTGAGGGTACGACCGCCGCCGACGTACATGTGCACCCCGCACGGCAGGCAGGGGTCGAAGCTGCGTACCGCCCGCATGATGTCCACGCCCTTGAAGTTGTCCGGGCCGTTCTCCTCGAAGATGGGGGTGTTCTGGATCGCGTCCTCGTACGGGCCGGGCGTGCCGTAGCTGTCGCGAGGGCTGCCGTTCCACGGCGTCGGCGGGTACGGGTGGTAGTTGGCGATCTTGCGGTCCCGGATCACGATGTGGTGCGACAGGGCGCCCCGGACGGCCTCGTGGAAGCCGCAGCCGATGGCCTCGTCCGGCACGTCGAACTCGGCGAAGACCCGCATGTCGCCGCCGCGGATCCGCTCCATCGCCTGCTCGACGAAGTACAGCGCCATCGCCGCGGCGTACGCGATGAAGTAGGCCCGGGAACGGTCCCGCTCCAGCGCGTTCGACCACTTCGGGATCTTCCACTCCAGCGTCGTCTCGGGCAGCCGCTCGCTCTTCGGCAGCGAGATCAGCACGCTGTGCCCGGTCGACTTGACGTACGGGGTGTCGACCATCTTCGCCAGCGCCGTGGTGTACAGCCGGGCGAAGCAGCCGCCACCGGTGTCCAGCGCGAGGTGCTCGCCGCTGCTCTTGTCGAACCACCGAGGGCTCATCACCCAGCTGTACTTGTCGCTGAAGTCGCGCTTGCCGGGATCGGGGAGGGTGGTCTGGTTCCAGGGGTGGCGGATGTCGACCGGGTTGCCGAGCGGGTCGTGGCTGACGAACGGTTCCTCCTCGCCGGCCCAGTCCTTGTAGTACGAGCTGCCGAGCAGGATCCGGATGCCGAGGTTGATGTCGACCAGGTCGGTGGTGAGCAGCTTGCCGTCGACGACGATGCCGGGCGTGACGTGCATGGCCCGTCCCCAGGTCGTCATGTTCTCGTAGCGGTAGTCGACGACGTCGGGGTTCTGGAACGAGCCCCAGCAGCCGAGCAGGACCCGGCGGCGGCCGACCTCCTCATAACCGGGCAGCGCCTCGTACCAGAAGTCGAAGATGTCGTCGTTCATGGCGACGGCCTGCTTGACGAAGTCCAGGATGCGGATCAGCCGGCTCAGGTAGTCGGTGAACAGCGTCGGCTGCGGCATCGTGCCGACGCCGCCCGGATACACCGTCGACGGGTGGACGTGTCGGCCCTCCATCAGGCAGAACATCTCCCGGGTTATCCGGCTGACCTTCAGGGCCGACTTGTAGACCTCGCCCTCGAACGGGTTGTAGGCCCGCATGATGTCGGCGATCGTCCGGTAGCCGTGGATGTTCCGGTTGCGGGCCTCGGTCTTCTCCGCCCGGGCGAGGACGCTGGGGTTGGTCTGCTTGACCATCGCCTCGCAGAAGTCGACGAAGACCAGATTGTCCTGGAAGAGGGTGTGGTCGAACATGTACTCGGCGGCCTCGCCAAGATTGATGATCCACTCAGCCAGGGGCGGGGTCTTGACGCCGTACGCCATGTTCTGGGCGTAGACCGAACAGGTCGTGTGGTTGTCGCCGCAGATGCCGCAGATCCGGCTGGTGATGAAGCCGGCGTCGCGCGGATCCTTGCCTTTCATGAACACCGAGTAGCCGCGGAACAGCGACGACGTGGTGTGGCATTCGGCGACCACCCGGTTCGCAAAATCGATCTTGGTGTAGACGCCGAGGTTGCCGATGATCCGGGTGATCGGATCCCACGCCATCTCCACCAGCTCGCCGGGTTTTTCGGCGGTGGCCGGCTTCGGCTTCGTCGCTGTCACGGTCGGTTCCTCTCGATTGCGGCCTGGCGGCGGGGATCTGCCGGACCGTACGGGCGCCACCGGGGGTTGTAGCCGCTGGTGAGCTCCGGACCGTTGTGGTGCCACTTCGGTTCCCGGTTGGCGGTGACGTTGGTGATGCCGCGCAAGCGGCGGATCAGGGCGCCGTACGGCTTGATCAGCAATGTGGACAGGCTGCCGCCGGGCGGCATGTCCATGAATGGCATGAACTTGTCGGGGAAGCCCGGCATGGTGCAGCCGATGCAGATGCCGCCGACGTTGGGGCAACCACCCACCCCACCCATCCAGCCGCGCTTCGGGACGTTGCAGTTGATGACCGGGCCCCAACAGCCGACCTTCACCTGGCACTTCGGCGAGTTGTAGTCCTTGGCGAAGTCGGCCTGCTCGTAGTAGGCGGCCCGGTCGCAGCCCTCGTGCACGGTCTTGCCGAACAGCCACTGCGGCCGCAGCATGTGGTCCAGCGGCGGGGGCGGCGCCGAGCCGGCGGCGTGGTAGAGCACCCAGGTCAGGGTCTCCATGAAGTTCTCCGGCTGGATCGGGCAGCCGGGCACGTTGACGATCGGCAGGCCGCCCTGGGACCGGAAGTCCCACCCGAGGTAGTCGGCCAGGCCCATGCACCCGGTCGGGTTGCCCGCCATCGCGTGGATGCCGCCGTAGGTCGCGCAGGTGCCGGCCGCCACGACCGCCCACGCCTTGGGCGCCAGCCGGTCGATCCACCAGTTCAGGGTCAGCGGCTCACCGGTCTTCTCGTCGTTGCCGAACGACGTCCAGTACCCCTCGCCGTTGATGTTCTCGTTCGGGATCGAACCCTCGATGACGAGGATGAACGGCTCGGTCATCTCGCCCCGGGCCGCCCGGCGGTACGGTGCCAGGAACTCCTCGCCGCCGGCCGCCGGCGACAACACCTTGTTGTGCAGGTTGACCTTCGGCAGCCCGGGAACGAGCCCGAGCACGATGTCCTCGATCGCCGGCTGACCGGAGGCGGTCATCGACACGGAATCGCCGTCACAACTCATGCCCTCGGAGATCCAGAGAATGGTGATCTCGTCGAACCCGTTCTCCTTCGGGATCACCGCGGTGCCGCCCGTGCGCTGACTCATGTGCGTGGCCTCCCTTGCATCCGATCCCGCAGCCGGTCGTAGATGGCCGCCACCGGCGCCGCGAGGGCCAGCGCCGGCGGCTTGTCCGGCGCGTGCGGGTGCGGGCGCGTCGGGGCCCGTTGCTTGCCCTGGTCGATCTCCTGCCCCAACTCCTGGAGGGCCTGCTCGTCGGCCCGGGCGCACAGCTGCGGCATGAGCTCGTTCTCGTCGTCCCGCACGTGCCGGGCGACGGCGGACGCCAGCCGCTCCATCAGCTCGTCCTGCGCGCGGTCGCCGGCCCGGCAGCGGTCCAGTTCGAGGAGCAACTCCTTGATCGGCACATGCCCGGCGAGGTGCCGGTCGACCTGCCCGTCGGCCAGCACTCTCGCGGCGAACGGGTAGAAGAGCACCTCCTCGAGCGCGGCGTGTTTCGACAACTCGCGGACGAGGATCTCGACGACGGCGCGGCGCTGCGCGTCCGATTCCGCTGCCTGGTAGTCCCGGAACAGCTGTTCCACCACGCGGTGGTCGTGCCGCAGCAACTCGGTGGCGTCCATCAGATCGCCCGCGCTTCGACGCTGTCCACCGTGATGGATTCCAGAACGACGTCGTCGCTGCCGCTGACCTCGACGTCGATGCCCCCGCAGGCGGGGCAGGCCACCATCGCGAGGTGGTCGTCGACCCGCGCGCTACGGCCACACTCGTGGCACCGCACCGTCATCGGTTCGAGCACCAGATCGAGGGCGGCGTCGGCGACCACCGTGCCGACCGCGGCCACCTGGATGCCCTGCGTGACGACATCGCGGTCAACGCTGTGACCGCCGATCCGCACCCGCAGGCCGGTGACCCGGCGCCCGGCGGCCCGGCGTACCACCGCCGCCACGATCGCTTCGGACAGACCTGTCTCATGCACCCGCGGTCACTCCCCTCTCGTCTGTCGTTCGCGGCGAGCTCTCCGGCCGCTCCGGTGCGATGTCGAGCCGTGCCGCTTCCTGATGGACGATGTCGACCACCATCCGGACCGCCTGGTCGACCGCGGCGGCGAGCGGAGCCGACAACCCCATGCGCTCGTCGAGGACGGCGGGTTGGCAACCCACCACGAGGACGCGCCCAACGCTGCCGCCCAGGCCGCGCAGCAGGCGCAGCACCGATTCCGGATCCATGCCGTGGCCGTCGGCGGCCGGCGCCTCCAGGACGTCGGCCGGCCGCAGTGTCCAGCCGGGGTCGTCGAGATCCACCTCGAGGACGGCCAACGTCCCGGGGGGCTCGTCCAGCGGCAACGCGTCCACCATGACCAGCACGTCGTGGTGCCCGTCCAGCAGATCGTAGGCCAGATGCATTCCGCGGATCCCGTAATCGGACACATCCACCCGGGCCGGCAGGACGGCGTCCCGCAGGCGCTGGACGACCTCCACGCCGAAGGCGTCGTCGCCCAGGAAGATGTTGCCGATGCCGGCGACCAGGATCCGACCGTCGTCGTCGCTGCTCATCGCGCTTCCACCTCGCCGGCCAGCGGCTCCACCTCTTCCGGCCGGAAGTGGCGCAGGCGCCCGTACCACTGGTGCAGCTCGGCGCCCGGGTCGTCATCCACGGTCACGGCCAGGAACCGCGTCCCGTCGATGTCGAGCAGCACCTGCTCCACCCGGCCGGTACGGCCCTCCAGAAACATGTCGTGCGCGTCGGTGCCGCGCCGGCGCGGCCGTAACCGGACCCGGCTACCCCGCGACAGCACAGTGCCCGCGACGAGGACGGTCTCCGACTCCGGCGTGGTCCCGGCATCGAGGTCGAGCCCCGGGCGGAGCCGGTCCGCTCCGGCGGCGGAATCGCCCGGTCGACGGACGGGCTCGAGCGACCGGATGGCGCCGTGCAAGCGTTCGAGCACCTCGGGCGGCATCGCGTCGACCCGGTCGACGATGGCGGCGGCGCGGGGATCGGTGGCTCGGGCCTCCCGCTTCTCCGCGTCGGAGAGGGTGAGGGTGCGCAGTGAGAGGATCTCGTCGATCTCGGTCGCGTCGTGCAGGTCGCCTGGGCTCTCCGGCGCGATCCGGGGGTGGTCGTAGAGGATGATGGGTGCGGAGAGCACGAGGTCAGCGGTGCCGGGCACGCCGGCGAGCACCGGGAACGTGTGCACGTTGCGGCACTCCCGCGCCGCCTGCGCCGCCCATTCGGGCGGGTCGAGCAGGGACAGGAATCGCCCCCGGCTGACGGTGGCCAGCGTGTGCGCCGCGAGCAGGCAGCAGCGCAACGCCTCATCCCGAGGGCTGTCCGCCGGCGTCGTTCGATCGGTGTTCTCGACCTGCACCGCGAGCCGCAGCAACCGGAAGGGCGCCGGAGCCGGGACCGCCGAGACGGCCACCGCGGCGGACAACGGCCATCGCCGGCGTACCACCCGCCCGAGCGGCTCGCCCCGCTCGTCAGCCAGCGGCTCGACATCCATTCCGCCGGGCACGTGGACGTCGAGGCGTCGGCCACACCGCAGGTCGCCGACCGTTGCCTCAAGGTCGAACTCCCGCGGCACCGCCTCGTCGAAGCTGAGCTCCGTACGGCCACCCACCTCGATCCGGTCCACCGGCCGGTACCCGCCGTCGACCGTGCGTCGCTCGGTCACCTTGCGTTGCAGGTGCAGGAACCGGAGCCGGATCCGGACGATCGCCTCGTCCGGCGCCTCCAGCAGGCACTCGGTCTGCTGCCAGGACGACTCGGCCGAGCCCGCGACGCCGCTGTCGACCAGGCCGTGAGCCTCGCCCCAGGCGGGGGGTACGAGCACACCGAACTGCCAGCGGACCCGGTTCTTGGCCGAGGAACGCCGGTACGGGTAGAGCAGGTAGCCCTCGTACAGGATCGCCTCCGCGATCGCCTCGGCATCGTCGAACGCGGCGCTGGGGCACTGGCTCCGCACGGTGCTCACCTCCTCCGCAGGCGCGCGACACCGGCTCCGGCACGCGGTCACTCCGGTCTAGCCGGTCCCGCCGCAGCGCCGTAAGTGCGCGTGGCCGGTAGGTGACGACCGGATTCACCCCACCGGGTGACCGCGTACGGCCGTCGCCGGCGCGGTCGGAGCCGGGTCGGAGTACCGGCGCCCGCTGCTGCATCCGCGGATTGCGGCGCGGACGGCCGGACCGTCGGGCAGAGTCGGGACGGGCGCCGACCGGTGCCAGGTGACGCGGGGATCAGACAGCTCATGGCCGGGTCGACGGCGGACAGCCGGGACAGCGGGCCGCACGAGGGCGCGGAGGGCCGGCTCGCGCGGCGGGCTCGTCGCTTGCTGGGCGGTCCCGGTCGGGCACGCGTCGTGCTGCTGCTGGCGGCGGTGCTGGCGCTGAACAGTGCGGATACCGGGACGCTCGGTGCGGCCGCCGCCCAGTTGGAGGCAAGTCTCGGTATCGACCATGCCCGGCTCGGCCTGCTGGCCGCGGCGTCGTCGGGGGTCGGGGCGGTCGCCTCGGTGCCGCTGGGCGTTCTCGCCGACCGGACGAACCGGGTACGCCTGCTCGCCCTCACGGTCGCGCTCTGGGCGGCCGCGATGGCCGCCGGTGCTCTCGCGCCCAGCTACTGGTGGCTGTTCGGATCTCGACTGCTGCTCGGCGCCGCGGTGGCCGCGGCGGGCCCGGTGGTGGTCTCGTTGACCGGCGACTTCATCCCACCCGCCGAACGGGCCGGGGTGCTCGGCTGGATCCTCGCCGGCGAGATCATCGGCGCCGGCGTCGGCCTGCTGATCGGTGGCGAGGTCGCGGCGGCGGTCTCCTGGCGGGCGGCGTTCCTCCTGCTCGCGACGGCGAGCGCGGTGCTGGCGGTGGCGGTGTGGCGGCTGCTGCCCGAACCGGGTCGAGCTGGCGCCGGCTGGCTGCCCACCGACCGGGCCGCGCCGCGGCGGCCGGACGACGGGCGGCGGCCGGTCGACCGGGCGCAGGCGGCGGTGGCCGACCGGGGCGTCGCACCGGCCCCCGAGCGGGTGGTCAGTGACGATCCCAACCAGTGGTCGCTGGGCCGGTCGGCGGTGTACCTGCTGTCGATCCCCACCAACCGGCTGCTGATCGTGGCCTCGGCGATGGGCTACTTCTTCTTCGCCGGCATGCGGACCTTCATCGTCGTCTTCGCGGTCCGGCACTTCGGCATCCCGCAGACGGCGCTCGGCGCTCTGGTACCGGTGATCGGGGTGGCGGCGCTGGCGGGCACGGTGCTCTCCGGCCGGTTCACCGACCGCGCCCTGGCGCGGGGCCGCCCCGCCGTCCGGATTCTGGTCCCGGCGTTCGGCTACGTGGCTGCCGCGCTGTTCTTCGTGCCCGGAGTGTGGCTCACGTCGGCGCTCGCGGCGTTACCGCTGATCGCGCTCGGCGCCGCTGCGCTGGCGGCGGCCAACCCGCCGCTGGACGCGGCCCGACTGGACATCGTTCCCGGGCGGCTGTGGGGGCGGGCGGAGAGTCTGCGCACGGTGCTGCGGCTCGCCGCCGAAGCGGCCGCCCCGGCCATCTTCGGCTGGCTGGCCGACCAGCTCGCCGGGCCGGGTGGCCAAGCCAGCGGGACGGGTCTGCGGGACGCTTTCCTGATCATGCTGGTGCCGCTGGCCGCCAACGGTCTCATCCTGGTCGCCGCCCGACGCGTCTACCCGATCGACGTGGCCACGGCGGCCGCCTCGGACCGGCGTCAGACCGGTTGAGCCGCCCGCAGCCGGCGCTGTTTGGCACCGCCGCTTCGAAGGATTCGAAGCGAATTCGAGCGGTAGAGGTGATCGACATGCTTATGCTCTCTTTGCACAATCCTGAGGTGATTTTGCTGCCCTCACGGCGGCTACCCGCAGCATCCACGGCTGGGTCACCGCCTCCGCAGCATGCTGCGCGACGACGCGCCGCCGGGGCCATCCGGCCCAGCAGGCCGTCTCGCCGTGGCGGCCGACATGCCGCCAGCGGGCTCGCGCCACCGGCCGGACGGAGAGATGATGTCCTTGCTCGACAGCGTCAACCAGCCCGACGACCTCAAGCGGCTCACCGACGACCAGCTCCGGCTGCTCGCGGGGGAGATCCGAGCTTTCCTGGTCGACACGGTGTGCCGACGCGGGGGCCACCTCGGTCCCAACCTCGGCGCGGTGGAGCTGACCATCGCGCTGCACCGGGTCTTTCGCTCACCGCACGACCGGATCATCTTCGACACCGGGCACCAGGCGTACGTGCACAAGCTGCTCACCGGCCGCCGGGAGGGCTTCGTCGGGTTGCGGGGATCGGGTGGCCTGTCCGGCTACCCGCGGCAGGCCGAGTCCCCCCACGACCTGGTGGAGAACTCCCACGCCTCCACCGCGCTGTCCTACGCCGACGGGTTGTCCCGGGCGTACGCCCTGGACGGCGTGGACCGCACGGTGGTGGCGGTCGTCGGCGACGGTGCCCTCACCGGGGGCATGGCCTGGGAGGCGCTGAACAACCTGTCGGTATCGCCGGGCCGCGTGGTGATCGTGCTCAACGACAACGGCCGCTCGTACGCGCCGACCGTGGGTGGCCTGGCCGAGCACCTCGCGGCGCTGCGCGCCAGGTCGGCCGGCCCGGACGGGAACGGCTCCGCGCCGGCCGCCGCAGGCCCGGACGGGGACATCTTCCGGACCCTGCGCCTGGACTACCTGGGCCCGGTCGACGGGCACGACATCGCCCAGCTCGAAGGGGCGTTGCACCAGGCCCGCCGGTCGGACCGGTCGATCGTGGTGCACTGCGTCACCCGCAAGGGCCACGGCCATCCGCCCGCCGAGACCGACAACGCCGACCGGCTGCACGCGGTGGGCACGGTCGACCCGCGGACCGGGCAGCCGACCGGCCCGCCCCGCCGGACCTGGACCGACGCCTTCTCCGAGGAGCTCGTCGCCCTCGGCGGACAACGCCCGGACCTGGTGGCGGTCTCCGCCGCCATGCTCGGCCCGACCGGGCTCACCGGCTTCGCGGCGCGTTACCCCGACCGGACCGTCGACGTCGGCATCGCCGAGCAGCACGCCGTCACTGCGGCGGCCGGGCTCGCCCTCGGCGGGAAGCACCCGGTGGTGGCCGTCTACGCCACCTTCCTCAACCGGGCGTTCGACCAGGTCCTGCTCGACGTGGCCCTGCACCGGCTGCCGGTCACCCTGGTGCTGGACCGGGCCGGGATCACCGGCCCGGACGGGCCGAGCCATCACGGCATGTGGGACCTGGCCGTGCTCGGCGCGGTACCCGGACTGCGGCTGGCCGCACCCCGGGACGAGGCGTCACTGCGGGAGCAACTGCGCGAAGCGGTGACCCACCAGCAGGGGCCCACCGCGCTGCGGTTCCCGAAGGCGCAGGTCGACCGCGACATCCCCGCGTTGGACCGGGTCGGCGGGGTGGACATCCTGCGCTCCGCGCCGGCCGCGCAGGTGCTGCTGGTCGCGGTGGGGGCGATGGCCGGGCCGACGCTACAGGCGGCCGGGCTGCTGGCCGCCGGCGGCGTCGAGTGCACGGTGGTGGACCCCCGGTGGGTGCGGCCGGTCAACCCGGAACTGGCGGTGCTGGCCGCCGACCACGCCCTGGTCGTGACCGTCGAGGACGGGGTACGCGACGGCGGGGTCGGCATGAGCGTGGCCCGGATGCTCGCCGACGCGGCCATCGCCACGCCGGTGTGCGCCCTCGGCCTGCCGACCACCTTCATCCCGCACGGTGACCGGCCGGACCTGCTCGCCGAGCACGGCCTGGACGGCCAGGGCATCTGCGCGGACGTGCTGCGCCGCCTGTCGCGGGTCGAGACCACGAGCCGGGAGACGCCGCGGCGGGCACGCGCGAGTGCCCGTGGCCGGCTGACCCCGCTGCCCGGTTGAGTCCCACCATCGGCCCGTGCCCCAGAGGAGGGAACCTCGGATGAGCCAGACAACCAACGCCCGGGCCGTGCTCCGGATCGAGCAGGCACGTGCGCAGGAGAACTTTCCGGTGGCGTTGAAGGTGTTGCCCGCCCGGCACCGCCGCCACCTGCTGGCGGTGTACGGCTACGCCCGGTACGTCGACGACCTCGGTGACGAGCCGCTGGCCGAGGGGATCGACCGGCTCGCCGCCCTGGACGGCTTCGAGGCCGAGCTGACGGCCCTCTACGCGGGCCGGGCGGTGACCCATCCCGTGCTGCGTGCCCTGGCACCCACCGTGGCCGAATGCCGGCCGCCGCTGGAGGCGTTCGTCCGACTGATCGAGGCGAACCGGGTCGACCAGCGCGTCACCCGGTACGCCACCTTCGCGGAGCTGGTCGACTACTGCTCCCTGTCGGCCAATCCGGTCGGCGAACTGATCCTGCATCTCTTCGGGCAGGCCGCACCGGTGACGCTCGCGCTGTCCGACCGGGTCTGCACCGCCCTGCAGGTCATCGAGCACCTGCAGGACGTGGCCGAGGACCACCGGCGCGGCCGGATCTACCTGCCGGGCGAAGACATGGACCGGTTCGGTGTCACCGAGGACGACCTCGCGGGGCCCACGGCCGGCCGGCGGTTGCGGGAGCTGATCGGGTTCGAGGCGGAGCGGGCGCGAGCCTGGCTCGACGCGGGCGCGCCGTTGGTGGCGGCGTTGCACGGCTGGGGCCGCCTGGCCGTGAGCGGTTACCTCGCCGGCGGCCGGGCAACGCTCGACGCGCTGGCCGACGCCGACCACGACCCGCTGGGCGTCATCGTCCGCCCCCGCAAGCGGCGCGTCCTCACCCGTTGGCTGGCCGCCACGGTCCGGAGCGCGGGATGACCACGATCACCGGCGTCGACGCCGCCTACCGGCACTGTGAACGGGTCACCCGGACGCAGGCGGCCAACTTCTCGTACGGCATCCGGCTGCTGCCGCCGGCGAAGCGCCGGGCGCTCTCGGCCATCTACGCCACCGCCCGCCGGATCGACGACATCGGGGACGGGACGCTGCCTCCCGACGACAAGCTGGACCTGCTGGCGCAGAACCGCGAGGCGTTGCACGGGCTGCCCGGCAGGAGCGGCGGAGACCCGGTGCTCACCGCGCTCGGCCACGCCGCGACCCGGCTGCCGATCCCGCTGGCGGCCTTCGACGAGCTGATCGACGGGTGCGCCGCCGACGTGACCGGCCGCCGCTACGACAGCTTCGACGATCTGGTCTGGTACTGCCGCTGCGTGGCCGGCTCGATCGGCCGGCTGTCCCTCGGCGTGTTCGGCGCCACCGACCCGGGCCGGGCCGCGCCGCTGGCCGACGCGCTGGGCGTGGCGCTCCAGCTGACCAACATCCTGCGCGATCTCGTCGAGGACCGGGCCACCGGTCGGATCTACCTGCCCGCCGCGGACCTGGACCGGTTCGGCTGCTCGCTGCGGCTGGAGGGGGCCGGCTTCACCGATCCGCCCGAGCGGCTGGCCGCGCTGGTGCGCTTCCAGGCGGGCCGGGCGGCCGCCTGGTACGACACGGGCCTGCGGTTGCTGCCGCTGCTGGACCGGCGCAGCGCGGCCTGTACCGCCGCGATGGCCGGCATCTATCGTCGCCTGCTCGCCCGGATCGCCGCCGACCCGCTGGCGGTCACCCGTAGCCGGGTGTCGCTGCCGGGCCGGGAGAAGGCCTGGGTGGCGGCGCGAGCTCTCGTCGGGCGTCCCGCATGACCGGGGCGGCGATCACGCCACCGGTGACCGGTGCCGGCGGGGTCTGCGTGATCGGGGGTGGACTGGCCGGTATCGCCGCGGCGATCCGGCTCGCCGATCTCGGCCTGCCGGTGACGCTGCTGGAGAGCCGGCCGGAACTCGGCGGCGCGACCTACTCGCTGCGGCGCGACGGCCTGACGGTGGACACCGGCCAGCACGTCTTCCTGCGCTGCTACACCGCCTACCGGGGCCTGTTGGACCGGCTCGGCACCAGCGGCGACACCGACCTGCAGGAGCGGTTCTCGGTGCCGGTGCTGCTCCCGGGGCGGGCTCCGCAGCTGCTGACCCGCCGTGCGCTGCCGGCGCCGGCGCACCTGCTCCCCGCGCTGGCCGGCTACCGGCTGCTCAGCCCGGCGGAGCGGCTCGCCGCCGTCCGGGGCTGCGCCGCGCTGCAGTACGTCGATCCGGACCTGCCCGCCACCGACGAACGCAGCTTCGGTGACTGGCTCGCCGACCACGGCCAGGGCACCCGGGCGATCCGCCGGCTCTGGGACCTGATCACCGTCGCGGCGCTGAATCTGCCCTGCGCCCAGGCGTCCCTGGCGTTGGCCGCGAGGGTGTTCCGCACCGGCCTGCTCGACGCCGCGGACGCCGGGGACATCGGCCGTCCCCGCGTCCCACTGGTCGACCTGCACGCCGTCGCGGCCCGGCGGTTGCTGGACCGGCTCGGTGCCCGGGTGCACGTCCGGTCCAGGGTCCGATGGATCCGGCCGGGGCTGGTCGGGTTCCGCATCGGGCTGGACGGCACCGAGGTCGAAGCGGACGCCGTGGTGCTGGCCGTGCCCCACCAGGCCGCGGCGGCACTGGTGCCGCCCGCCGCCGCGCCCACCGCCCCGCAGTGGCACCGGCTGGGCGCCGCGCCGATCGTCAACGTGCACCTGCGGTACGCCGACCGGGTGACCGAGCTGTCCATGGCCGCCGCGGTGGAGTCCCCGGCCCAGTGGATCTTCGACCGCTCGGAGTCGGGCGCCGACGGCCAGCACCTGGTGGTTTCGCTGTCGGCGGCCGACCTGGAGATCGAGCGTCCCGCCGCCGAGCTCGTCGCCGTACAGCGCCAGGCACTGGCCGACCTGTTCCCCGCCGCACGGCACACCCCGGTACGGGACGCGTTCGTCACCCGGGAGCCGAAGGCGACCTTCCGGCAGGCGCCCGGCACCCGGGCGTACCGGTCCGGTTCGGCGACCCGCCTACCCGGGCTGGCGCTGGCCGGGGCATGGACCGACACCGGCTGGCCGGACACGATGGAGGGCGCGGTGCGCAGCGGCCAGGCGGCCGCCGACGTCGTCGCCCGAGATCTCGCGTCCCGGCCCCGACACCAGACGGAGGCCGCACGATGACCATCGCAGACAGCCGCAGCGCTGACCAGATCCAGACCCACGTCGAGCCGGCCATCCGGGCGCTGCTGGACCGGTTGGACCCGGGCAACCGGTTGGTCGGCGGCTACCAGCTCGGCTACTGGAACGCCGACGGGTCACCCGCGGACCGCCAGGGCAAGGGCTTGCGCCCGACGCTGGCGCTGCTGTCGGCCCGCGCCACCGGCGCCCAGCCCGAGGCCGGGGTGCCGGCGGCCGCCTCGGTCGAGCTGGCGCACAACTTCTCGCTGCTGCACGACGACGTGATGGACGGCGACACCGAGCGCCGTCACCGGCCGACGGCATGGACGGTGTTCGGCGTGGGACCGGCCATCCTCGCCGGTGACGCACTGATCGGACTGGCCCACGAGGCCCTCGTCGAGGCGCCCGGGAGCGGTCCGGCGGCGCGGCGGCTTGCCCTCGACGTCCGGGCCCTGATCGCCGGGCAGGCCGCCGACCTGAGTTTCGAACGCCGTGACGACGTCACCCTCGACGAGTGCCTGCAGATGGCCAGCGACAAGACCGGAGCGCTGCTGGCCTGCTCGTGCGCCCTCGGGGCGATCCTGTGCGGGGGGCCGTCCGCCCTCGCCGACGGGCTGTACCGCTTCGGCTGGCACCTGGGCCTGGCCTTCCAGCTCGTCGACGACCTGCTCGGCATCTGGGGCGACCCGCAGCGGACCGGTAAGCCGGTGGGCTCGGACCTGCGGGCCCGCAAGCGCAGCATCCCGGTCGTCCGGGCGGTGACCAGTGGGGACCCGAACGGCCGGCAACTGGCCGAGCTGTACCGGTCGCCGGAGCCGCTGACCGATGACGACGTGGCTCGGGCGAGCGACCTGATCGAGGCGACCGGGGCCCGGGCCCGGACCGAGCGGCACGCCCGGCAGGAGGTCGAGCTGGCGCGGGCGGAACTGGACGCCCTTGATCTGCCCGCCGGCGTGCGCACCGAATTCCTCGACATCGCCACCTTCATCACGGGACGGGACCACTGATGACCGAGCTGCTGTCCACGAAGCCCACCGCCACCGACCAGGCGGCCACGCCGACAGACGGGACCAGGCGCGTTCCGGCCCGGGAGGCCCTGCGCCGCGCCTGCGACCACCTGCTGGAACTGCAGGACGAGGCCGGCTGGTGGAAGGGTGAACTCGCCACCAACGTCACCATGGACGCCGAGGACCTGCTGCTGCGCCAGTTCCTGGGCATCCGGACGACCGAGCAGACCGTGGAGTCGGCGAGATGGATCCGGTCCCAGCAACGCCCGGACGGTTCGTGGGCCACCTTCCACGGCGGCCCGGGGGACCTGTCGACGACGGTCGAGGCGTACCTGGCGCTGCGGCTGGCCGGTGATCCGCCGGAGGCGCCCCACCTGGCCGCCGCCGCCGAGTTCGTCCGCGCGCACGGCGGGTTGGCAGCCACCCGGGTGTTCACCCGGTTCTGGCTGGCCCTGTTCGGCCACTGGCCCTGGTCCAG
>NZ_JAPDPH010000359.1 GCF_026013475.1 Micromonospora yasonensis | reverse complement strand
CCCCTTCGACCAGCGGCACTACTGGCTCACCGCGATTCCGGCCGCCGACACCCACCACCTCGGACTGCGGCCCAGCACGCACCCGGTGCTGCCGGCGGCCCTCGAACTAGCCGGTACGCCGGACGTGGTCCTGACCGGCCGGCTGGGCATCAACGAGCAGCCCTGGCTGGCCGAGTACCGGCTGCTGGGCAGTGTCCTGCTGCCGCCGACCGCCACGCTGGACCTGGCCCTGCACGCGGCCGACCAGGTCGGCTGCGACCAGGTCGACGAGCTGACCGTGCGCGAACCGGTGGTACCCCCGCAGCAGGGACACGTACGGATCCAGGTGAGCGTGACCGCCGCGGACGAGTCTGGCCGCCGGCCGATCACGATCCACGCGGGTACGGCCGACGGCGCCGACGGGGAGGTGGTCTGGCACCGGCACGCCACCGGGCTGCTCTCCTCGTCGGGCACGCCGGCGCCCGACGCGGACACCGCCTGGCCACCGCCAGGCTGGGACACCGTCGACCTGGCCGCGCTCCGCGAGCGGGTGGCGGCGGCCGGTTGGGAGCTGGGCCTCGACTGCCTGGCCGCCGGCTGGCAGCGCGACGACGCACTCGCCGCCGAGGTACGCGTCGACGGCGCCGACGGTCATGTCCTGCACCCGGTGCTGCTGGACGCCGCGCTGCGGCTCGTCGCGCCGCCCGACGCCGAGGGCACCGTGGCGTTGCCGATGGCGTGGTCGGGCGTACGGCTGCACGCGGCGGGAGCGACCGACCTGCGAGTCCGGCTGCGCCCGGACGGCCCGGACGGATGCGACCTGGTGGCGGTGGACCGGACCGGGTCGCCGGTGCTGTCGGTGGAGAAGGTGGCGTTCCGCCAGGTGCCCCTCGACAGCCTGCCCGGGCAGGCCACCGCACAGGGACAGGTGTGGCGGTTGGACTGGGTGCCGGTCACGCTGCCCGCCGGGCCGGGCGCCACCGACGGGTGGGTGACGATCGGCGAGCCGGTGCCGGGGTGGGATCTGCCGTCCCACCCGGACGTGGACACGCTCCACGAGGCCGTCAGCGCCGGCCGGCTCACCGCCCCGACGCAGGTGATCGTCGCGCTACCCGACCACCGCAGCGGCGACGACGAGGTCGACGTGCCGGCGGCGGTGCACGAGGTCACCGAGCGGCTCCTGCGCACCCTGCAGACCTTCCTCACCCGACCCGCGTACGCCGGGGCTCACCTGACCGTCCTCACCGCCGGCGCCGTCAGCACCGGCGAGCGGGACCGCCTGACCAACCTGCCGGCCGCCACCTGCTGGGGCCTCGTCCGTACCGCGCAGACCGAGCACCCCGACCGGGTCAGCCTCATCGACACCGACCACACCCCGGACAGCCTCCGCGTCCTCCCCGCCGCCGTCACCAGCGGCCAGCCGCCACTCGCCATCCGGGCCGGCACACCCCACAGTGCCCACCTGACCGTCGACACCACCGCGGCCACCACACCGGCGCGGGCCGCCCGGCCCAGCCCGGTCCCCGAACCCACACCCCGAGGCGTCGACCCGGAGGGCACCACGCTGATCACCGGCGGCACCGGCACCCTCGCCCAGCACACCGCCCGCCACCTGGTGGCTCACCACGGCCTACGCCACCTGCACCTCGTCAGCCGTCAGGGCCCCCACCACCCCGATGCCGCCCGTCTCATCCACGCACTCACCGGCCTGGGCGCCACCGTCAGCGTCACCAGCTGCGACACCATCGACCGTTCCCACCTCGCCGAGGTCATCGACCACATCGACCAGACCCCGCACCCCCTCACCGCCGTCATCCACACCGCTGGCGCCGTGCACGACGTCACCCTCACCAACCTCACCCCCGAGCAGCTGCACCCGACCCTCGCCCCCAAGGTCGACGCCACCTGGCACCTGCACACCCTCACCCGCCACCACCGGCTCACCCACTTCCTCCTCTACTCGTCCATCGCCGCCACCCTGGGCACCGCCGGCCAGGCCAACTACGCCGCCGCCAACACCTTCCAGAACGCCCTCGCCGAGCACCGAAGGACCCTCGGCCTGCCCGCCACCAGCCTCAACTGGGGCTACTGGGCCGACACGAGCACGCTCACGGCCCACCTGCGGGACGGAGACCTCGACCGCCTCGAGAACGCCGGCATCGCCGCGATGACCACCGCGCACGCCCTCACCCTCCTCAACACCGCCCTCAGCACCGGCAACCCCACCCCCGTCACCGCCCACCTCAACCCGGCCAAGCTCCCCGCCCACCTCACCCGAGCCGCCGTCGGCGCCGGCACGTCCACGGCCCAGTGGGCCGACCTGCTGCGCGACCGGGACTGCGCCGAGCAGCGGCGCACGCTGACGGACCTGATCCGTGGGCAGTTGGCGAAGGCACTCGGGCACGCCGACGCGTCGGGGATCGGGGAGAACCGGGGCTTCCTCGAGTTGGGCCTCAACTCGCTGACCGCGCTGGAGTTCCGCAACCAGCTCGGCCGGCTCACCGGCCTGCCGCTGCCCGCCACCGTCGTCTTCGACCACCCGACCCCGGTCGCGCTGGCCGCGTATCTGGCGGAGCAGCTGACGCCACGGCAGGCCGACCCGGCCGAGCAGGCACTGGCCGAACTGGACCGGCTGGAGAGCGCGGTACGGGCGTTGAACGGCGACGCCTCGCACGGGCGGGACGCCCTGGTCACCCGCCTGCAAGGACTCCTGCACCAGCTCACCGGTGTGGAGCCGGCATCGGCGTCGCTCGCCACCGACATCCTCACGGCCACGCCCGAGGAGCTCTTCCACCTGCTCGACCACGACCTGGACGTTGAACTCACGCAGCTCGATCTCACCGGTGAGGTGGCCACGGATGGCGAATGAGGAAAAGCTGGTCGCGTACCTCAAGCGGGCCACGGCGGATCTGTATCAGACCCGCCAACGCCTGCAGGAGGTGGAGGAACGCGCCCGCGAGCCGATCGCGATCATCGGGATGGCCTGCCGCTACCCCGGCGGGGTGACCTCGCCGGAGGAGCTGTGGCGACTGCTCGCCGCCGGCACCGACGCGATCGGCGAGTTCCCCACCGACCGGGGCTGGGACCTCGCCAGCCTCTACCACCCCGACCCGGACAACCCCGGCACCACGTACGTCCGGGAGGGCGGCTTCCTCTACGCCGCGGCGGACTTCGACCCCGGGTTCTTCGGGATCAGCCCACGGGAGGCGCTGGCCACCGATCCGCAGCAGCGGCTGCTGCTGGAGGCCGCCTGGGAGACCATCGAGCGGGCCGGCATCGACCCCACCACGCTGCGCGGCACCGCCACCGGCGTGTTCACCGGGGTGGTGGCCCAGGACTACGGGCCCCGGCTGCACGAGCGGGATCAGGCGCCGGAGGGGATCGAGGGCTACCTGCTCACCGGCAACACCTCCAGTGTGGTGTCCGGCCGGGTGGCGTACGTGCTGGGGTTGGAAGGACCGGCGGTCACCGTGGACACGGCGTGTTCGTCGTCCCTCGTCGCGCTGCACCTGGCCTGCCAGGCGATCCGTACCGGCGAGTGCGACCTGGCTCTCGCGGGCGGGGTGGCGGTGATGACCACCCCGGACAACTTCGTCGAGTTCGCGCGGCAGCGGGGGTTGGCCGCCGACGGCCGGTGCAAGCCGTTCGCGGCGGCGGCCGACGGCACCGGCTGGGGCGAGGGCGTCGGGCTGCTGCTGGTGGAGCGGCTGTCCCGGGCGCGGCGGCTCGGACACCCGATCCTGGCGGTGGTCCGTGGCTCGGCGGTGAACCAGGACGGCACGAGCAGCCAACTCTCCGCCCCGAACGGCCCCTCGCAGGAGCGGGTGATCCGGCAGGCCCTGGCCAACGCCCGGCTCACCCCGGCCGACGTCGACGCGGTCGAGGCGCACGGCACCGGCACCACCCTCGGCGACCCCATCGAAGCCCAGGCCCTCCTCGCCACCTACGGGCAGCAGCGGCGGGACGACCAGCCGCTGTGGCTCGGGTCGATCAAGTCGAACATCGGGCACACCCAGGCCGCGGCCGGCGTCGCCGGGATCATCAAGATGGTCCTCGCCATGCGGCACGACCTGCTGCCCCGCTCGCTGCACATCGATGCCCCGACCTCGCACGTGAACTGGGACAGCGGCCGGGTGCGGCTGCTCGACCGGGCGGTGGGCTGGGCGCCCGGCGGGCAGCCGCGCCGGGCAGGGGTGTCCTCGTTCGGGATCAGCGGCACCAACGCCCACGTGATCCTGGAGGAGGCGCCCCCGGCGGAGCCGAGCCCCGCGCCGGCCGCCGACCCGTGGGACGGGTGGGTGTCCTGGACGTTGTCGGCCCGGACCGAGGCGGCGCTCCGCGACCACGCGGCCCGCCTGGCGGCCTGGCTGGCCGCGCACCCGGAGGTCGCCCCGGCTACGGTCGCCGACGCGCTGGCCCGGCGGACCCGGTTCGCGCATCGGGCGGTGGTCACCGCCGCCGGCCGCGACGAGTTCGCCGCCGCGCTGGCCGCCCTCGCCAACGGCGAGCCGCACCCC
>NZ_JAPDPH010000358.1 GCF_026013475.1 Micromonospora yasonensis | reverse complement strand
CGAAGAGCAGGCCCATGCTCCAGCCGTCACAGACCACGTGGTGCAGGGAGAGCAGCAGCGTCCAGTCGACCGGCCCGGTACGGCACAGGGTGGCCCGCACCAGCGGTCCCCGGGCCAGGTCGAACGGTCGGACCGCCTCGGCGGCGGCGTACCCGTCGATCCGGTCCGGCGGGACGTCCCGCACGGTCAGTGGCAGCTCGGCCGGCGGCAGCACGAACTGGTACGGCTGGCCGTCCAGCGGCACGAAGACGGTGCGCAGCGCCTCGTGCCGGGCCACCACCAGGTCCAGCGCGTCCCGTAGCGCGGCCACGTCCAGCTCGCCACGCAGGTCCACCCGGTACGGCACGTGGTAGGCGGGGCTGTCCGGGCGGAGCTGGGCCAGCAGCAGCATCCACTCCTGGGCGGCGGTGAGCGGATGCACGCCGTAGCGGTCCCCGTCGGCGCGCACCGCGGCCAGAAAGGCCCGCCGGCGCTCCGGCGGCAGGGCGTCGACCCGGCGGCGCAGCTCGTCGGGGCCGAGGGCGGCGTTCACCGGGCGCCCGCCCCGCGTTCGAGCTGGTCGAGCAGGCCGGCCAGGTCACCGGCCGGCGGCCCGGCGGGCAGCGGGCCGGGGCTCTCGGCGGCGGCGGCCGGACGGTCGGCCGCGGCGGCGATCTCGTCCGCGGCGGCCGCCAGGGCGGCCACGGTCGGGTGGTCGAAGACCAGCCGCAGCGGCACGTCCGCGCCGATCGCGACGGCGAGCCGGGACCGGACCCGGGTGGCCTTGAGGGACCGTCCGCCCAGGTCGAAGAAGTCGTCGTCGCGGTCGCGTACCGGCACGCCGAGCACGTCCTGCCAGATCTCGGCGACCGTCCGCTCGGTGGACGTGCGCAGCGCCACCGACTCCGGCTCGGCCGCCTCCTCCGGCGCCGGGAGCGCGGCGGCGTCGACCTTGCCGTTGCGGTTGAGCGGCAACCCGGGCAGCGGCACGAACACCGCCGGCACCAGGTGGTCGGGGAGCTGCTCCCGGGCCCGGTCACGGATCGCCGCCACGTCGACGCCGTCCGCCGGCACCACGTACGCGACCAGCCGGGCGTCGCCGGCGGCGTCCCGGTCGGCCCGCACGTACGCGTCCCGGACCAGGCCGCCGCCGCGCAGCGCCTCGGTCACCTCCCCCGGCTCCACCCGGTACCCGCGGATCTTCACCTGGTGATCGACCCGCCCGACGAACTCGATCAGCCCGTCCGGCCGCTGCCGGACCAGGTCGCCGGTGCGGTACAGCCGGCCGCCGGGACGCGGCCCGAACGGGTCGGGGACGAACGCCTCGGCGGTCTGGCCGGGGCGGCCGAGGTAGCCGCGGGCCACCCCGTCCCCGCCGATGAACAGTTCGCCGAGCACGCCCGGCGGCACCGGCTGGAGGTGGTGGTCGAGCACGTACACCCGGGTGTTGGCGACGGGTGCGCCGATCGGCACCACGGTGTCCTCATCGGTGAGCCGCGCGCAGTCGTACGTGGTGGTGTAGGTGGTGCCCTCGGTCGGGCCGTACCCGTTGACCAGGGTGGTGTCCGGGCAGGCGGCGCGGAGCCGGCGCACCGCGGTGCGGTCGGCCTGCTCGCCGCCGAAGGTGAGGTAGCGCAGCGCGGCGAGGGCGTCGGGCGCCTCGGTGGCGAGCTGGCGGGCCACCGACGTGGCCAGGAACATCATGGTCACGCCGGTGTCGCGCAGCCGTTCCCGCAGCCGGTCGGGGACGATCACGTCGTTGATGTCCAGGTCGGCCAGGCAGGCGCCGTTGAGCAGGGCGCCCCACACCTCCAGGGTGGCCGCGTCGAAGGACATGGTGGCGGCCTGCCCCATCACGTCGTCGGGGCGGACGTCGACGAAGTCGGTGTCGCGGACCAGCCGGACGATGTTGCGGTGGCTGACCCCGGTGCCCTTCGGCCGCCCAGTGGAGCCGGAGGTGTACATGACGTATGCGAGCTGGTCGGGGTGGACGGTGACGGCCGGCGGCTCGTCCGGCCCGTCGCCGGCCTCGTGGTCCACGACCAGGCGGGGGGTGCCGTCGTCGGGCAGCCGGTCGGCCAGCGCGGCCGGATGCAGCAGCACCGCCGGGCGGGCGTCGGCACACATCAGCGCCAACCGCTCGACCGGGTAACCCGGGTCCAGCGGCAGATACGCGGCTCCCGCCTTGAGGGTGGCCAGCGCGGCCACCACCCAGGTGGCGGTGTCGGCGAAGCAGAGCCCGACCAGCGACTCGCCGCCGACACCGCGCTCGCGCAGCCGCCCGGCCAGCCGGTTCGCCCGCCGGTCCAGCTCGCCGTAGCCGATCACCCGGTCGCCGTCGCGCAGGGCCGGGGCGTCCGGCCGGCGGGCGGCCCACTCGGCGAAGAGCTCCGGCACCGACCGCTCCCGGGGGTACGCGGTGTCGGTGGCGTTGGCCTCCGCCACGAACCGCCGCCGGGTCTCCTCGTCGAGCAGCGGCAGGTCGGACAGGCGCCCGTCCGGCCGGGTGGCGGCCCGGGCGAGCAGCAGCGCCAGTTCCGCCGCCATCGGCTCGGCGTGCGGGTGGCCGACCGTGACGGCCGGCCGGCCGGCGGCCCCGTCGACGGCGAGGCGCAACTCGGCGCGGGCCCCCGCCGGGAGCGGCCCGACACCGATCGACGCCACCGGCCGCGGCGTCCCGGCGTCCGTACCGTGGTCCGGGGTCGCGGTGACCGCGGCGCGCGCCAGGTCGCGCAGCTCGCCCCAGGTCGGGTCGGCGGGAAGCCGGACCGGCACCGGCACCCAGCCGTCGGCGGCGGCCATCTCGACGAGCAGGTCGCGTCGCCCGGTGCGGCGCAGCAGCAGCGCGAGCAGCCCGGCCAGGGCGGTGACCGGTGGCTCGTCCGACCCGTCGGGCAGCGCCGCGACGGCTGTGCCGGCACCGGCCGGGTTCGGCGGGTACGGCAGCGCGGGTGGTTCGGGCACAGCGGGGACCTGCGGCGGTTCGGTCATCGGATCTCAGCTCCGATCGGCAGGTGACATGCGACGACCGGGATTCTGCGGACGGCCCGTGCCGGTTGCTTGTACGACCACTGCGGGTGCCGTTCGGACAGGCTGACGGAAGCCTGAGTGTGCGCATAGGCCAATAGCGCATTGCGGTCGGTAAGTACACCGACTCTTTTGGTTATGGCGACCGGAGTCAATGAAGGCAATTATCGGGACGAGAGAAAGCCATGCCGCGCGACTACCCGTATCGTCGCGGTCGCTCTCTGCACAACCCTCCACGAGAGACCTCAGGAGCAGTGGATGTCCGGACATCAGGGGAGGCAGGTCTGGCGCGCGTCGGCGCCGACCCGGAGCGGAAGGAAGGACGACCATCGGGTGCCGGACGAGGCCAACCCGGACGACGCCGAACTCGCAGCCGCGCTGCGCCGGCTCGCCGACATCGGCGATCGGTGTGCCGCACACCTGTGGCTGGTGGCGCAGCCGGAGCTGTTCGGGCCCGCCGCCGCCGGGAGCGCGCTGGCCGACACCTGGCGGGGCGCGCTGCGCCGGCACCTGGCGGGCGAGCCGGACGAGGCGGTGGCCCGCCTGGCGGAGGCACTGATCGGGGCGACCGGCGCCGACGCGGTGCAGGTGCGCTGTTTCGCCGCCGCCCACCACCTGGTGACCGGAGAGTTGGACCGGGCGACGGCCGCCGCCGAGGAGGCCGCGCTGGCCGCCGCCGGATGCGGGGTGCCCGCCGCCCAGCGGGCCGTCGCCCGGCTGGGCGTGCTGCTGGCCGCCGCCCACGGCGACGAGACGGCCGCCCGGGGCGGACCGGACGCCGCCGTCGGACTGTCCCGGGCCGACCTCGGCCTGTTCCGGCTGACGATCCACCTCGACCTGGCCGACCACGCCCTGCGTACCGGCGACGCCGTGCACGCGCTGCGGCACGCCGAGGCGGCCGTGCGGACGGCCGAGACGACCGGCTGCACCGGCCACGAGCCGTACGCGTTCAGCCTGGTCGCCGCCGCCAAATGTCAGCTGGGCCGGTTGGAGGACGCGCTCGCCGACGGCGCCGCCGGGCAGCGGCTGCGGGAGCTGGCCGGGATCTCCTCGGACGAGGCGTTCGCGTGGACGGTGCTCGGCGTGGTGCACCGCCGCCGGCGGGAGCCGCAGCAGGCCCGGCAGGCGTTGGAGCACGCCCTGGCCGCCCTCGACGCCGGGCCGCGCCGCCCCGCGCTGCGGGTCTGGGTCCTCGCCGAGCTGGCCCGGGTACGCGCCGCCGACGACCTGGCCGCGGCCTGGGAGCTGGCCGAGCGGGCGGTGACCCTCGCCGAGGACGGGGAACGACCGTACGCCCTGCTGGCCCGGGGCTGGGTGGCCCTGCTGGCCGGGGACACCGCGCAGGCGCACCACGACGCGGCGGACGCCCGTACCGGGGCCACCCTGGACCGGCGGCGGGCCACCCTGGTCCAGGCGCTCCAGCTCACCGTGCTGGCCGCCGCGGACCCGCGGGCCGCCACCGGCCTGCTCGACGACGCGGCCAGCCTCTGCCAG
>NZ_JAPDPH010000357.1 GCF_026013475.1 Micromonospora yasonensis | reverse complement strand
CGTCGCCTCCGCCGCGGGCGCCGACCGGCTCGACGACCTGACCGCGCTGACCGACGGCTACTCCGCCGCCTTCGCCGGCGCCGGGATCATCGCCGCCGTGGGCGCCGTCGTCGCGGGACTCACCCTGCGCGCGGCGAAGCGGCAGCCGGCCAGCGACGCCGAACCGGTGCACGCGGGCTGACCCGAACGGGAAGCATTGGCCGCCCACAGGACGCCGGTGGGTCAGACAAATCCTGGCTGACCCACCGGCGCCAACCATGCGGCAGGTGCCCCGCCCACCATGAGACGAGAATGGTCATGCGGCCGAGCTGCTTCATGTTGCTGGAGTAGTGCTTGAGGAGTTCGAGCTGTTCCGGGCTTCGCGGTCGTACGCTGATCCGCACACCGCGCCGCTGGCCTCGGAGGCCGCCGCCGGACATGCACCGCACCTGCACCGCCATTTCAGCGGCACCTGTCGGTACCCGCAAGCGGGTCGTCGCCGGCCTGGGTGCAGCTCCTGTCAATCCCGGTCAGGCATGTTGCGTGTCCGGTGGCGCCGGAATCCGATGCGAGCCAAGGCGACCAGCGCCACCTTGACTACGACGAGCGCCACGACCACGTTGACGGCCATGCCGGTCCATCGAGATTGCGCCAGGACCGCACCCGCCAGCCCGACGTGTAGGCCGATCACGACGACGGCCGCTACTGCGAGAAGGATCGTCTGGGATCGCGGAAAACCTGGCCACGGCTTCGACGTCACTCGGGCGAGGGGCCGAACGGGGGCGGCGCCGGCAGGGTCAAGCCGCTGCCAGGTGATGGCCAGCGGGTTTCGACGACTGAACCGCTCGAGGTTGCGGGTGATGAGGTCGCGCATCTGACCCAGGTCGCCCTCGTCGGCACTGTCGATACGCACCGTCAGAGTGCCGTCGTCGGCGGTGAGCGTGGCCCGGCCCCACGGCGTGAAGGTGACGGTTCCGCTCGTCTCCGACCACTCAGCCGCGACCTGCACCTCTCGACGGGCCATCATCGTGTGCAGGTGCATGCGTGACGTATGGCCCCGGTCGCCCATGGCCGCGGCGTGCTTGCAGAACTGGACGAGGTAGCGACTCGCCCGGTCGGTCTGAACCTCAGCTTGCAGAGTCGGCACGGCAATTCCTTCTTGATCTTCTGTCCGGATGTGAGCCGGGCCCGGCTGATCGCCGAGGCGCGGCGTGGGCGGATCGGGACCTGCGGTCCAGCAGCCAGCCAGCGGGATGTCCGCCAAGCAAGTTATCGAGACAATCTGTCTACGTCAACAGCATACTGCTTCGCTCTCGAACGGTGTGTATGATCGTGGCATGCCCAAGCTGTGGACCGAGACCATCGACGCGCACCGCGCGGCGGTTCGGGACGCGGCCATGAACGCCATGGCCGCGTTGGTGGCTCAGCACGGGCTGGTTGCGGTGACGATGTCGCAGATCGCCGAGCGGGCCGGTATCGGGCGAGCGACCCTGTACAAGTACTTCCCGGACGCGCAGGCCATCCTCACCGCCTGGCACGAACGTCAGATCACCGAGCACCTCGACCAGCTCAACGCCGTCGTCGACCCCGCCGCGCCAGCCGTCGTGCGACTGGAAGCTGGTTTGCGCGCGTACGCGCACATCCAGCACCATTCAGCGCGCCACCATGGCGGCGAGCTCGCCGCGCTGCTGCACCGAAGCGAACACGTCGACCGCGCCCGGCAACGCCTACGCGACTTCGTCGAGCAGTTGCTCGCCCAAGCGGTGCGGGACGGCGACGTCCGCGACGATGTGGCCACCGACGAGCTGGCCACGTACTGCCTGCATGCGCTCACCGCAGCCGGCACCGTCCCCCACCAGGAGGCCGTCCACCGCCTCGTCGGCGTCACCATGGCCGGGCTGACCGCTCCTCGCCCGTGAGTGATGCGCCCGTTCCCGGCGTCGGTGCAGGATGGACCGCATGGCGAAGATCTCCGAACGCATACTTGACGCATTCTTCGGCCATCCCCGTGGCCTGCCCGGACGCATCGGCGGAGCCATCATGGCCAGAGGGAACGCCGATCAGGAACGTGGGGCGGTGGAGCGCGCGGCACCATCGGCCGGCGCCCGTCTGCTGGTCGTGGGGCACGGCCCAGGCGTTGGCCTCGCTCTTGCCGCCGACCGCGTGGGCCCCACCGGACGCGTGGTGGGCGTCGATCCCTCCGCAACCATGCGCCAGCTGGCCACCGCCCGTTGCTCCGACGCGATCGCCGCTGGAGTGGTCGAGATCCACGACGGCACCGCCGACCGCACCGGCTGCGCCGACACCAGCATGGACGCCATGGTCTCGGTGAACAACGTGATGCTGTGGGACCGGCAGGCCGGCCTGGCCGAGGCGTTCCGGGTGCTGCGGCCCGGCGGGCGGCTGGTGATAACGGTGCACCGCCACGTGTTGGACACCTCACCCGAGCAGCTGGCCAACGATGTGACCGCCGTCGGCTTCGCCGACGTGAGCCTCCAGGTGCGGCCGAGGCGCATGAACAGCCCCGCCATCGAACTGGTCGCCCGACGACCCGCCGACTGATCTGCGAACAGCCTGGTCGGTGGCACACAGGCCACGCCACGACCACCAGATGCTCCCGGTGACGTCAGGGCGGCGACGTTGGCGTGTGCCGAGCCCCTGCTCGGCGAGCAGTGGCAAGGGGCGCGTGCAGAGCCGGACAGCCAGCCGGCGGTCCTGGACAAGGTTCGTTTTGGTAAAGGTCTAGCGATACATGAGGATATTTGACAGTGTGATGATCACCTGCGTGACGCATCACCTGGCGACACGCCCGACGTGAGGGGGCGCCGTGCGTAGACCTTCCCGAATCCGATCACTCGTCGTCGCGGGCGCGGCGATCATGCTCGCGGTGATGTCATCGCCGGCCCAGGCGCACGAGCCGTGGGACGACGGGGCCGTCCCGCCGCCTCCGCCGAGCAGCCCCGCCGACGGCTACAGCAAGAACATGCACCTGCTCTCGACCGCCGCCCACACCGGCGGCACCAACTCCGACCTCGCCTTCTCCGGGAACCTCGTCTTCGCCGGCCACTACGGCGGCTTCCGGATCATCGACATCTCCGAGCCGGGCACACCGGTCGAGCTGGCCGACGTGCACTGCAACGGGCCCCAGGGCGACGTCTCGGTCTGGGGTGACCTGCTGTTCCTGTCCGTGGACACGCCGCAGAGCACGCCAGGCTGCGAGGGATCCCGCAACGTCACCGCGTCCACCCCGGGCGCCTGGGAAGGGGTACGCGTCTTCGACGTCAGCGACCCGAGAGCGCCCCGGTTCCTGCAGGCGATCCGGACCGATTGCGGCTCGCACACCCACACCCTCGTGCCGCGCGAGGACGGTGGCACGTACATCTACGTCGCGTCGTACCCGCTGAGCGCCAGCGCCATCGGGCCGGACTGCCGGGCCCCGTTCGAGCGGATCTCCGTGATCGACGTCCCGGGCGGCGATGCCGCCGCCGGCATCGCCGCGAAGGTCGTCGCCGAGCCCACCATCAAGGGGATCGACCCCTTCGCCGGCGCGTCCGGCGACTTCTTCGCCTGCCACGACATCCAGGTGCTGACCCCGCGCAAGCTCGCCGCCGCGGCCTGTCTGTCCCAGGGCCAGCTGTGGGACATCAGCAACCCCCTAGCCCCACGCGTGATCGCCAACATCGACACGCCGGACGTGGACATCTGGCACAGCGCGGCGTTCACCAACGACGGAAAGTACGTCACCTTCGGCGATGAGTACTTCGGGCCCGCGCAGGAGCCGTTCGGGGCGATCTGGACGTACGCGGTCGACGACCCCAGCACCCCGCTGAGCCACCTGCGCATCCCGCGCGCCGAGCCGAGCACGTACCACAACTTCAACTACGTTCCGGTGGCCGGCCGCAACATCCTGGTCTCGTCCGCCTACGGCTCGGGAACCTCGATGGTCGACCTGACCGACCCGCGTAACCCGAAGGAGATCGCCTACTACGACATGCGGTCCAATCAATGGTCGACGTACTGGTACAACGGCCTGATCGTCGCTAACGACATCTCCCGGGGCGTGGACGTGATCCGGTTCAGCGGCCCCGAGACGGCCGGCGCCAGGAAGCTGCCGATGCTCAACCCGCAGACGCAGACGTTCCTGCTTAACTGACACTGCTACGAGAAGTGGGCGGGTGCCGACGGTGCCCGCCCACTTTCATGACCTACCAGCGAACCCGCACATCCGGTGGTTTCTGGCGGTCCGGCCGCAAGGAGCGCATTCGAGCGCCAAGGCGGGGGAGGCGAGCTCGCACCAGAGGCGATGGTGCAGATCATGAACTGATTGCCAAGCCAAGGCCGCTGTTCGAGGGACCGACACATGTCCCATGGATTCCCATGTCGAGGCGGCCTTGGCCGTGGCGAACCGACGCCCGATCGAGCCGCCGGCGGCGCTCCGACATCCTGAGCAAGAACCGCCTTTACGGGCTCTGCACAGTTGAGGGTGTAGTCGCTGGTTGGATGGTGGCTGGCGCGTCGGTCCGCCGCCACTGAGGAGATCCCCGCCGCGGTAGCGGCGATGGACCCCTTCCACGTGGTGCGCCTGGC
>NZ_JAPDPH010000356.1 GCF_026013475.1 Micromonospora yasonensis | reverse complement strand
GAAGAGTGCATGCCTCGGGTGTGCGGATCGTCCTGTTGGTCTGCGGTAATCCGTGCGACCTTGATGGTGAAGATGGGTCGCGCCGGGCGGTCCGAGGCGGCCCTGGCCTAGGTGTCCTGCGGACGCGGTTTGGTGGTGGCGCGGTGGTAGCGGCCGGCGAGCGTACGCACGAGTTCGACGAGTTCCGCGGGTTCCGTCACGGTGAAGTCGACGCCGAGCAGGCCGAGGTGGACGGCGAGCGCCTCGATGCTGTCCGCGCCGGTGTCCAGCAGACAGTGGGTGTCGTCGACCGGGGTGATGGTGCCGATGGCGGCGTTGATTTGCTCGATGAGCTGTTCGGCCGGTGCGTGCACGACGACCTGGGCTCGGTACCGCCAGGCGGCCGACGACACGCCCCGGCGTACCTGGTCGACGGCTTCCTCGGGGAGATCGCGGGGGATGAATCGGGGGCCCGTCGGGGTGCGTGGGCGGAGCCGGTCCACCCGGAACGTTCGCCAGTCAGCCCGCTCGACGTCGAACCCGACGAGGTACCACCGGCGTCCCCAGTTGACCAGCCGGTACGGTTCCACCTCGCGCCGGCTCTCGGAGCCGTCGTGGCTTCGGTAGTCGAATCGCAGGCGCTCGTGGTCCCGGCAGGCGGCGGCGAGGGCGCTCAGCGTGTCGGCGTCCACCCGCGGGCCCAGGTCGTCCCGCGGCACCGCTACGGCGTACTGCTTGAGGGCGTCGACGCGACGCCGGAGGCGGGCTGGCAGCACCTGCTCCAGCTTGGCCAGTGCGCGCAGCGAGGTTTCCTCGACCCCGGTGATGGTGCCCCCGGCGGCGGTGCGGAGCCCGATCGCCACCGCGACCGCCTCCTCGTCGTCGAGCAACAGGGGCGGCAATGCGGCGCCGGCGCCGAGTCGTAGCCGCCTACCGCGCCTCGGGTGCCGTGCACCGGGTAGCCGAGGTTTCGCAGGCGTTCCACGTCGTTGCGGACGGTGCGGGTGCTGACCGCCAGCCGCTCGGCCAGTTCGGCGCCGGTCCACTCGCGGGGCGTCTGGAGTAGCGAGAGCAGGCGCAGCAGCCGCGCCGAGGTTTCCAACATTCTTCGGAGTCTGCCAGTTCATTAGGAACGGACCTTGCCTAAACGGATCGTACGCTGATGACCATGACGAACGACAGCACGATCGCCCCGTTCCGGATCGACATCCCCCAGTCCGAGCTCGACGATCTCCAGCAGCGGCTGGCCCGGACCCGATGGGCGGAGGAACTGCCCGCGGACGAGTCGGCGCCGGCCGGCCCGGTGCCGCCCGGTTGGGAGTACGGCGTACCGGTGGGCTACGTCAAGCAGCTGGTCGAGCGGTGGCGCACCGGGTACGACTGGCGGGCCTGGGAGGCGAAGCTGAATGCGTACCCGCAGTTCACTACTGAGATCGACGGCCAGAACGTCCACTTCCTGCACGTGCGGTCGTCGGAGCCGGACGCGACGCCGCTGATCCTGACCCACGGCTGGCCGACCTCGGTGGTCGAGTGGCTGGGCGTGATCGGCCCACTCACCGACCCGCGGGCCCACGGCGGCGACCCGGCGGACGCGTTCCACCTCGTCATTCCGTCGGTGCCGGGCTTCGGCTTCTCCGGGCCGACCCGGGAGCGCGGCTGGAACCGGTACCGGGTGGCCCGGGCCTGGGCCGAGCTGATGCGCCGGCTCGGGTACGACCGGTACGGCGCGGTCGGCAACGACGGCGGATCGCTGATCTCGCCCGAGGTGGGCCGGGTCGACCCCGAGCACGTCTGCGGCGTGCACGTGACGCAGGTCTTCTCATTCCCGTCGGGCGACCGTGCCGAGCTGGCCGGCCTGTCCGAGGAGGAGCGCGGCAAGCTCGCGTTCGCCGAGTGGTTCACCCAGAACCGGGGCGCGTACGACAAGCTCCAGTCCACCGAGCCGCAGAATCTGGCGCACGCCCTAGCCGACTCCCCGGCCGGTCTGCTGGGCTGGCACGCGCAGCTGCTCGGCGCTTCACTCGACCCGGACTATGTGCTCACCAACGTGATGATCTACTGGCTGACCAACACGGGCGCCTCAGCCGCCCGGTTCTACTACGAGGACGCGGCGGCGGCCCCCGTACAACAGAAGTCGAACGGCCGGGGCACGTCCGTGCCCAAGCCGACCACCGTGCCCCTCGGCCTGGCCAATTTCGCCTGGGACTTCCAGTCCATCCGGACGTTCGCCGACCGCGACCACAAGAACATCCTCTCCTGGAACGTCTACGACCGGGGCAGCCACTTCGCCGCCCACGACGCGCCCGATCTGCTCGTCGACGACATCCGGCAGTTCTTCCGCAAGGTTCGCTAATCCGCCGCCGGTTGTCGGCGGACCCCATCAGATCCCCATGTTTTCGCACGAAGGGAAACCCTCATGTATCTCGTCATCGGTGCCACGGCTCACTTCGGACGTCAGGCGGTAGAGGAGCTGGTCGCCGCGGGTGCGCCGGTGCGGGCGCTGACCCGTACCCCGGAGCAGGCCGGGCTCCCGGCGGAGGTCGACGTCGTCCGGGGCGATCTGACCAAGCCCGAGACGCTGCCGGCGGCGCTGGCCGGCGTCGAGGCCGCCTTCCTGGTTCTGCAGTACGGGATGGATGTCGCTCCGCTGCTGGCGGCCGCGGGCCAGGCCGGGGTGCGTCGGCTGGTGTTCCTGTCCTCGGGGGCGGTCGTCCGGGGCGCCGAGCGGCAGCCCGACGTGATCGCCCAGTACCACCGCGATGTCGAGCAGGCCATCGAGGCGTCCGGGATCGAGTGGACGTTCCTGCGGCTGCTGTTCCCCGCCATCAACTCGTTGACGTTCGCGATGCAGCTCCAAGGCGGTGACGTCATTCGCTCGCCGTACGCCGAAGCGGCCTTCAGCGCCGTGCACGAGCGGGACGTCGCCGAGGTGGCCGCGCGAATCCTGATCGGCGGCGGGCACGCGGGGCGGGCCTACGATTTGACCGGCCCCGAGTCGCTGACCCAGGCACAACAGGTCCGCATCCTCGGCGAGACGCTGGGGCGCCCGCTCACCGTCGAGGACCTCGACCCGGAGCCCGTGCTGCAGCAGATGAGCCAGTTCATGGACCCCGAGTTCCTGGCGGCGCTGTTCGATCTCATGGCGCAGGCGGTCGGCAAGCCCGCGCCGGTCAACGACGTCATCGAGCAGATCACCGGGCACCCCGCCCGCACCTACGCCGAGTGGGCCGCAGATCACCGGGCCGACTTCGGCGGCTGATCAACGAGGCAGGGGCGGCATCCGCCGCCCCTGCCGTCTGGACGGAAAGGACGGCACGGTGGCACAGGTGCTGGGACGACGGGAGTTGGGGCGCGCCCTGCTGGCCCGTCAGATGCTGCTGGAACGGGCCGACGCGACCGCCGAGGAGGCGGTCACCCGGCTGGTCGGCATGCAGGCGCAGGCGCCGTACGCGCCCTACTTCGGGCTCTGGAGCAGATTGCGGAAGTTCGGCACCGCCGACCTGGCGGACGCGCTGACCGAGCGCCGCCTGGTGCGGGTCGCGCTGATGCGCAGCACCGTCCACCTGGTCACCACGGCGGACTACCGGTCGTTGCGGCCATGGGCGCAGCCCGCGCTCGACCGTGAGCTGGACACCGCGTTCAAGACGATCCTGACCGGTCTGGACCGTGCGACCGTGGCGGAGTCCGGCCGGGCACTGCTCGGCGCACGACACCTCACCCCCAAGGAGCTCGGGGCGGCGCTGCACCAGCGGTGGCCCGATCGCGAGCCCCGCGCGCTCGCCACCGTAGTGCGGAACCTGGTGCCGCTAGTCCAGGTGCCGCCACGCGCCATCTGGGGCGTCGGCGGCACCACCCGGTACGCGACGGCGGCCGGCTGGACCGGAGCCGAGCCCGCCCCCGCCGCCGACTCCGAACACATCGTGCTGCGCTACCTCGCCGCGTTCGGCCCGGCCTCGGTCACCGACGTGCAGACGTGGGCCGGCCGAACCCGGCTGCGTCTCGTCCTGGAGAGGCTGCGGCCGCGGCTGGCGGTCTTCCGTGACGAGCACGGGGTGGAGCTGTTCGACCTGCCTGATGCGCCACGCCCCGATGCCGACGCCTGCGCTCCGGTTCGCTTCTTGCCCGAATACGACAACCTCCTGGCCTCCCACTCCGACCGCACCCGCGTGATCTCAGAGGAGGCCCGCAAACGGGTCATGACGCGCAACGGGATGCGCGCCACCTTCCTGGTGGACGGGCAGGTGACGGGCGCCTGGAAGCTCCATCCGGGCAAGGCGTCAGCGACTCTGGAGATCGACCCGTTCCGGCCCCTGACCGCCACCGAGCGCGCCGAGATCGAGACCGAAGGCGCCCGACTGCTGGAGTTCGCCGCGCCCGGCGCCGCCCACGACCTCCGCGACGGCACGGCCCCGTCCGTCGGCTCCGAGGACAAGGTGACCGGCGAGGAAACCGATCAGCACTGATCAAGCCGTGCTCATGCGCGCCTTCCACCGACGCCCGCTCATAGCCGAGCGGGTGTGCGCCGCCGGCACCTTCCTCACCGTCCGTACGTCCGTCGCAGTCTCCCGCTGGTACGTATGGACACACGCCCTGCCGACGCGCCGACGTCTCGGGTCGCCAAAGGTCACTGCTCCCGTGCAAGTCGAAGCGGACCGCACCGCTCCTGCCCCTGAACGCGCCGGTG
>NZ_JAPDPH010000355.1 GCF_026013475.1 Micromonospora yasonensis | reverse complement strand
TGACCGACCGGGTCGGCGGCGTGCAGGGCGTGGTCGAGGTGCCGCTGCCCGCCGGCCGCCGCCCCACCGACTGGGAGCGCGGCACCGCCGGCCTGGCCCTCGGGAGGTGGATCACCGCCGACATGGCCTACCGCCGCGCGGCGCTGGCCGCCGTCGACGGCTTCGACGAGCGCTTCCCCCGGGCCTACCGCGAGGACGCGGAGCTGGCCCACCGGGTCCGGCAGGCCGGCTGGGTGCTGGTGCGCGGCCACCGCCGGGTGACCCATCCGGTACGCCCGGAGAGCCGCTGGGTCAGCCTGCGCACCCAGCGCGGCAACGCCGACGACGCGCTGCTGCGCCGGCTGTACGGCCGGGCCTGGCGTACCGACCTCGGCCTGCCCCCGGGGCGGCGGACCCGGCACGTCGCGATCACCGCGGCCAGCGCGGTCGCGCTGGCCGCCCTGGCCCTGCGCGGCGCGGACCGGCCCGGCGGCCGGCGGCATGCCCTCGGCGCGGTGGCCGGCCTGGCCGGGCTGGCCTGGGCGGCCGGCACCGCGGAGTTCGCCCGGGTCCGGATCGCGCCGGGCCCGCGGACCGCCGACGAGGTCGCCACGATGCTGGTCACCAGCGCGCTCATCCCGCCGCTCGCCGTCACCCACTGGGTGCGCGGCTGGTGGCGGGCCCGCTCGACGCCGGCCGGGTCGGTGGTCGGCCCGGAGGCGAAAAGTTGATGTTTACCTCGTTTGCCCTGGGCAACTGGTCCGGCATGACTTCCCCCCGGTCCCCCCTGTACGACGCGGTCCTGCTCGACCGGGACGGCACGCTCATCGAGGACGTGCCCTACAACGGCGACCCGGAGAAGGTCCGGCCGGTGCCGGGCGCACGGGAGGCGCTGGAGCGGCTGCGCGCGGCCGGGCTACGCCTCGCCGTGGTCACCAACCAGTCCGGGCTGGCCCGGGGCTACGTCACCGAGGAGCAACTGCGGGCGGTGCACGCCCGGGTCGAGGAGCTGCTCGGGCCGTTCGACCACTGGGCGGTCTGCCCGCACGACGACACCGACGGCTGCGGCTGCCGCAAGCCGGCGCCGGGTCTGGTGCACGCCGCCGCCCGGGCGCTGGGCACCACGCCCGGGCGGTGCCTGATGGTGGGCGACATCGGCCGGGACATGACGGCCGCGCTGGCCGCCGGGGCCACCGCCGTCCTGGTGCCCACCCCGGTCACCCGCCCCGAAGAGGTCGACGAGGCGCCGGCCGTGGCCGGGGACCTGCCCGGGGCGGTCGACGAGATCCTGCGCCGGATGCGGGCGGTCCAGCCGGTCGTGCCGCGTACCGGGCGGGCCGGGACGGTCCTGGTGGTGCGCAGCGACGCCGCCGGGGACATGCTGGTCACCGGCCCCGGTATCCGGGCGGTGGCGGCCGGCGCGGACCGGGTGGTACTGCTCTGCGGGCCACGCGGCCGGGCGGCGGCCGAACTGCTGCCCGGCGTCGACGAGATCATCGACTGGCCGCTGCCCTGGATCGACGCCCCGGCGCCGCCGGTCGACCCCGCGGACATCCGTGCCCTCACCGACCGGCTCGCCGCCGTCGGCGCGGACGAGGCCGTGATCTTCACCTCGTTCCACCAGTCCCCGCTCCCCCTGGCGCTGCTGCTGCGGTTGGCCGGGATCCCGCGGATCAGCGGTATCAGCGACGACTACCCGGGCTCGCTGCTCGACGTGCGGCACCGGGTACCGGTCGGGGTGCCGGAGCCGGAGCGCGCGGCCTCGCTCGCCGCCGCGGCCGGGTTCGCGCTGCCCGAGGGGGACGAGCCGGTGCTGCGGCTGCGCGACGACCTCGGCCTCCCCGGCCGGGCCGGCACCGCCCCGCGGATCCCGGCCGACGGCGGGACCGGACGCGACCTGCCCGCGGGCGACTACGTGGTGGTGCACCCCGGCTCGTCGGTGCCGGCTCGGGCCTGCCCCGCACAGCGGTGCACGGAGATCGTCGCCGCGCTGGCCGCCGACGGGCACCGGGTGGTCGTCACCGGCGGTCCCGACGAGCGGGCGCTGACCGCCCGGGTGGCCGCTGCCGGCGGTACCGACCTCGGCGGGGCGCACGACCTGGCCGGGCTCGCCCGGATCCTCGCCGGCGCCCGCTGCCTGGTGGTCGGCAACACCGGTCCGGCCCACCTCGCCGCCGCGGTCGGCACCCCGGTGGTCAGCCTCTTCGCCCCGACCGTCCCGTTCGGACAGTGGGGGCCCTACCGGGTGCCGACCGTACGCCTCGGCGACGCCGGGGCGGCCTGCCGGGACACCCGGGCCACCCGCTGCCCGGTGCCCGGCCACCCCTGCCTGACCCGCGTGGACCCGGCCGAGGTGGTCGCGGCCGTCCGCCTGCTCGCCCCTCCCCCGCCCCGCTGAACCGGCCCCCTTCCCCCGAACCGTGACGAGGAGAGAGATGAACGTTCTGCTGTGGCACGTGCACGGCTCCTGGACGACGTCGTTCGTGCACGGGAGGCACCGCTACCTGGTGCCGGTCACACCCGACCGGGGCCCGTACGGGCTGGGCCGGGCGCGGACGTACGACTGGCCGGCGAACGCCGTCGAGGTGGCCCCGCAGAAGCTGCGGCAGGCCGAGGTCGATCTGGTGATCCTGCAACGGCCGGAGGAGCTGGAGCTGGCCGAGCAGTGGCTGGGCCGGCGCCCCGGCCGGGACCTGCCGGCGATCTACGTCGAGCACAACACCCCGAAGGGCGACGTGCCGAACACCCGCCACCCGATGGCCGACCGGGACGACCTGCTGCTCACCCACGTCACCCACTTCAACGAGCTGTTCTGGGACAACGGCGCCACCCGCACCGCCGTGGTCGAGCACGGCATCGTGCCGCCCACCGTGGAGTGGACCGGCGAGCTCGACCGGCTCGCCGTGGTCACCAACGAGCCGGTACGCCGCTGGCGGGTCACCGGCACCGACCTGATGCCGCGCTTCGCCGCGGTCGCTCCGTTGGACGTCTACGGCATGGGGGTGGCCGGACTGCCCGAGGCGCTCGCCGCGGCCGGCGCCCCCGGGGTGCCGGTGACCGGGCACGAGGACGTGCCGCAGGGCCGGATGCACACGGAGCTGGCCCGCCGACGGGCGTACCTGCACCTGTGCCGCTGGACCTCCCTCGGGCTGAGCCTGATCGAGGCGATGACCATCGGCATGCCCGTGATCGCCCTGGCCACCACCGAGGCGGTGGACGCCGTGCCGCCCGACGCGGGGGTGCTCTCCACCCGGGTGGATTCGCTGGTCGAGGCGGCCCGCTGGCTCGCCAAGGACCGCGACGCGGCGTACCGCCTGGGGGCGCGGGCACGCGAGGTGACGAAGGAACGGTTCGGGCTCGACCGGTTCCTCGCCGACTGGGACCGACTGATGGAGGGGGAAACATGCGCATCGCGATGATCTCGGAGCACGCCAGCCCGCTCGCCGTCCTCGGCGAGGAGGACGCCGGCGGCCAGAACACCCACGTGGCGGAACTCGCGGCCGCGCTGGTCGGCGAGGGGCACGACGTACGCGTCTACACCCGCCGCGACTCCGCGACCCTGCCCGAGGCGGTGTCCACCCTGGACGGCTACCAGGTGTGCCACGTGCCGGCCGGACCGCCCCGGCGGGTGCCCAAGGACGAGTTGCTGCCGTACATGGGGGAGTTCGGCAGCTGGCTGGCGGACACCTGGCGGCGCGGCGACTGGACCCCGGAGGTGGCGCACGCGCACTTCTGGATGAGCGGGCTGGCCACCGTGCACGCCGGCCGGCGGACCGGGGTGCCGACGGTGCTGACGTACCACGCCCTGGGCACCGTGAAGCGGCGCCACCAGGGTGCCCGGGACACCAGTCCACCAGGGCGGATCGGCTACGAGCGGGCGCTCGGCCGGGCCGTCGACCGGGTGGTCGTGCAGTGCGAGGACGAGGTCCGCGAGCTGGTCCGGATGGGCGTACCGCGGTCCCGGATGGCGCTGGTCCCGTCCGGCGTCAACCAGGCGGTGTTCCGCCCGGACGGCCCGGTCGCGCCGCGCGACCCGGCCCGGCCGCGGATCCTCACCGTCGGCCGGCTGGTGGAGCGCAAGGGCTTCCTGGACGTGGTCCGGGCCCTGCCGGCGGTGCCGGACGCCGAGTGCGTGCTGGTCGGCGGCCCGCCGGCCGACCTGCTCCCCGCCGACTCGTTCGCCCGCCGGCTGCACACCCTCGCCGAGTCGTGCGGCGTCGCCGACCGGATGAAGCTGGTCGGCGCGGTGCCCCGCGAGGAGATGGCCCGCTGGTACCGCTCGGCGGACGTGCTGGTCGCGGCCCCCTGGTACGAGCCGTTCGGGCTCACCCCGCTGGAGGGCATGGCCTGCGGCGTCCCGGTGGTCGGCACCAACGTCGGCGGCATCGCCGACACCGTTGTCGACGGCCTCACCGGCGACCTGGTGCCGCCGCGCGACCCGCGCGCGCTCGGCACCGCCATCCGCCGGCTGCTGACCGACAAGCTCCGCCAGTTCGCGTACGCCACCGCGGCGCTGGACCGGATCCGCAGCCGGTACTCCTGGAAGCGCTGCGCCGAGCAGCTCGGCGCGGTCTACACCACGCTGGCCACGGTCGCCCGGCCCGCTCCGGCGGTGGCCTGATGGACCGGCGGGAAACCCTCGACGCGCACCTGTCCGGGCTGGCCGCGGCGCTGCTGCCGTACCGGCGGGAGGCGGAGCGGCTGGCCGACTGGGGCACCGAGCTGGCCTGGACCCTCGCCCGG
>NZ_JAPDPH010000354.1 GCF_026013475.1 Micromonospora yasonensis | reverse complement strand
GCCGGCCACCCCCCAGTCCATCTTCGTCCGCCGCGCATAGGTCACCGCCGCCGTCGACGTGCCGAAGATCGCGGCCAGCTTGTTCGTGCCCAGCGCCGTGGCCACCGGCACCCCGGGCGCGGCCACCAGCAGCGCCGGCAGCAGCAGCAACCCACCGCCACCGACCACGGCGTCCACCCAGCCCGCCATGGCGGCCGCGGTCAACAGGGTGGTCAGCGAGACAGGATCCACGGGCCGTCATTCTTCCCACCGCCACCGCCCCGACGAGACCGGCTGTGGCCAGGCTCACCGCCCGTCAGCGGCCGCGCCGCCGCCGCAACCACAGGCCGGCCGACGCCACCGCCACGAACACCAGCACCGAACAGAGCAACGCCTTGATCACGCGGCAAGCCTGCCACGCCGACGTAGGGTGTGCAGGTGCGCCTGGCCACCTTCAACCTGCTGCACGGCCGCTCCCTCACCGACGGACTCGTCGACCCCGACCGGCTCACCGCCGCCGTCGCCGCGCTCGACGCCGACGTGCTCGCCCTGCAGGAGGTCGACCGGGACCAGTCCCGCAGCGGCAAGCTCGACCTCACCGCCATCGCCGCCCGCGCCCTCGACGCCCCCGAGCACCGCTTCGCCGCCGCCGTCGTCGGCACCCCCGGCGAACAGTTCCGGCCGCTCACCCACGACGACGACGGACACGGCGAACCCCTTTACGGCGTCGGCCTGGTCAGCCGCCACCCCGTCCGCTCCTGGCAGGTCACCCGCCTGCGCCCCGCCCCGGTCCGCTCGCCGGTCTACGTGCCCGGCCCCGGCGGGGGACTGGTGCTGCTGCACGACGAACCCCGCGTCGTCCTCGCCGCCGTCCTGGACACCCCGCACGGGCCGCTGACCGTCGCCGCCACCCACCTGTCCTTCGTGCCCGGCTGGAACATCCTGCAGCTGCGCCGGGTGGTCCGCGCCCTGCGCACGCTGCCCGCCCCGCGGATCCTGCTCGGCGACCTGAACCTGCCCGCCGGCCCGGCCGCGCTGCTGTCGCGCTGGCGGCCCCTGGGCCGGCGACCCACCTACCCGGCCGGGCAGCCCCGGGTCCAGCTCGACCACGTCCTCGCCGACCGGCAGGGCCTCGACCGGCTGCCCCCGGTCACCGCCGTCGACACCCCGCTGTCGGTGATCTCCGACCACCGGCCGCTGGTCGTGGACCTCGGCTGAGCCGCGCCCGGGGGATCGGGTGCCGTCCCGGCCGCCGCGACCCCGTTCATCTGCCCGTGGTGCGATGGTCAGAGCAACTGAGCAAGAGGCGCCACCGTCTCCCAGTGCTTGAGGTACTCCAACGCGGCATGCGGATCGCCGTTGGCGTTCTTCACCAGGCGCGTGCGCTCCAGCACGTCGTCGCTGTCGGGGAACAGCGTCCTCAGCCGGAGCGTGGAGACGATGTAGTCGTCACGGTCGGCGACGTTCACCCAGCGCTTGAGCTGCTCCGGCGTCCGCAGCGGTTGGGGGCGCAGCCGTTCGCGGATGATCGAGCGCAGGCCGAGCGGCGAGCCGAAGGTGACGAGCAGCGGCAGCGGCTGGTCGAGCCTGTGCAGGGCCTCATAGGCTACGACGGTGCCGAGCGAGTGCGCGATCATCGCCTTGGTGTCCGGTGTCACCCGGGACAGCACGGCGTCGATCGCCTGTTCGCGCACCGACTCGTCGTCCAGGTACGCGGCCACCTGCCCCAGGTGAAAAACACCGGTACTGGTGACCGCGGCGAAGCCGGAGCGGGCGATTGGGCCGAGCCGCCCCAGCAAGGCGACGACCAGCCGGACCGGGGCGTACGGCCCCTGCTCGGGGCCGACCTCCGCGCGTAGCTCGTCCAGTTCGTGGGCGGCTTCGGCGCTGTCCGTCGGGTCCGAGGCATGTCGGCTGATGTTGTCCATGATGTTCTCGCCCACGGCCTCGCTGGTCAGCGCCATCTGTTCGGGAAACGGCACGTCCCAGTCGTCCCGCGGTACAAAGGGCGCGTAGAGGTGGCGGTAATAGGCAACGGCCACCGACGTGGAGCCCTCCTCGAGCCGGTCGGCCTGTTCGGGGTGGTCGTTGTCGCGCAGGGTGTGCGCCAGCGCCCGCACCCAGTTCGTCCTCAACTCCTCCTCAGTCTCGTCCGTGGAACCGATGCCGTGCACCATGACCAGGTCAGCCATGTGTCTCCCGTCAGCTTTCGTGCCCGCGTCCCCGCGCTCGCACCATCGTTCCACCGCCTGAGCCCAAGTCGATAATGGACAGGTGGCAGATGAACGCAGAGCGTTGGTGATCGCTTCCCACTGGGACGCCCGCGAGGTGAAGCCCGAGGACAGGCTGGATCTGCTGGATTCGTGCGCCACGGAGCTGACAGCCCTGCTGCTGGACCCTCTCCGAGGCACGTGCGCCCCGGCGTGCGGGGACGGCCTGCTCACCGACCCCGCCACGGTCGAGGAGGTGACCGTCACTCTGACCGAGGCCTTCGCCGGGGCCTCCGCGTCCGGGGCGTCTCTCGTGGTCGGCTTCGTCGGTCACGGGCACGCCTCCCGGGAAGGGGAGTTCCTCTTCCCCGTCCGTTCCACTCCGGCTGTCCCCGGCACGGAGACGGCCTTCCAGCTCCCTCAGATGCTGCGCGCGCTGACGCAGCGGCACGGCGGCATCCGGGAACTGACCGTCATTGTTGACGCGTGCATGTCCGGATACGCGGTGCTCGCCGCCGCTGGTTCCTGGTTTCCGTCCGCCATGCAGACCGGCCGAAGGATCGAGCTCCTGTCATCGGCGGACGGCCGCGCGGCGTACGGCCTACAGTTCTCCGTGGCCCTCAACAGGCTGATTCGGCAGGGGGACATCCGGCTGGGCGAGAAGCTGCACACCGGGCCCGTAGGCCGGCTGGTCGGCCCGGATCTGGTGAGGCAGGACCCGCAGTCCGCGTCGTACGACGGCGGCAGGAGTGCTTCCGCCGACCCGTACGGCACCTGGATCGCCAGGAACACGGCGCACAACGCCGCGCTCAGCGTGCTCGCCGGAACACGTCCCGCCAGAGAGCTCATCCCGGCGCTCCAGCTCTTCCAGGCACCTGCCGAGCTGGAACGGCTCATCGCCTCGGTCGGCCGGCACCGGGTCGTGGCCCTGCTCGGCTCCATGGGCACGGGGAAAACGACGCTGGCCGCCGCGCTGTGCCGTGCCGAGCTGCTCCCGGAGGGCAGTTCCCCCGCCGTGTGTGCAATCGTCCGCCTCACTGACGCCGCTTGGGCCGCCGGCCGTTTGATGCCGCAGCTGACCGATCAGCTGCGCCGGTACCTGCCGGGGTTCGCGGAAGCCGAGGCGGCGTATCGGGCCCAGGCGTCCGCAGACGACGAGGGCGCGATGACCGCCGCGGAGTTCGGCGTGGCCGGTCCGCTCGGCCTGATGGGTCCGCGCGAGCCGGTGCGCGTGATCGTGGACGGGCTCGACCAGATCGGGCAACCCGGCCGCGCCGATGTCGTCCACGCGCTGGCCACCCTGGCCAACTCGGCGCCCTCGTGGTTCGGCGTGGTGGTCACGAGTCGGGACGGCGTGCATCTGCCGCAGGACTGGCACCGCGAGCCGCTCCCAGCGGTGGGGGAACAGCAGCTCAGCACCTACCTGGCGGCGCGCGGCCAGGCTCTCGGCCCCCAGCGGGAGATCCTTCGCCAGGCAGCCGGCAACTGGGAGATCGTCCGGTTGCTCGCGGACTACGGTCCCCTGGAGCACGTCGGCCGGGTGTCGTACGAGGACGTGTACGGAACCGTGCTGCTGCGGGCCCGGTACGCGGCGCCGGACGGCCGGTCGGAGTGGGTTGACGCCGTCCTGGTGGTGCTCGCCGCCTCCGGGCTGGGTGCGGAGCTGCCCCGCGCCCTGCTGGCCCGCGCGGTCGGCGAGCTGGGCGGTCCGGCCGGCGACGCGCTCGGGCAGGTCCTGGACCTCCTGCCGGGCCTGCTCGTGCGGGCGGACCATCCCGCGGGGGCCGAGCTCCTCGGTGTGCACCACCAGACCCTGGTCGAGTACCTGAGCGAGGCGCTCGATGTGGTCTCCGGCCACCGTGCGCTGTGCCGGGCGCTGGAGATGATGGCTCCTATGGACCAGCACAAGCGGGACGATCCTCTGCATGCCTACGCCGAACAAGCCGAGCCGGCGCATCTGTGGCACGCGGCGCGCCGGGACCCGTCCCTGTACGAGCGTTTGCTGGCGAGCCTGGAACGGCGCGCCGCCGCCCAGGCGACGGTCAACCGCGACCGGTGGGCCGCCTGGGCCCAGCGGCTGGCGCAGCGCCCCGGCGCCGGCACCCCGGTCGCCCTGCGGGCACGGGAGCGATCCGCCTACTGGACGGGGAAGGCTGGTTCGTACCGGCGCTCCCGGGAGCTGTACCAGGAGCTGTTGGAGGACCAGCGGCGCGCCCTCGCAGAGGACGCGCCGGAGGTGCTGGAGACCCGGCACCGCATCGCGTACGCGACCGGCGAGATTGGCGACTTCGCGGAGGCGGTGGAACTGCACCGGGCCGTGCTGGCCGACCAGATCCGCGTTCTGGGCCCGGACGACCGGCGTACCCTGGCCACCCGGCATCACCTCGCGTACTGGACCGGCCGGGGCGGAGACATGGCGGAGGGGCTGCGGCTGCACGAGGAACTGTTGGAGGACCAGCGGCGGGTGCTCGGGCCGACGCATCAGGACGGGGAGAGGGGGGTGGGGGGGAAGAGGGGGGGGTAAGGGGGGAGGGTGGGGGGTG
>NZ_JAPDPH010000353.1 GCF_026013475.1 Micromonospora yasonensis | reverse complement strand
CGCCGACCCGTATGCCGCCGCCGGGACACCGGCCGCGATGCGGATGCCGGCCGCGGCCCTGCTCGCCACCGCGCTGCGCCGACGCGGGCTCCGGGTGCACCTCGGTCCGGTGCTGAGCAGCGACCGCCTGGTCGATGGCGCGGCCCGGACCCGGCTCGCGGCGACCGGCGCGCTGGTCGCCGACCTCGAGTCGGCCTGGCTCCTGGCCGATTGCGCGGACCGGCCGGTGGCCTGCGTCCGGGTCGTCGCCGACACCGCGGCCGTTCCGCTGTACCGGCCGGCCACGCTCCGGCGGATCCGCGCCGCGCTGCGGGTGCTGCCGGCCGTGGCGGCGGCGCTGGCCGAGTGGGGGGCCGCCGCCGGCAGCGTCGACGAGGTCCTGCTGGCCTCGCCCCGGTCGTTCTGCGCCGGCGTGGAGCGGGCGATCGAGGTGGTGGAACAGGCGCTGCGCCGGCACGGCCCCCCCGTCTACGTCCGCAAACAGATCGTCCACAACACCCGGGTCGTGGCCGACCTGCGGGCCCGTGGCGCGGTCTTCGTGGACGAGCTCGACGAGGTTCCCGACGGCGGGCTCACCGTCTTCTCCGCCCACGGCGTGTCGCCAGCGGTACGCCGAGAGGCGGCCCGCCGCCGGCTACCGCTCGTCGACGCGACCTGTCCACTCGTGACGAAGGTGCACTCGGAGGCCCGCCGGTTCGCCGGTCGGGGCGACACGGTGCTGCTGATCGGGCACGCGGGCCACGAGGAGACCGAGGGCACCCTCGGCGAGGCGCCCGAACGGATGCGCCTGGTACCGGACCTCGCCGCGGCCGAGACGGTGCAGGTGGACGACCCGTCCCGGGTGTCGTACCTGGTGCAGACCACGCTCGCGGTGGACGAGGCGGCGGGCATCCTCGACGCGCTGCGCCGCCGCTTCCCGGCGTTGGCCGGCCCCGGATCCGACGACATCTGCTACGCCACCACCAACCGGCAGCGGGCGGTCACCACGGTTGCCGCCCGGTCCGCGGTCGTCCTGGTGGTCGGCTCCGCCAACTCCTCCAACTCGCGGCGCCTCGTGGAGGTGGCCGAACGGGCCGGCGCGCGGGCCCACCTCGTCGACGACGTGAGCTGTGTGGACCTGCGGTGGCTGGCCGGAGCCACCACCGTCGGGGTGACTGCCGGCGCCTCCGCGCCGCCGGGGCTGGTCGACGAGGTCGTCGCCGCGCTCGTCGCGCTGGGCGCCAGGGAGGTGAGCGAACACCCGACAGTCGTCGAAGACGTCAGCTTCACCCTGCCGAAGGAGGTACGCCAGCCGTGAGTATGCCGTTGCGTCAAAGCCTGCGGATCGCGAGGTACCTGGCCGGACAGAAGATCCGCCGGCGGAAGCGGTTCGCGCTGCTGCTGGAGTTGGAGCCGCTGTTCGCCTGCAATCTGAGTTGCGCCGGATGTGGCAAGATCCAGCAGCCTGCCCACCTGCTCAAGCGCCGCATGCCGGTGGAGCAGGCGCTGGCCGCGGTGGAGGAGTGCGGGGCGCCGATGATCTCCATCGCGGGCGGGGAACCGCTGATGCACCCCGAGATCGACACCCTGGTCGCCGAACTCGTGCGGCGCAAGAAGTACGTCTTCCTCTGCACCAACGCCGTCCTGCTGCCGAAGAAGATCGACAAGTTCGAGCCGTCGCCGTACTTCGCCTTCACCGTCCACATCGACGGCCTGCGTGAGCGGCACGACGCGTCGGTGTGCAAGGACGGCGTCTTCGACGAGGCGGTCGCGGCGGTACGGGAGGCCCAGCGGCGCGGCTTCCGGGTCACCACCAACACCACCTTCTTCAACACCGACACCCCGCAGACCGTGATCGAGGTGCTCGACTACCTCAACGACGACCTGCGGGTGGACGAGATGATGCTCTCGCCGGCCTACGCCTACGAGAAGGCGCCGGACCAGGACCACTTCCTGGGCGTCACCGAGACCCGGGAGCTGTTCCGCAAGGCGTTCGCGGGGGGCCGTCGGGCGCGGTGGCGGCTCAACCACTCGCCGCTGTTCCTGGACTTCCTCGAGGGGAAGGTGGACTTTCCCTGCACCGCGTGGGCCATCCCGTCGTACTCGCTGCTCGGCTGGCAGCGGCCCTGCTATCTGATGACGGACGGCTACGCGACCAGCTACCGGGAACTGCTGGACTCCACCGACTGGGACAGCTACGGCCGGGGGCGCGACCCGCGCTGCGCGAACTGCATGGCGCACTGCGGGTACGAGCCGACCGCCGTGCTGGCCACGATGGCGTCGCTGCGCCAGTCCCTGCGGGCGATGCGGTCCGCCTGAGGCCGCGCCGCCTGACCGGGCCACGGGGATCCGCCCGGCTCGGGCGGCACCGCCGTTCCCGCTCAGCCGAAGCGGGTGGCCATCCGACGGTACGCCGCCGGCAGCAGCCCGCGGACCGCCACCGGCAGGCGCAGCCAGCCCGGGACGTACACCTCCGCCCGGTTCCGGGTTATCGCGGTGGTCACCGCGGCGGCCACCCGGTCCGCCGGCACCGGCCGGGGCCGGCTGCGGCGGTACGGCTGGCCCCGGCGGCTGAAGAACGGGGTGTCCACCACTCCGGGCACGACCGTGCTGACCCGCACCGGCCGGCCGGCCAGTTCCAGGCGCAGGCTCTCCGCGAAGGTGTCCAGCCCCGCCTTGCTGGCGGCGTAGACGGCTTCCTCGGCCACGCCGAGCCGGCCGGCGATCGAACCGACGAAGACCAGGTGACCGCCGTGCCGGCACATGCCCGGCAGCAGCGCCCGGGTCAGTTCGATCGGCGCGCGCAGGTTCACCGTGAGCAGCTCGTCGGCGGTCGCCTCGGTCATCCCGGCGAACTGGCCGGCCCAGCCGGTGCCGGCGTTGTTGACCAGCACGTCCACCCGGCCGTATCGGGCCACGGCCCGGTCGGCCAGGTCCCGCCCCGCGCCGGGGCGGGCCAGGTCGGCCAGCAGCGTGGTGGCGTCGGTCTCGGCGGCGAGCCGGGCGAGCCGGTCGGGGTGCCGCCCGACCGCGAGAACATGACTGCCCGCGCCGGCCAGTCGCCGCACGAGTGCGGCGCCGATGCCCGACGAGGCGCCGGTGACCAGCACCACCGCTCCGGTCAGCCGCACCGCGGCGTCTCCGGCGGTACGCCTCCCGCGCGCCCGGGTCCGGCGTCCTTCCCCACCATGGCGCGCACGGGGTCGGGGTCGACCGGTTCGTCGAGGTCGACCTGCTCGCCGTCGACCTCGGCGAGCAGGTCGGCCAGGGCGGCGGGCAGGGCGGTGGCGAGGCGGTCACCGAAGCCGGCCAGCGAATCGTCCAACAGCACTCCCACCTCGAAGGCCGCCCCGCGGCGCAGCACGCCGACGCCGACCGGCACCCCGTCGGTGAGGGCGACCACCGGAGTGACCTTCCGGATCGGGGCGCCGGCCAGCTGTGGCTGGAACGGCGCCGGGACGTAGGAGACGATGACGTTGAGGTGCCGGTCGGTGTAGACGCGCCGCGCGAACGCGGCGTGCAAGGGCGCGGGAAGGAGGCCCGCCGCCCGCATGACCAGGCCGGAGGCCTCGGCCTGGCCGCTGCGCAGCGCGGCGCGCAGCACGTCCCGGACGGTGCTGACCCGGGCCTGCGGCGAGATCCGCCCGAGCGGGAGATCGAGGGCGACCGCACCGGTCCAGTTGCCCTGGGTGGGCGCACGCCGCCGCGGATCACGGGTGACGGCGAACATGGCCCGCATCCGTGGCGGCACCGGTGCCGGGTGGGCCTGGCCCAACGCCCCGGCGATCAATGCCAGCACGAGTTCGCTGGCGTGCGCCTGGCAGGCGCGCGCCGCGCGCAGTACCTCGGCGGCGGGCAGGGTCAGGCCGTACAGGCGGCGGCGTGGTGAGCGGGGGATGCGGTTGAGCACGCTGGGCGGCGCCGCTCCCCGCACGGCCAGCCGGGCCAGGCCGGCCGCGGTGAGCGCGGCTCGGCGCGCCGCCTCGCGGCCCCGGTCACCCACCCCCGACCCCTGCCGTCCCGGGCCGGCCGGTCCGACGTCGGCAGTACCCCAGCGGGCCGATCGGCCGCCGCTCGGGTCGAGCAGCCGTTGCAGGACGCCGATCGTGGACAGGCCGTCGCCGAGGCAGTGGTGCAACTTGATCGCCACCCGCGTACGCCCCTCCGGCAGGCCGCCGACCAGCAGGATCCGCCAGAGCGGCCGGTCGGTGGCCAGCGGCTGTGACCAGAACCGGTCGACCTCGGCCCCGCCGTCGTCGCCGGGCTCCACCTGGACTTCGTCGAGGTGGGCGGCCGGATCGACGTACTTGTCCACCACCCAGCCCGCCCGGCGCCAGGGCCCCCGGTCGACCAGCCGCCGACGCAGGGTGGTGACCGCCGGTAGCCGCCGGGCCAGCAGCGCGACCAGGTCCCCGGCGGTGAGGGACCGGCCGTCGGCACGCGGTCCCAGCTCCATCACCACACCGATCTGCTGCGCCACCGTCGCCGACTCGGCGTACAGGAAGAAGGCGTCCTGCGGACGCAGCGGCCAGCTGGCCGGGCGGCGGACGGGGGCACGCGGGTCCGCTGCCGCCCACCGGCCGACCACCGCGGGCAGCCCGAGGTGCGGCAGGCTCGGGTGGGCCGGTGCGGTGAGCGAACGCGGCGGGTGCCGGCCGGCCAGCCGGGACCGGACACAGGCGACCAGCGCGGCCGGGGTCCAGGCCGTCTCGGCCAGCCCGGCGGCGGTCATCAACGCCGCGTTGGCCGCGCCGTGCGCGG
>NZ_JAPDPH010000352.1 GCF_026013475.1 Micromonospora yasonensis | reverse complement strand
TGCGCGACGCCATGCCGGCAGCCTGGGGCAATGTCGAGGTGGACACCTGGACCGGCCTGACCACCGCCTACTGCATGCGCCGCGGCGCCACGGTCATCGTCCGCGGCCTACGTACGGCCGCGGACCTTCGCCACGAGTACCAGCTCGCTGCGATGAACGAGCAACTCGGCATTCAGACCGTCTGGTTGCCGGCCCGTCCGCATCTGGCCGCCACCTCGTCCACGGTCGCACGCGCATACCGCTCGGTATCGGGATGAGGGCCTGGACGGGTTGGCAGATGTCGCACGCGCGCACGCTCATCGCGCCGAGACCAGCCGAGAGGTCGAAGTGGGGGTATCTGCGAGCTGCGCCGAGGCCATCCGTGGTGGCCAGCGGCGGCTGCCGGGTTAAGTGTTGAATCCGGATCTGCCGGATGTTGGGCGAACAAGATAGGCCTATGAGGCACATCTTCCGGGCCGGGCCGCCGGTGCCGACCGAGGAAACCCATCGGACCACGCCGTTCGAGGTGTTCTTCGACCTGGTGTTCGTGTTCGCCTTCATCCGGGTGGCGACGTTCACGGCACGGGCGCCGACGCCACTCGGGCTGGCGCATAGCCTTGTGCTCCTGCTGCTGCTGTGGTGGCCGTTCACTAACTTCGCTTGGTTGGCCAACCAGGTCCGTGCCGACGTGGGCCTGGTCCGCGCCGGAAACTCCGCTGTGATGGCCGCGATGTTCGTGGCCGCCCTAGTCCTCCCCGAGGCGTGGCGGCACGACAGCCAGTCACTGGCCGCGCCCATGACTCTGGCCCTCGTCTACATCGTCGTCCGGGCGGTATATCTGGCCCTCGTCTGGCACATATCAGCCGGTAACGCGCGGCTACGCGCTTCGCTGCGCTTCCGGGTCATCCCGGTCTCGGCGGGCTTGACTGCGCTGCTGTTCGGCGCGGTGTTCGGCGGCGCCACGCAGACGCTGTTGTGGGCCGCGGCGTTCCTCATCGACTGCATCGGCGGCCTATTCATCGCGGTGTCTGCCGGACGTGCTCCGTTGCCCAGCCCCAGCCATTTCGCCGAGCGGCACGGCCTGATCGTAATCATTGCTCTGGGCGAGTCGTTGATCTCGGTGGGCGTCGGCGCCGGATCGGCGGTCACTCGTTGGCCGGTCCTGATCGCTGCGCTGCTCGCCCTGACCACGGCGCTGGCCCTGTGGTGGCTGTACTTCGAAAACGCCGCCGCACCTGCCGGACAAGCCCTCGCGCGGATCCCCGTTCTGGGCCGGACTCGGACCGGCAGCATCGCCTACAGCTTGGCGCACTTCGCGCTCATCGCCGGGATCATCTACCTGGCCCTCGGCATCGAGGTGGTCCTCGCCCACATGGCCCACCACCCACTCCAGCAGCCCGCTGGGACCCCGCTGGACTGGACTTCGACCGCCGCTCTGTTCGGCGGCCCGGCCCTCTACCTCGTTGGTCGGGCCCTGTTCCTTCGACTCACCGTCCGGCACACCCCACCCGCCCCGATCCTCGCGGCCGGCACCATCCTCGCGCTGCTGCCCGTCGCCCGACACCTTCCCGCCCTCGCTGCCCTCGCTCTAGTCGCCATCATCTTGATCGCCCTGGTCTGCTATGAACGGATCAGTTGGCAGCCAACCGCCGCGGCGAAATGACTGCTGTTAGCGAGCGTCAGTGTCTTGGGCACATCGGCAAGTTGGGGGCCACCGGTAGTTCGGCTCGTAGCACCGGACACGAGCGGAAGCGAAGATCCGATTACCGCGTCGCTCATGCAGGACTGTCGCAGCCAGTCGGCTGTACGCAGCTTCCTCGGTCTCGTAGTCTTCGCGGTGTCTGCCGGCGGTGGCGCAATCATGCTGGTAGTCGCTGGCAATAGAGCCGCCACGCCCCAGTGGATTTGGGACGGCTACCGCTGGGTCAGTCGCAGCTAGTCTCTGCTTCTCCCGCGGGCCGGTTGATGCCAGAATTGACTGCGTACCTCGGCGTGGTCGCCGAGCGGCTGGGGCACGAGAACGCGAACCCTCAGGGTGAGGGCACGCCCTCCTGACCTGCGGGAACAGGCCGGAGTCAGACGTTGAAACGGAACTTAGGTGCGCCCTCCCGTGACCTGCGGCAGCCTGGTCGGCACGCTGGTCACGTCCCGTCTTGGGCTCACGTCATTAGTCGCTGGTTGCCGGCGTTTCACGCTGTCTTGTGCCCCGTGTGTGCCCCGGACGGCTCCATGACCTTGAACGGCTCTGGGAGTATGGCGGGCAGGTCGGCCAAGGTAGCGATAACCGGCCCGCCCCAGCTGGGGTCGGTGTCGTTGTGCTCCGTGGTCCGGAAGACGGTCATACCGACCGCTGCCGCCCCGGCCAGCTCACCGTCTGAGCCGTCGCCAACAAAGATGCACTCGGCCGGCCCAACGCCCAGGCCCTCGACAGCAAGGTGATAGATCGCCGGGTCTGGCTTGGATAGCCCGACGTCGCAGGAGAAGACCGCGACGTCGAACCGGTGGGCGAGCCGGCTCTGCGGCCATGCCTCGGCAGTGTCCGAGGTAGCGTTGCTGATGAGGGCCAGCGGATGCCCGTCGTCGCGTAGCGCGTCGAGCACGTCCAGGGTGGCGGTCGAGACACTGTCCAGCACCCGGCGCCCGAGGGCTCGCCGATGTTCCCCGGCCCGTGTCACCTGTTCGTTGGTTGGTGTACCGCCGAGGCGTCCGGCGAGGATGCGGATGGTCTCCTCCACGTCCCACCGGACCATCCGGTCCCGCCAGGTGGCGTGGTACGCGGCGACCAGCGCGGCCGGAGCCACCCCGACCATGACCGCCATCTCGCCGACTACCCGGTCGCGCTCCTCGTCGGCCCCCTGGATGAGAGTGTGGTAGAGGTCGAAGATCACTGGCCGAGGCATGCGAGCATCCTACTGAGATCGTCAGCGCTGTCACCTTGCCTGCCATCCCGTCTGAGTTCAACCCGCCCGTCTGGGGAGCGGGCCGCCGCCCGGCCCGCCACGTCAAGTGGACCTTGACGCACGTACGGACGCTGCCGGGGACAGACTGAGTCGGCTCTCGTGTCACGGACCGCGCCCCCGGCGGACACCGCCACAGTGGCGCAGTTGACCCAACCTCGCCCGGCACGGACCCGGCTCCCGGTGTCGGGGCTGGCCACCGGCGGCCACCCTCCCCCTCCCAGGCGAGGGGTTGACCTGACCCTGAGCGGCTGCGGAGCCGGCTCCTGGACGACCGGCATGCCTCGCGCGGCCACCGCCCCGATGCTTGGGGCTTGCCGCGCGGACCGGGCGCGCCCTTCCCTGCGCCGCGCTGCTCAGGCGCGGCGCGGCCGGCTGCCGGCGACGTGTTCTTGGTCGTTCACACAGAGACTCACGCGATGACCCACCTCTATGCCCGAGGCGCGCCGTGGCAGGTCAGCTTCTACACCACCCGGCGGGACGCAACCGTGCAGGCAGGAGGACGGGGTCAGCTCGCGCTGAGGGCTCCGACCTCGTCGAGGTAAGAGACTGCCTCTGGCTCCTTCGGGTACCGCTCCCGTAGCAGGGTCGCCAGTTCCTTGGAGCACATCAGCAGGGATGGCAGTGACTTGCGATCCCCGTCCAACGCCCGGCGACCGTGGGATACGGCTTGGTCGAGATCGCCAGCGCGGGCCGCCACCACCCCGAGCGTGATGCGGGCTTCGGCGTTGCGCATCGGCTTGCGTTCGGTCCCGTCCGGGTCTGTCGATGAGCGGATGACCTCGCGCGCGTACATTTCCGCGAGACGGTCTTCATCGGCGATCCGGTAGCAGTCCATCGCGTAGAAGTCGAACTTTGCCGGGTCAACCACGAAGTGATGGTCGGTGTCCTCGGGATAGGGCAACGACTCAAGCAAGGCGCGACCCTTGTCCAGTGCCGTTTCTACCTGCCGCCTGTCACCAAGCCGCGCCCAAGCCTTGGCACGCTGCGCTGCCAACTGCACCGCTGCGCCGTCGTGGGCTGCCACTGCTTCGCCGGCCTCGGCGGCTGCGATTACACCCCCGTAATCGCCCTGGGTCAGCGCGTACCAGGCCCGCTACCCCAGGTCGTGGCCGCCGCTCTCCGCGCACACATGGCGGACTTCCCGCCGGCTGCCGACGGCACCATCTTCACGACCCGCTTCGCCGGCCCCTACCGGCACGACTACTACGGCACGCTCATCTTCGGCGCGGCGGTCCGAAAGGCCGGCCTGCCCGAGAGCATCACGACCCACGACCTGCGCCACCCCTACGCCTCGGTCCTGCTGATGCAGGGCGAGTCGGTCATCGTGGTCGCCGAGCGGCTGGGGCACGAGAACGCGAACCTGGTCCTGTCGACGTACGGGCACCTGATGCCGGACTCGGAGGAGCGCACTCGCCGGGCGGTCGATGAGGCGTGGGGTCGTGCCCCCGGTGTGCGCCAGAGTGAGGGCACACCCCTCCTGACCTGCGGGAACGGGCCGGAGTCAGACGTTGAAGCGGAACTCCACCACGTCGCCGTCCTGCATAACGTACTCCTTGCCCTCGATCCGGACCTTGCCGGCGGCCTTCGCCGCCGCCATCGATCCGGCCGCGACCAGGTCGGCGTAGGAGACCACCTCGGCCTTGATGAAGCCGCGCTGGAAGTCGCTGTGGATGACCCCCGCGGCTTCCGGCGCGGTCGCGCCGACCGGGACGGTCCAGGCCCGTGCCTCCTTGGGGCCGGCCGTCAGGTACGTGTGGAGCCCGAGGGTCCGGAAACCGACCCGGACCAGCTGGTCCAGGCCCGGCTCGGACTGGCCGATCGACTCCAGCAGCTCGCGGGCC
>NZ_JAPDPH010000351.1 GCF_026013475.1 Micromonospora yasonensis | reverse complement strand
TCGAGGAGCGCGCTGCCGCCTCCCCGGAGCCGGTGTTCCGGGTGTACGTGCAGGGTGGACACCTCGCCGATGTCCGGCTCCGAGGTCTGGCTGTTCCGGTACGCCGACACCCAGCCGACCACCCGCCCGTCCGCCTCAGCCACCCAGGCGGCCCAGTTTTCCTCGGGCGGTGGATCGGCGATCATCTGGCGGGTCGACTCGACCCCGCGCACCAGATACGGGTGGACCACGGCGCGCAGCGCGACCACGGCGGGCGCGTCCTCAGGGCGGGCAGGGCGGATCGCGAGCATCCGCCGACGGTAGCCGTGGGCCCGGGAAGGCGCGACGGGTTAATCCCGCCCCCACTTTTCCTCTCCATGGGGAAAGTTCCGCTCGCACCATCAGAACTTTTGTCAACGCCCTCTGTCCTTTGTGTTTCAGGGCCGTTAACGTCCGCGTAGAAGTTGATCGATCAAGTGAGGAGGTGCCGTGTAGATCGACGCCACGGACGCGCCGGAGCGGACGACGGGGGCGATCTACAGCTTCCAGTCGGCCGACCTGGCGGCCCGGGACGCCGCGCTCAAGCCCCCGGGGCAGTGGAACTTGTACGAGATCGTCGTACGGGGCCAGAGCATCGTGGTCTACCTGAACGGCACGAAGATCAACCAGTACGTCAACACCGACCCGGCGCGGATGCGGCAGCCCAGCTACGTCGGCATCCAGAACCACGGCGACGGTGACGACGTCTACTTCCGCAACATCCGGCTCAAGCCGTTGCCGGCGGACACCGTCGCGCCCACCACCCGGGCGACGACCTCGCCGGCCGAGCCGGACGGCGCGGGCGGCTGGTTCCGCGCCGACGTCACGGTGACCCTCAAGGCCACCGACGCGGACAGTGGTGTGGCGCGCACCGAGTACCGGACCGGCGGCGGGTGGACCCCGTACACCGGACCGACCAGACGTCCGGGGTGGCGAAGATCGAGTACTCGCTCGACGGTGGCGCCTGGACGGCGTACACCGACTCGGTGGAGGGGCGCGGCGACGGTGACCACACGCTGCGGTACCGCGCGACGGACCAGGCGGGCAACGTCGAGGGCGTGAAGTCCGCCGTGCTGAAGATCGACGGTACGGCCCCGGCGGTCCTCCTCTCCGGGGTGGCGGCCGGTGCCCAATACGGCGACAGCCAGGACGTGCGGATCACCTACTCGGCGACCGACGGCACCTCGGGGGTCGCGTCACTGGCCGGGACGCTCGACGGACGGCCGATCCTCGACAACACCCTGCTGGCGCTCTACGACCTGGCGCTCGGCGAGCACACGCTGACCGTGGTGGCGTGCGACGAGGCGGGCAACCGGTCGACCCGGTCGATCACGTTCACCGTGACGACCTCCGTCGAGGACATGGGCAACCTGGTGGACCGATTCCGGGCCACCGGCTGGCTCTCCGCCGCGAGCGCCACGGAGCTGCACAAGCCGCTCGACCGGGCCGCCAGGTTCGTGGACCAGGGGCGCGACAAGCAGGCGGTGCGGGAGCTCCAGTCGGTCAAGCAACTGGCCGGTGATCCCAAGGTCGTACCGAACGCCGAGGTGCGGGCCGTCCTGGTCCGCGACGCGGACGCGGTGATCGCAGGATTGTCCGGGTCGTAGGACCCCGGACGGGACGGCCGGGGCCGGGGGTGTGAACTCCCCGGCCCCGGCCTCCGCCTGAGCTAGGCGGACTCGCGGACGACCAGTTCGGTCGGCAGCATGAGGGCCCGCTCGACCTCCTCGCCCGCCGCGATCCGGAGCAGCTGCCGGGTCATCGCCCGACCCAGCTCCACGATCGGCTGCCGGATGGTGGTCAGCGGCGGCTCGGTGTAGGCCGCCGTCTCGATGTCGTCGAAGCCGATCACCGCGACGTCCTGCGGCACCCGCCGCCCCGCCTCCCGGAGGGTACGCAGCGCGGCGTGCGCCATCAGGTCGGAGGCGGCGAAGACCGCGTCCAGGTCCGGGTGCGCGGCGAGCAGCTGCCGCATGGCCGCCGCGCCCGACTCCCGGGTGAAGTCGCCGTACGCGACCAGCACCGGCAGGCCGGCCTCGGTGACCGTGTTGCGGTAGCCCTCCAGCCGCTCGATGCCGGCGACCATGTCCTGCGGGCCGGCGATGGTGGCGATCCGCCGCCGGCCGCTCTCGATCAGGTACCGGACCGCCCGGGCGACCCCGCCGACGTGGTCGACGTCGACGTACGGCACGTCGGCGCCGTCCAGCGGCCGGCCGCTGCACACCACCGGGATGCCCAGCCGGGCCAGCCTGCCCGGGAGCGGGTCCTCGCCGTGCAGCGAGGCGAAGAGCACGCCGTCCACGTGCCGGCCGGTGGTGTACCGCTCGACCCGTTCGTGCCCGGCCGGCGAGCCGGCCAGCATCAGCAGGAGCTGCTTGTCCGCCGCCTCCAGCTCCTGGGCCGCCCCCCGGATGATCCCCGGGAAGACCTGGTCGTCGGAGAAGACCCGGGTGGCCGCCTCGGGCATGACCAGCGCGACCGAGTCGGTGCGCTGGGTGACCAGGCTGCGGGCGGCGAGGTTCGGGACGTACCCGAGCTCCGCCACCGCCCGGCGGACCGCCTGCTGGATCGACTCCGCGACGGTGGTGGAGCCGTTGACCACCCGGGAGACGGTGGCCCGGGACACGCCTGCCCGCCTGGCCACCGCTTCCAGGGTCGGCCGTTGTGCCGTCGTCATCCGGTATCCCTCGGCCCGTTCGAAGTTGTCCAGCACCGACCATACGAGATGACCGCGCAGGTCCACCCCGCAGGCGATGGCCCGGCGGTCAGCCCACCCGCAGCCCGGTTAGCAGCCGGCGGTCCCCGGCCACGCCGAGGGTGTCGAAGCCGATCCGCCCCATCAGCGCCAGTAGCAGGTCGCTGGCGGTGCCGGTGACCTGTGCCCGGGCGCGGTGGTCGTCGTGGTCCAGGATGGTCGCGGTGTCCAGGAGGGCCACCCCCTCACCGCGCAGCCGCAGGTACCAGTCCTGGGCCGCGTCGGTCGCGGTCAACTGCACCACCCCGTGCCACTGGCCGGACTCGATCCGCCGCCCGGCCGGCAGCCAGGTGTCCAGCACCTCGCTCACCCCGTCGGCCGCGAGCTTGGCCTCGATCGGCTCCCCCGCGCCGATGGCGAGCTGGGCGTCCCAGCGGTGGACCGCGGTCTCGTGCGCCACCCGGCGCGGCCAGAACCCGGCCTTCTTGGGCTGCGGCGCGAAGTTCCACGCCGGGGCCTCCACGTCGAGCCCCTCGAAGAGCGCCATCAGCTGGTCGTACTCCTGCCGGTACCACTCGACGGGGGTCAGCCCGGCCGGCGGCTCCGGGTCGCGCCGCTCGGGTCGGGTGGTCGTCCCGGCAGTCAGGACCGTGCGGGCCCAGACGTAGACCCGGGTGAGGTGGTGCGCGAGGTCGGTGACCGTCCAGCCGGGACAGGAGAGCACCGGTGTCTGCGGGGGCGCCTCCGCGACGGCGACGGCGAAGGCGGGACCCTCCGTCCGCAACGCGCCGATCCAGAAGTCCTTCGTGCCGTGCAGTCTGCTCATCCCAATCCTCCCGGGGGTGACCGGGCCACCAGTGGGTGCCGCGGCTACCCCTCAGCCTAGGGTGAAAGGCGTGTCAGACGTCTACGCCGAACCGGCGACCGGAGCCGCCCCGACCGACCCGGCCACCCTCGCGCGCTACACCACACTCCGCCTCGGCGGCGCCGCCGGTCGGTTGGTGATCGCCACCACCGCCGACGAAATCGTACAAAAGGTGCAGGAAGTGGAGTCGCGGGACGAGCCGATCCTCGTCCTCGCGGGCGGCAGCAACGTGGTGATCGGCGACCAGGGCTTCCCCGGCACGGTCGTGCTGATCCGGTCCCGGGGCTTCCGGGTGGTCGCCGAGGACGCCGACACGGTCACCGTACGGGTCGAGGCCGGCGAGCCCTGGGACGACCTGGTCGCGGCCACCGTGGAGCGCGGCTGGTCGGGGCTGGAGTGCCTCTCCGGCATCCCCGGCTCGGCCGGCGCCACCCCGATCCAGAACGTCGGGGCGTACGGCCAGGAGGTGGCCGAGACGATCACCGGCGTCGAGGCGTACGACCGCACGCACGGCGAGGTGGTGCGGATCGACGCGGTGGACTGCGGGTTCGCGTACCGGGGCAGCATCTTCAAGTACAGCGACCGCTGGGTGGTGCTCACGGTCGACTTCCGGCTCGCCCGTACCCCGGTCTCCGGCCCGGTCCGCTACGCCGAGCTGGCCCGCGCGCTCGGCGTCGAGGTGGGCGACCGGGTGCCGCTGGCCGACGCCCGTGCCACCGTGCTGCGGCTGCGCGCCGGCAAGGGCATGGTGCTCGACGCGGACGACCCGGACACCTGGTCGGTGGGCTCGTTCTTCACCAACCCGGTGCTGGAGCGGGAGGCGTACGAACTGCTCCGGGAGCGGGCCGCCGACCTCGGCGAGCCGCCGTCCTGGCCGGGCGCGGGGGACGTGGTCAAGGTCAGCGCCGCCTGGCTGATCGACAAGGCCGGTTTCGGCAAGGGGTACGCGGGCCCGGAGGGGGTCGCCATCTCCAGCAAGCACACTCTGGCCCTCACCAACCGCAGCGGCACCGCCCGCACGGCCGCCCTGGTCGCCCTGGCCCGGGAGATCCGCGACGGCGTGCACGACCGCTTCGGCGTCACCCTCCACCCCGAACCCGTCCTCATCAACTGCATCATCTGACCCACCCGCTTTCTCCCCGCACCCCAACGCCTCGCCGATCTTGCACTCACGGTTGCCCTTTTGTGCCGGTCTAGGCGGTTTTATTCCCGCCAAAAGTGCAAGATCGCCGAGCGGGGGGCGGGCGGGAGTGGG
>NZ_JAPDPH010000350.1 GCF_026013475.1 Micromonospora yasonensis | reverse complement strand
GATCCGGGTGCCTGCTGGCGTGGCTCGCGTTACTGCTCGGATAGACCGTCACCGCTGCCTCGATCGGGGCGGCGCTGGGTCGTGCTGGCCTGCGTCGTACTAATCCAACGCGGCGCGCAACAGACCACAACGCCACCGGCCACGCGGCACACCGCATCGTAGAGGTGAACGCTACGTCAGCGTGGACGGCTGATCCTCGTCGTTCGGCGTGACGGCATGGGCATCGTCCGGGCGCGGAGAGCGACAGGCGTTCCTACCACGATCAACTGCACACCCTCCGCCACGACGGTATCGGGAGGCCAGCCGATCCCGATGTCCTGAACGCCAAGCTGCGCGGCCGATCACCGAGATCGACGGGCCGCCGGGCGCACCGAGAGATTTCACAGCGCGGGTCGAGCGCCCGGTCGCTGACAGGTCCAGCGAGAATCGGGGCAATCTGCGGCGACGGCGACGGTGAGCTCCACCTCGACCGGCGCGCCGGACGGCAGGCTCGACACCCCGACGGCGGAGCGCGCGACTGCGCCGCGTTCGCCCAGCCAGTCCCGCAGCACCTCCGAGGCCCCGTCGGCGACCATCGAGTGCTGGGTGAAGTCGGGACGGCAGGCGACGTACACGGTCATCCGCAGGCACCGCCGCACCCGGTCCAGTCCCCCGACCGCCTCGGCCACCGCGGCGAGGGCGTTGCCGGCCGCGAGGCCGGCTGCGGCTCGCGCCTCGGCCACGGTGAGATCCGCGCCCACCAGGCCGCACACGGCGAGCCGGCCGGCCACCCGTGGGGTCATGCCTGCGGTGTACGCGACGCCCGCGTGCACCACCACGGGTACGTAGTGGCCCTGCGGGGCCGGGGGCGCCGGCAGGCTCCCCCGGCCGGTTGGGTCAGCCACCGAGCGCCACCCCGTCCTGGCGGGGGTCGGCGCCTCCGGTGAGGCAGCCGAGCCGCTCGTCCACCGAGACCACCAGGGCGCTTCCGCCCGCGTCCCACGGTCCTACCATGCGGACCGGGTGCCCGGCGACGCGCAGCCCGGCGAAGGTCCGCTCGTCCAGCCGCGACTCGCAGATCAGCTCGTCGGGCGCTCCCACGACGTCCGCGTCGCTGCCGGGAAACACGGTGAACCGCGGCGCCGACACCGCCTCCTGCGGGTCCAGGCCGTGGTCGATCAGGTGCGACAGCACCTGCATGTTCCACTGCACCTGCCCGTCGCCGCCGGGGGTGTTGCCGACGTGCCGCAGGGCTCCCCCGGCGTCGGTCACCAACCAGGCGAGGCAGGTGTGCAGCGGACGGCGCCGCGGTCGTACCTGGTTCGGGTGGTCCTCGAGCAGGTACGCGCCGCGTCCGAGCCGGTTGTTGAGCATGATGCCGGTGCCCGGGATGGTGATCCGGGCGCCGAAGGTGAAGGCGAGTGAGTGGATGAAGCTGACCGCACGTCCGTCGCCGTCGACCGCGACGGTCGTCGTGGTGTCCCCGTCCGGCGTCAGGCCGGCCGTGGCGAGCGGGTGCCGTCCGGCGGCCAGCTTCGCCCGCACGTCCGCTACCGCTTCGGGCCGCAGCAACGACCGCCAGGCGTCCGTGTCGGTGCCGCACCGGTCCCAGCGGTCCCGGAAGGCCTGTCGGGCAGCTCCGGCCAGCCAGCCGACGGCGTCGGCGCTCAGCCACGGCAGCCCGGAGAGCGCCCCGTCGCAGACGGCCGCCTGCTGCAGCACCATCCAGCCCGGTGTGGGCATGGGTGTCGTGTGCACGACGAGGTCGCCGTACCGCCCGGCGATCGCCTCGCCCGGCAGCGGTACGCCGGAGGCCGCCCACTCGTCGCCACTGAACGGAGCACCTGCCGCTGCCAGTGCGGCCACCGCGCGTTCGGCCAGTTCGCCGGTGTAGAGGGCGTGGGGATCGGCCGCCAGCAGCCGCAGCGAGTCGGCGAGCTCTGGCTGTAGCAGCCGTTCGCCGAACTGCGGCGCCCGGCCGTTGCGCAGGAACGTTCGTCGCGCGCCTTCGTCGGCGCGCAGCTGTGCCTCGTGTTCGCGGATGTCGGCGCGGGTCTTGCGGGTGCAGGGCAGGCCATGTTCGGCGGCGGCGATCGCGGGCGCCCACAACTCGGGCAGGGCGCGGGTTGCCCCGCGGGCGTGCAGCGCGGCGATCGCGGCCACCGCACCCGGGGCGGCCACGGCGAGCGCCCCCGTGAGTGGAATCGCCGGCAGCTTCCGCGCTCGATAGAACTCCAGGTCGCCGCCGTCCGGCCCGTACCCGCTGCCGTTGATGGTCCAGACCGATCCGTCCGGCTCCCGGACCACGGCGAAGGCGTCGCCGCCGACGCCGCACTGGCCGGGCAGCGCCAGCCAGGACATCGCGGCCATCGCCACCGTCGCGTCGATCGCGGTGCCACCATCAGCGAGCACACGATGACCGACGGCGCTGACCGCCGGGTGGCTCGAGATGGCCATGTGTTCGCCGGCGAGCACCGGGTTGCGGGTCGGTGCCGGCCAGTCCATGTCCGCGCCGGTCATGTCACCGGCTTGCGTCGGCGCGGCCCACCGGTCGCGATGTCCTCCGGTGTCACGCCCACGTAGATCTGCCCGTCCTCTTCCCGCACCGGGAACGTCTTGATCGGTTCGGTGGCGGGCGGGCAGACCGGCTCGCCGGTCTCGAGGTCGAAGACGCTGCCGTGGCAGGAGCAGCCGATGCCGTCGTCGACCAGCTTGCCTGACGACAGCAGGCAGTCCAGGTGCGTGCAGTAGTTCGACGTCGCGTACGCCCTGCCCTCGCAGCGGGCGACGCACAGCTCCAGGGTGTCGGCGTAGAAGCGGCGGACGTAACCGTCAGGCACCTGACCGGAGCGAGCCACCCGGACGAATCGGACGGCGTCCGGCTCTGCTCCCGCGTCTGCGGTGCCGGTGACCTCGGGCGTGCTCATGAGGCCACGTACACGGTCTTGTCGACGGTGTAGAAGTGCATCATCGTCTCCCCTGCCTGTTCCTTGAACGTCTGGGTGCTGGAGTTCTTCAGCCCACCGAAGGGGGCGTTCATCGCCATGCCGGTGGTGGGCTGGTTGACCTTCACCAGGCCGCTGTCGACCCGACGGGCGAAGTCAAGCGCACGGCCCAGGTCGCGGGTGACGATCCCGGCCGACAAACCGTACGCGGTGTCGTTGGCGACGCTGATCGCGTCGTCGAAGGAGCCGACGCGCAGCACGCTCAGGACCGGCCCGAAGATCTCCTCCTGCGCCAGCGGCGACGACTGATCGACGTCGGTGATCACCGCCGGTCGGACGAAGTTGCCGTGTTCCAGGCCCGGGCCGAGCGGCTCGTCGCCGGCGCGCAGACGGGCGTTGGTGGCCGCTGTGAGGTCGAGGTAGTGCCGGGTCTTCTCCAGTTGGGCGCGGGTCGCGAGGGGGCCCATCTGCACGCCGTCGGAGAGCCCGTCACCGACTCGGCGGGCGCGGGCGAGGGCGGCCACCCGCTCGACAAGCGCATCGTGCACCGCGTCGTGGACGATCAGTCGGCTGGTGCCGGTGCATGCCTGGCCGCTGAGGCCGAACGCCCCGCGGACCACGATGTCCGCTGCCCGGTCCAGGTCGGCGTCCTCCAGCACGATGACCGGATTCTTGCCGCCCATCTCCAGTTGGCAGCGCTGGCTGGGGCTGACCGCGCGGTGGATGGCCGCCCCGACGTCGGACGAGCCGGTGAAGGTCACGGCGCCCACCCGCGGATCGGAGACCAGTGCCGCGCCCGCTTCCCCGCCACCCTGCACGAGGGCGAGCGCACCGGCCGGAACGCCCGCCTCGATCAGCGCCTCGACCAGCCGCTGCCCCATCAGTGGGGTCACCTCGCTCGGCTTGAACACCACTCCGTTGCCGGCTGCCAGCGCCGGGCCGAGCTTTCGGGACGGGATGTTCAGCGGGAAGTTCCACGGCGTGATGGCAACGACGACCCCGACGGGTTCCCGAGAGGTGTAGACGAGGCTGCCGTCGCCCGTGGCGTACGTGCGGCCGGCGACGCGCAGTGCCTCACCTGCGTAGAAGCGGAGGTTCGACGGGGTCCGGCGGGTCTCGGTGAGCGCCTCGGCGAGCGTCTTGCCTTCCTCCCGAACCAGGTCCCGGGCGAGGTCGTCGGCGCGGGCGGCGAGGATGTCCGCCGCCCGGTGCAGGACAGCGGCCCGCGCCTCCGGGCCGCGCTCCGCCCATTCCCGGTAGCCGGCCGCCACCGCGGAGACCGCGTCGTGTGCGTCCTTCGCGTCGGAATCCGGGAAGACCGCCACGACCTCGCGCTCGTCGGCCGGGTTCCGCCGCTCGCGGGTACGCCCGCTGGCCGACCCCACCCACTCGCCACCGATGAAGTTGCCCTTCACAGTTGCTCCTCCAACGCCGTCAGCTCGGCCAGATCGACGTCCTCGTCGGCGAGGATCCGTGGATCCACGCTGATCTGGCCGGCGATCAACTCCTTGGCGACGAGGACGTCCCCGCCGCGGTCGACGGCGAACGCCGCGCGCACCAGGCCGTCGCGCAGGTAGAACGCCGAAAAGTCGCACTCTTCGACCGAGCCGCGCACGACGAGGTCGTCCCAGACCGGCGCGTGGCCGGTGTACTGCAGGTTGTGGTCGTACTGATCCGACCAGAACCAGTGCGGGTCGGCGTACGACGTGGTCCGGCCGATCATGTTGTTGGCGGCGGCGGTCGCCTGCCGGCTCGCGTTGTCGAAGTGTTCGACCCGGATCCGTTCCCCGAACAGCGGATGCCAGTGGTTGGCGACGTCGCCGGCGGCGTACACGTTCGGCGCACTGGTGCGGCAGTACTCGTCGACCAGGATGCCGTTGTCGACGGCAAGGCCGGACCGTTCGGCCACGATCGTGTTCGGCGTGATGCCGATGCCGATCACCACCAGG
>NZ_JAPDPH010000035.1 GCF_026013475.1 Micromonospora yasonensis | reverse complement strand
GCGCCGCTACGGCTTCGACCAGGAAGCGGGACGCATCGCCGAAGGGATCATCGAAGCGTCCCGGTATTTCCAGGGGCGCCTGCCGGAGGCCTTCGGTGGCTACGACCGCGAGCTGACCGGCCACCCCGTCCAGTATCCGGGGGCGAACAGCCCACAGGCCGTGGCCACCGGGGCGCCCCTGCTGCTGGTGCGCACGCTGCTCGGCCTCGAGCCGTACGAGGAGGATCTAGTGGTCGCGCCGGCACTGCCCGAACGGTTCGGCCGGATCGAACTGCTCGACATTCCCGGGCGGTGGGGCCACGTCGACGCCATCGGCACACCCCAGGAGTCGGAGGCGGTCGGCAGATGAGCCCGGCGGCGCCGCCCACGGACCGATGCGGGTGATAACCCGCACGGACGGCTCTGTTGCATTGAGTGACCAGACGACCAGCAGCGTCCCCACCCGGCTTCGTTCCCTACTCGATCGACGAGGCCCTGAAGAGCCGCCGATTGTGGATGGACGTGGCCCGGCAGCTCGCGCTGGTCGACGAGTTGGAGGCCTTCACCGGTTCGGAGAATAACCGTCCGTACCGCCCGGCCGGGACGAGATGCGACACCTGGCTACCCGCCTGGCTGCCCGTCGCCACCAACTGGGGCGGCGCGAATCTTTTCGTGGACTTGCGTGGCGGCCCCAGGTACGGCTGCGTCATGGAGTTCTACCGCGACGCCGGAGCCGCGGCTGAGCCCGAGTGGCCGGACATGGCGGCAATGCTCTACGACATCGCCGACCGACTGGCGGAGAACGAGGCGCAGTTCGATAACGCGGGCCGGATCTTCTGGTGGTGAGACGCCTTCCTCACCGAGGACATGACCGAAGGCACCTTCGGCCACCCCTGGGAGCAGACCCTCTGCATCTTCGGCCCTCGCCTGATGCCAGAGCTGGAACCTCTGCTCACGAGCTGGCTCCCGGTCAAGCGTTCACGGAATTGATCCAGTGCTCTGTTGATCCAGATCCGATGGCCCAGTGGACGATGGTTGTGGCCGAGGACTCGTAGCGTCATGACCATGAAGACGCGCAGACCGCTGCTGGTGGCTGTAATCGGCGCGGCTGCTGCGATGCTGCTGGCGGTCGTCGGGTGCATCGCGGCCGGCTTCCTGCTCATCGGCGACGATCCGGCGGACACGCGCACGTGCCAGGAGTCGGTGCAGGTCGCAGCGGCAAAGGTCCGCACCGACCATTGGGATCCTCCCGAGGAGTTGCCGGACCTCGGCGATTACCAAGAAATCCACTGGCAGCTGCACGCCTCGGGCAACCCGTGTTCCAGAATGCCGGGCCCTACGGACTGGACGTACCAGGGCGTGGTCAAGCTGCGACCGGAGGACGCGCAGGCGTTGGCGAAGCGATACGACTTCGTACCGTGGACATCTGTCAACCTGGCTCAGCTTCCCCACGACAGCAGCCCAGCGGACGTGTGGCCTGCCCTGGCGCCGTTCCTGCCGGGCGAGTCGCGGTGGCTGCACAGCAGGTCGTACAACGAAACAGCGCCGTCGCCGCGGTGGCGGGTCGCATTCCTCGACGTCGAGCACCAGACGCTCTTGTTCATGCTCAATGACCACTAGCTGGCGCGTGCCCAGTCCCCGTTGGTCAGCTTGCACCGGTTTGGAGGGCCCGCGTCGGTGATCGGTTTCGACGGATGGCGGCTGCGGGTCGTCGTGGCGGTTGTCCTGGGCAGTCTCCTGTTCGGTGGCGGACTCTTGCTCTCGGCCCGGCTAAACGCGGTGATCGACGAGAGGGTGCGCGTCGGCGTCGAGACGACCGGCCGAGTCGTCCACGTGGAGCGGTACCAAATCGGGCGCTCGACCGTGGTGAGGAGGCTGACCGTGGACTACGCCCTCAACGGTGCGCGGCACCGGGAAATGCTCTCCGGCGAACTCGATGACGTCCGGTATCGCGACGGAGACGTGGTGAGGCTGCACGTCGACAAAACGGATGCGACCAAAGCCGTTACGGCCGACGGGTACGCGACGGAGGACCTACTTCTTCAGTTGCCCACCTTCCTCGAAGCCGCCGGAATCATCATGATCATGCTCGCTCTCGCCCGGCTCAGGCGTCGACAGCAACGGTGACAGCAACGAACCCGGACGAGGGCAGCGGCCGGCGGCCCGGCGCGGACAGTCGCCCGAGGTCGTGGATGGGGACGGACCCCGCCGGACGAAGCGCCCAGAACTCAGACGAGGGATCGAGTCGCCTGGAGGCGCCGAACTGATCGTCATCGGCCCGTGGCCGGATCGAGGTCGTGGGGTGACCCGAGGCCGCGACTGTCGGAGGATGGCCCTGCAATCGCTCGTGAGGTCACAGCGGATCGTCGCTCCGCTGGCCGTCGCCCTTCTCGTACTAGCCGGCCTGACCTCCTGCTCGCCGGTAAGGAAGGGAATTACCGGCCTGACCGTGGACGTTGACGGCCGGCCGCTCGCGGCGGCGGCCTGGTGTGCGGAGCGGCCACCGGACGTCGTGGCGCTCTTGACCGTGGTCTCGCCGACCCCATCCGGCAGGGCAACGCCGTCACCGATCTGGCCTTCCTCGCTGCCGGTGCACCGAAGCTATGCCGTGCCACGCGAGGCGACCTCGCCGGCCACAGTGCCCCTGGTCGACTTCCCGCCCCAGTCGGCCACCGACCCGGACGCCGCCTTCCGGATGTACGCAGTCGCTGAAGACACCAGCTTCACCTCAGTCCCGGTGTATTTCCGGCTCGGTGAGCTGGCCGGGCTTAAACCCGGATCGATCATCATTACCGCGTGGAACAACGGCGACCAGGTGCAGCAGAGCATCACTCTCGACGAGTTCGCGCGCCGTGTCCATGACCTGGGCGAATGTGCGCCGTGAGAACCGGCCAATGAGCGGGCAGCGCAGGGCAGGATCCGGCCATACGATGCGCCGGTGATCCAGCAGACGAAGCGCCGCCCGCCGCGCCCGATGATGGCGGCGCTGGCGGTCCTGATCGTGGGCTACGCCACCGTCATCGCTTATGGCCCTTGGACCGACGCCGCGAGCGTCGCCGCCAGCCTGATCGCCACGGCCATTGTCGCGGGGTTGATCTACGGCCTGTGGCGGGGTAACCCGTTGGCCCAGAGCATCGTCGTCCTGGCGATGGCCGGCAACCTGATATTCGGCTTCCTTGAGGACGTCAGGATCGGCTGGTTGCGGGCAGCCAACATGGTGGCAGCCCTGGTCATCGCCCTATTGCTGCTGGTGCCTCGGTCGTCACGGCGATGGGTTGCTGCCCCTCTTGTGGGCCGGGGATAGTTGGTCTGGGCGTCCGATAAGACCCCCTTTCGTACGTGCTGGCGATCCCATGAACAGCAACAGTTATCCTGTCGGGACTGGCGCGTGGGGAGCAAGCCATGAGGGAAAGACAGTCACTGCCCTCACTGCCCTCACCAACGGAGGTCATCGTGGCCCACCTGGTAGGCCACCGCACAACGATGCGTTCCGCGACGCTACGTGCGCCGGGACCCCCAGCACAGCGACAGCGGTCGCCGTGCTGGGGATGGGACTACACAACTCCCCTGCCAACCCCCGGCAGGGCGTAGCCCTTGTCGCAGGACAGCGCGACCACCTGTCGCGTTGCGACTCTGGGCCGCTGCCCTGGTGGTCGGCCTGCCGGCCCACCCGCTGCCCGGGGCTGGCCGGGCCCGGCAGATGGCACGCCGATGCCGCCCACACGTCCGCTGGCACGGTTCATGTGTCCCGCCCTGTTGGGGCGGGGCGTATCCATTTGCTCGGCGTTCTGCCAGGCAGGCGAGTACTGATCGCCGGCCGCATCGTCGCCCGGGACGCTGTATTCGCCCGGATCGTGGATCTGTTCGATAGGGCTGTCGGCCAGCGAGGCGACGGCACCGGGCAAGGGCGCCGCCACCTTCACCTCGTACGGATTCGGGTCACGGATTTTGCCCATCTCGCCGCCGGCCGTTCCCCGTAGCTGGACATCGTTCTGGGAGACCCAGCTGCTCCCTGCGGTCAGCGGGCCGGCCGCCCCGGCCGCCGTTTACTCGGGGGCCGGGGCGCTGGCGTGGTCGGAGTCGGGGCGTGCGTGGCAGGGTGTCAGGTGCGGGGTGCCGCGACAGCGGCTTGGGCGTCGACGATGCCCCAGCCGTACGCTGGCGTGTAGAAACCGCGCAGACCGACGACCGGTGTGCGGGCGGTCGACATCAATACCGAGTACACGTTGTCCAGGCTGCGGCCCTGCGCGAAGAGCAGCGCCGCCACTCCCGATACATACGGCGTCGCCATCGAGGTGCCGGCGTACGCGTCATAGTCGCCTTGCCCGCAGGTGGCCGAGCCGGTACCGGTCGGGACGCTGGACCACACGTCGTCGTCGCAGTTGACGAGTCCGGCACCACCGGGAGCCGCAACGGCCTTCAGGTCGGTTTTCACGCCCAGGTTGGAGTACCAGGCCTTCAGTTCGTTCCGGTCCGTCGCGGTGACGCAGAGTGCGCCGGGTTCCCATGCCGGGGTGTCGCACAGGGGTGCGGTCTCGTTTCCCGCGGCGGCGATCACGGCCACGCCCTTCGTCTGCGCGTACGCGATCGCCTCGGTCACGTCGGACTCGAGCCCGACCAGGGTGAGGGCCTGGGAACCCGGCAGCGCACCAAGGCTGAGGTTGACCACCTGGGCGCCGTGGTCGGCCGCGTAGCGGATACCGGCGGCGATGTCGGCGAAGCTGCCGCTGCCCGCCTCCAGCACCTTGATCGGCATGATCTTCGCGTCGGGGGCCACCCCCGCGACGCCGGCACCGTTGCCGGTGGCCGCGGCCGCGATGCCCGCCACGTGGGTACCGTGCTCGTCTCCCGCGTCCGGCTCGCCGTCGGGCCCTCGCCAGTCGCCGTCCCCGCAGGAGGCCGGACCGCAGTCGACGAAGGTCGCACCGGGGACCAGCTTGGACTGGAGGTCCGGTTGCCTCAGGTCGACGCCCGTGTCGACGACAGCGATCACGACGTTGCTTCCCGTGCTGATCGCCCAAGCCTGCTCGGCGCGGATCTGCTGCAGGCCCCACTGCTTGTTGTACAGGGGGTCGTTGACGGCCGCCTGCGCGGGCGCTGCGGCGACGGCAACGAGGGCGGCGGCCGCCACCGTGCCCGCTAGTAACCGGGTCATCACCATGAATGCCTCCTCAAAATTCGACCGCACTCAATACAGGGATCGGTGATCTTGCACGAGACGCAACAGATTTCGTAACTCGACAGACCTGAACAAGCCGGATCCGACCACGACGAGTAGCTCGGGCCCGGAAATGCGACGTGGTCGCCTGGTTTTGCCACCTCGACACGCTCGGTACCTGCCGCGACCGCCCTGCCTGCCTCGGCCCGGCACGCGAGCATCTCCGGTTAGGGGACAAGCCGGCGTCGGCGAAGTGGACGATCGCATTTGGCGCAAGGGGGACGATCACCTGGATCGCGCCGGCGAAGACCGCGCCGAACACGATCTACCTCGGCACCGACACCGGACGGCTGTGGAAGACCACCGACCTCGGCGCGCACTGGACCGAGTTCACTGGCAAGGGCCTTCCCCAGCGCTGGGTGAACGCGATCGTGGCGGACCCGACCAACGCCGATCACGTCTACGTGGCCTACTCCGGCCGGCGCCCCTTTGCAGGGCGCCGGCACCTCTGCGCCGCGACCAGCGACGGCATCGGTGTGACGTGTCATCCAGGTGGGATGATCAAGGCCCGTATGCGAAGTTGGCTAACATGCCCGGCGATGATGTTTCTTCGCTCTCTGCGGCTGCGCCGCGCTGCCCGTAGGCATTTCGGTTGGCAGAAGCTGCGTCCTACCCAGCTGCGCGCGATGCGTGCGCTGCTGGCTGGCCGGGACGCGCTGGTGGTGCTGCCTACCGGGGGTGGGAAGTCTGCTGTGTATCAGGTCCCCGGCATGCTGCTGCGGGGCCCCACGGTGGTGATCTCACCGCTGCTGGCGTTGCAGCAGGATCAGGTCGGCAACCTCAACGGGCGGGGCGATTCGGCGTTGCGGGCGGTTCGGATCAGCTCGGCGGAAAGCCCAAGCAAACAGGCGGCGGCGCTGGCCGAGCTGCGCTCGGGTGCCGCGAAGTTCCTGTTCATCACGCCGGAGCAGCTCAGTTCGCCGGAGCGGCTGGCCGAGGTCCATGCGCTGCGCCCGGCGCTGGTGGCGGTTGACGAGGCGCACTGCATCTCCTCGTGGGGCCACGATTTCCGCCCTGACTACCTTTCTCTCGGTCACCTCATCCGCGGCCTGGGCCGCCCGCCGGTGGTGGCGCTGACCGCCACCGCCTCGCCGCCGGTGCGCGAGGACATCACCACGCGGCTCGGCATGCGCAAACCGCGGCTGGTCCTGTCCGGGTTGGACCGCCCGAACCTCTTCGTGGCGGCCGTGCATTGCCCCAGTGAGGACTACCGCTGGCGGAGGCTGCTCACCCTGCTCAAGGACGCCGACCCGCCCGGCATCGTGTACGTGCCGACCCGGCGTGCCGCCGAGGACCTCGCGCAACGGCTGTCCGACGCGGGTTATCCCGCGCAGGCCTACCACGGCGGCATGGCGGCCGGGGTGCGTCGCCGCCGTCACGAGGATTTCCTCGCCGACCGGGTGCCGATCATGGTTGCCACATCGGCGTTCGGTATGGGCATCGACAAGCCGAACATCCGGTGGGTGGCACACGTGGCGTTGCCCGACTCACCCGACAGCTACCTTCAGGAGATCGGGCGGGCAGGGCGCGACGGTGAGCCGGCCCGGGCGTTGCTGCTGCACCGAGCCGAGGACGTTGCTCTGCAACGCTTCTTCAACGGCGGCGCGCCGGAACTGGGAGAGCTGCGAGCCGTCGCAGCCGCCCTGCATCGCGGCCCGCTCACCCGCGCCGCTCTGGCAAAGGTCACCGGCCTGAGCCAGCGCAAGGTCGCCAGCCACATCAGTCTGCTTGAGCAGGTGGGTGCGGTAGCGACGGGGCCCAAGGGTGAGCTCAGCGTCGCTCGGTATGGGCCCCTGCCCGATCAGGCGGCTCGGGAGGCGCTGGCCGAGTACGCCCGCTATCAGGCCGGGCAGCGGTCGCGTACCGACATGACGCGCCGCTTCGCCGAGAGTTCGGGCTGCCGGATGCAGGCGCTGCTGGGCTACTTCGGAGAGCAGTTGAGCCGCCCCTGCGGGCACTGCGACAACTGCCACGGCGGCACCTCGGAGGTGCTCCCGGAAGACGGGCCGTATCCACTGCACAGCACCGTGCGGCACCCGAAATGGGGATCAGGCATGGTCCTCGGCTACGAAAAGGACCGCATGACCGTGCTCTTCGACGACGTCGGCTACAAGACCCTGTCAGTCACCGTCGTGCAAGCCCAAGGCCTGCTGGCACTCGATACGAATCGCCGCTGACCAGCTAACCTCGTCGCCCGCCGCGCCGTTGCCGCAGCCATCAGTCTGGTGCTTCCTATGTGGCGGGGCGGCGCGCGCTGATTAGCTCGTCGGGGTGTTCACCATGGCCGGCCCACACCGATTGCCATGATCGTTATCTCGTTGGAGTTGGCGCCACGGACCGGTTGCAGGGGCCGCCTACGGGCGTGCCGGACGTGTCGCAGGCGATGATCCATGTGGTGTGCGTCCTGGGCGCCACCTGACCGGGATCCGCCGCTACGACCAGGCGTGGCATCCGGGACGGGTGCGAATGCTTCTCGGGTGGCGGGAGGTCGGCGGCACGCGTGGACGACGAGTCAGGGTCTCCGCTGCCCATCTGGTCCAACAGCATGTCCGCTCCGGGCGCGCTTGAGGAGGTGGAGCGCAGTCGCCGCGACACTGTCGTACTGCCGGATCGCTGACGACCGGCGTCCCGGAAAGTTCTTCAAAGAAATCCGGGAGGCGGTGTCGGATCGGGGTGGTGGTGTTCGTAGCAGGGGTGAGGCCGCCCGCAAGGGGGCGGCGCCGAGGTAAAGGAACCGCGATCATGAAGCTGACGACCATGACTCAGGTCACCATCGATGGAGTGATGCAGGGAAACGGCGGCGCGTCGGATGAGGACCGCAGAAACGGATTCGAGCGCGGCGGATGGGCCCTGGGCAAGGGCGACAACGAGACCCACGCGTTCATCAACCAGACCTACCAGCGCGCCGACGCGTTCCTGTTCGGCCGGCGGACCTACGAGCTGTTCGCCGGCTCGTGGGGGTCCGGGACGGAGCAGGATGTCCCTGGCTGGGAGCCTGTCATGCGGGCGTTGAACGCGCGGCCCAAGTACGTGGCGTCGACCACACTCGCCGATCCGGCGTGGTCGGGTACCACCGTCCTGTCGGACGACCTGGCGACCGCCATCGCGGACCTGAAGGCCAAGCCGGGGGGTGAGCTGCAGGTGCACGGCAGTGGCACCCTGATCCGGTGGCTGCTGGAGAACGATCTGGTCGACGAGATGACTCTGATTGTCGTTCCCGTGGTTCTCGGCCAGGGCGCGCGGTTGTTCCCGGACGCCGGCCCGGATCTTGCGCTCGACCTGGTCGAGTCGCGCGTCGACTCGAAGGGCGTAACGATCCAGGTCTACCGGCCGGCCGGGCGCCCGCAGTACGCAACGGCTTGAAGTCTCTGACCGGTACACCACACTGTCTTGAGACCGCAGGAGATGATCTTCAGATGCAGTACCTGATTTCCGTGATCGACGACGGCACCGGCCCGGCCACCCCGAAGGAGGACGCTGCCATCGACGCGTTCAACGACCGGCTCCAAGCCGAGGGGCACTGGGTCTTCGCCGGCGGCCTCGCCTCGCCCAACACGGCCACCGTCATCGACAACCGCGACGGGCAGGCGCTGTTCACCGACGGGCCCTTCCTGGAGTCCAAGGAGTATCTCGCCGGCTTCTGGATCATCGAGGCACCCGACCTGGACGTGGCGCTCAAGCTCGCCGCTGAGGGGTCGAAAGCCTGCAACCGGAAGATCGAGGTGCGGCCGTTCCTGTCCGCGTGATCGACGTCCGCGAAGCGATCACCCGGGTCCACCACGAGGAGTGGGCCCGGGTGGTCGCCGCCCTGACCAAGCGCTTCGGTGACCTCGACATCGCCGAGGAAGCGGCCGCCGAGGCGTTCGCGACCGCCGTCGAGCGGTGGCCGGCCGACGGCGTACCCCCCAATCCAGGCGCCTGGCTGACCACCACCGCCAACCGCAAGGCCATCGACCGGATCCGGCGCGAGAACAAGCGCGACGACAAGCAGAAGGAGGCTCAGATGGTGTACGACGACGACCCGCCCGAGCCTCTCGGCGCCATCGACGACGACCGGCTCCGGCTGATCTTCACCTGCTGTCACCCCGCGCTGGCGATGGAAGCCCGCGTGTCGCTGACGCTGCGCATGGTCGGCGGTCTGACCGTGCCCGAGATCGCCCGCGCCTTCCTAGTGGCCGAGAGTGCCATGGGGCAGCGGATCACCCGCGCGAAGGCCAAGATCAAAGCGGCTCGCATCCCCTATCGGATGCCGTCTGCCGAGGATCTCCCAGCCCGGGTCTGCGGCGTACTCGCCGTCCTGTACCTCGTGTTCAACGAGGGCTACCTGGCGACCGGCCCCGACACCGATCCGATACGTCACGACCTGACCGCCGAGGCGATCCGGCTCACCCGCCTGATCCGCGCGCTCCTGCCACAGGACGGTGAGGTGACCGGCCTGCTGGCGCTGATGCTGCTCACCGAGGCCCGCCGCCCCGCCCGAGTCTCGGCCAGCGGCGAACTGGTCGCGCTCGACGAGCAGGACCGCGGGGCCTGGGACGCGGCGCTGATCGCCGAGGGTCATCGGCTGGTGCGCGAACGCCTCGCCGCTGCCGCCGCCGGGGTCGCTCCGGGTCACTACCAGATCCTCGCCGCGATCAACGCCGTGCACACCTCCGCCCGCGACATCCGCGACACCGACTGGTCACAGGTCCTCGCCCTCTACGACCAACTCGTCCGCCTCGACCGCTCGCCGATCATCGCCCTCAACCGGGCCATCGCAGTCGCCGAGCTCGACGGCCCGCAGGTGGCACTGGCCACCGTCGACCGCCTCGAGCACCAGCTGGCCGGCTATCACGCCTACCACGCCACCCGCGCCGACCTCCTGCGCCGGCTCGGCCGCAGCCAGCAGGCCCGCGCAGCCTACGACAAAGCCATCGACCTGGCCGGCAACACCGCCGAGACCGCCTACCTGACCCGCCGCCGCGACCAGTTGGGGTAGCCGCGATCTCAACCGCACCCGCGCGCGAAGCGGCGGCCGGGTCCCGGGGCGCCCTGCCGACACATTCCGCAACCTGCCGCGCCAGCCACGGGTCTCGCTTCGTCCGAGCTTCGAATGCCAGGTCGCGAGTACGCAATTCGCGACGCCGAGCGCGCAGACGATCGTCATGCGGAATTGGCTACGCCAGCGAGTCGTCGTACGTCGCAGTGAGCGACCCGCCCGCGTCGCCGGTATTGACTACGCCCACTAAGGGTCCGGTTCCAGACAGCGGCATCCGCGTGCCGATGTTAGCGTCGCCGCCACCCCCAGATCCCCGCCAACCGTCCCACCTCCTGTACGGCGGGGGCCGCTGCCTCGTCGGGAGCCGCAATGACCTCGATCAACGCCAGCGCCGACGTGGCTCGGGCCACCGAGCGGCTGCGCCCCGTGTTCGGTGACCGGCTACTGCTGCCCACACACGACCGGTTCGCGTCGGCTAGCCGGATCTGGAACTGTGCGATCACGCACCGGCCCGTCGCGATCGTCCGGTGCCTCGACAACGACGACGTACGCGCCGCCGTGCTGACCGCCCGCGAGTGCGACGTGCCGCTCTCCGTATGCGGCGGGGGCCACGACTGGGCGGGACGGGCGCTGCGCGACGGCGGGTTGGTGCTTGACCTGTCCGGCATGGGGCAGGTGGCGGTGGATACCGGGGTGGGTACGGCCACGGTCGGAGGCGGGGCGCACATCGGCGATGTTTCCGGCGCTGCGCGGCAGCACGGCTTGGCCACGCCCACCGGAACCGTACGGACGGTCGGGATGGCCGGTCTGACCCTCGCCGGCGGTTACGGTCCACTCTGCGGGCGGTACGGGCTGGCGGTGGACAACCTGCTGCGCGCCGATGTCGTACTGGCCGACGGCCGCCTCGTGACCGCCAGCCCAGACGGCGACGCCGAACTGTTCTGGGCCTTGCGCGGCGGCGGCGGCAACTTCGGTGTGGTCACCAGCCTGATGTTCCGGCTGCACGAGCTGCCGACCGTGCTGGCCGGGATGATGCTGTTCCCGTTCGCCCAGGCGGCCACCGTGCTGGCGGGGTACCGCGAGATCGTGGCGACCGCCGCCGACGAGGCGACGATCATGGCGGGCTTCCTGCCCAACCCGGACGGGCCGCCCCTGGTGTTTCTCTGTCCCATGTGGAGCGGCGCTGACCTCGCCGAGGGCGAGCGGCTCATCGCGGGGCTGGAGCGGCTGGGTAACCCGGTGATGAGCCAGATCGCCGCAACGCCGTACCACGACGCGCTGAGCATGTTCGACGGCGCCATGCGTGAGGGCAACCACTACCGGCTGCGTACCCGCTGGCTGTCTCACCTGTCCGAGGCCGCCGCCGAGGAGCTTACTGACGCCGCCGCGCAGATCGCCTCACCGTACTCGGCCATCTCCATGCACCACTTCCACGGCGCCGCCGCCCGAGTGGGCCAGACCGAGACCGCCTTCGGGCTGCGCACGGACCACCTGCTTGTCGAGATCGTCGGGGCGTGGGCGCCGGAGGACGCCGAAGCGGGGTACGGCGACTGGGCCGACCAAACGTCGCAACGGTTGGCGCCGCTGGCGTTGCCCGGCGGTTACCCGAACCTGCTCGGCGCGGATGAGCCCGAGCGGGTCCCGCCGAGTTACGGCCCCAACTACGAGCGGCTGGTCAGCGCCAAACGCCGCTACGACCCGGACAACATCTTCGCCTCCGCCGTACCGACCCTTGCGGTCTAGCACATCAGAGCGTGCATGCGGAGCATTTGGACGCCGCTGCGCACGACCGTGATGCCGGCGTCGGCGAGGATCGTGTCGAACAGGGCAGGGTACCTGCCGGGAATTACGTCCGGGCTGATCAAGCGGCATGTTCGTACTCGTGTAGGAGCCCACCGAGGCGGTCGCGGCGGCGCGGATCCCTGTTCTTTCCGGCCAGCCGTAGGGCGAGGGCGGTGGCACGGCGGATCGCTCGTTGCCATGGTCATCGCGGAGCGCGACTGGGGCCGGCGGGAGAGCCGCAGGGTTCCGTGCAGGCGCAAGGCGTACGCCGCGAAGAGGATCCGGTAAACGCCGGGCGCCGCCCCTTGTGGGGGAATCGGGCGGTGCCCGGCACCGGGCCGTGTCCCGGACAGAGGTTTGGACGGAAGGCCGGGGTCGTTGCCCTCGGCGGTTCACTGCCTGGGGCGGCCCGGTGCAGAAGTCCTTCGGACCCCGGTCTTCCGCGGGGTGAAGAGTATCGGTGCCCGCTGACACCCGGGTGCCGGTTATGGCGGATTTAATCCGCCAATAAGCTGTCGATTAGCCATAGTCGTTCGCTCATCGAGGAGGTGCGCTGCGTGCCGATCGACGTGGAGTGGCGCGGCTCCCCCGGCTAGTGGATGAAGCGGCTGTTCTTCCAGCTCAACGACCGAACCGCCAGCTCGTCCACGGCGTCGTCGGTGGCGGTGCCTCGCCCGTGAGGTGCTGCGGACGGGGTAGTTAAGCGGAGCAGGCGTACGGTCCCTCGGGCAGATCGTCGAACCGTTCGAACATGCCGACGACGGTTCTGACGTGCAGCTTGCCCGGGTGAGCCATCTGACCGGTGTAGTTTGACCACTGCCGTCGGCACTCAGCCCGTAATTGGGGCGTTGTCGCAGCCGTTCACCGGGCACCGCGTTGCGCGAGCGCGCCTGAAGCTAACCGGCCATCCGTCGGGATGGGTACTGCGGTACTACGCCGGAGCCGGGAGATCATTCCGTGGTACCGCCGCCGGAGGGCGTTCGGTCTCTAGCGTCGTTGACGGGACGCCGGAAAGCGGCGGAGTCGAGGCGAGGGATGGTCGATGATCGAGGCACGGCAGCTGACGAAGCGGTACGGCGAGAAGACGGCGGTCGACCGCCTTGACTTCGAAGTGAAGCCCGGCATGGTGACCGGGTTCCTCGGGCCGAACGGTGCGGGGAAGTCCACCACCATGCGCTTGATCATTGGGCTGGACGCTGCGACCAGCGGGTCGGTGAGCGTCAACGGCCGGCGGTACGCGCGCCACGCGGCGCCGTTGCAGGAGGTCGGAGCGCTGCTGGAGGCGCGGTCGATTCACCCGGGCCGCACCGCGTTCGACCACCTGATGGTCCTCGCCCACACGCACGGTATTCCGCGGCGGCGGGTCGACGAGATGATCGAGCTGACTGGGTTGCAGTCCGTGGCGCGCAAGCGTGCCGGGTCGTTTTCGCTGGGTATGGGGCAGCGGCTCGGTATCGCCGCCGCACTGCTCGGCGACCCGGCCACCGTGATGCTCGACGAGCCCGTCAACGGCCTCGACCCCGAGGGCGTGCTGTGGATACGTAACCTGCTCGCCGGGCTCGCCGCCGAGGGCCGCACGGTGTTCGTGTCGTCGCACCTGATGGCCGAGGTGGCGCTCGTCGCCGAGCACCTCATCGTCGTCGGGCGCGGGCGGCTGCTCGCCGACACCACCGTGCAGGACCTGGTGCGCCAGGCCGGCGGCGACACCGTCACCGTGGCCACCGCGGATCCGGCCCGGCTGCGGGCCGCGCTGGCCAGCCCGGGCGTCGAGATCACCGGGCGGGCCGGCTCCGAGCAGCTGCAGGTGAGCGGCCTGTCGGCACGGCAGATCGGGCTCGCCGCCGCCGAGCACGGCATCGCGCTGTTCGAGCTCACCCCGAAGCAGGTATCGCTGGAGGAGGCGTTCATGGATCTGACGAGGGACGCCGTGGAGTACCACGGTGCCGTGACGAGCGGGGTGGCGGCATGAGCACTGCCATGGAGGCTCGCCCGGCGGGAGCCGGCGCCGGGCCGGTGTCGCGCCCCGCGTACAAGGTCACCGGGCGGCGGGTGCTCCGCTCGGAGTGGGCGAAGCTGTGGACGCTGCGCTCCACCTGGATCACCCTCGCCCTCGGGCTGGCCGGCCTGCTGGTGTTCGGCAGCATCGCGGCGGTGCGGTACAAGTCGCTGACCACATCAGGCGGCACCCGGCCGGGCTCGGGGGAGTTCGTCAACGCGAGCGCGGTGACCCTGACGCTGTTCGGCGTACGGTTCGGCCAGCTGGCGCTCGGCGTGCTCGGCGTGCTGGTCGCCGCGGGTGAGTACTCCACGGGCATGATCCGCTCGACGCTGGCCGCGGTGCCGCGCCGGCTGCCGGTGCTGTGGTCCAAGGCCGCCGTGTACGGCGTGGTCGCCTTCGTCGTCGGCGTCGCCGGCGCGTTCGGCGGGTTCCTGATCGTCAACGCCGTCGTGAACGGCACCCCGGCCCACATGCCCCTGTCGGACGGCGGCGTCGCCCGGTCGCTGCTCGGTGCCGGCCTCTATCTGAGCCTCGTCGGGGTGATCGGGACCGCGCTCGGGATGCTGATGCGCTCGGTGCCCGGGGCCATCTCGGTGCTCGTCGCCACGCTGCTGCTGGTGCCAGGGCTGCTGTCGCTGCTGCCGACCTCCTGGCAGGACAACATCGGCCCGTACCTGCCGAGCAACGCCGCCGAGGCGCTGTACGCGCTGCAACACGCCCCGGGCATGCTGTCTGCGGGGACCGGCGCGCTGGTCCTGCTGGGCTGGACCGTCCTGGCGCTGGCCGGCGGAGCCTACCGCCTGGTACGCAGGGACGCATGACCATCGCAGGGGTTGGTGACGATGAGCTCTGAAGGCACCGACCATCTCGCCGCCCATCCGCTGGTCGACCGGCTCGCTGGTCTTGGCCAGCGGCTGCGGCGCTTCGACGCCCGGCGGCCATGGCTGTTCGACGCGGCGGTGGTCGCCGCGGTACTGCTGGTGTTCTGCATTCCCGACCTCGTCCACACCGACGAGCGGCGGGAGCTGCGGGTCCTGCTGAACCATCCGCCCCTGGCCGCCATGGTCGCCCTGCAGCTCGGCCTCGTCCTGCCGCTGTTCTGGCGTCGGCGGGCGCCAACCGCCGCGTTCTACGCCATCGCTGCGGTGTTCGTCCTGCAATGGTCCCTCGGCGTGCTGCTCCGTGCCGATGTCGCGCTACTCATCGCCATCTATAGCCTCGTGCTGCGGGTCCATCCGGCCCGGCTGCTCTGGGCCGGGCTGACCGTCGCCGCCGCGATGGCCCTGGTCGCGTGGCGGGCCTCCGCCGTCGTGACGCCGTGGGACGCGCTGTTCTTCCTCTACAGCGCCGCCACCGCGGCCGCCGCCCTGGGTGTCGCCATCCGCATCCGCCGGGCACAGCTGGCCGCGTTGCGCGACCGGGCGCAGCGCCTGGAGATCGAGCGCGACCAACGCAGCAAGCTCGCCGCGGCCACCGAACGCACCCGGGTGGCCCGCGAGATGCACGACATCATCGGCCACAGCCTGTCGGTGATCATCTCACTGGCCGACGGCGGCGCGTACGCGGTCGGCGGCAACCCGCAACGCGGCCGCGAGGCGCTCGAACTCATCGGCGACACCAGCCGGCAGGCCCTCGCCGAGCTGCGCCGGGTGCTCGGCGTCCTGCGCGACGAGACCGAGGCCGCCGAACTCCACCCGCAGCCCGGCGTCGCCGAGATCAACGCCCTGTGCGAGCGCATCCGGGTGGCCGGACCAGACGTCGTCTACCGCACCGCCGGCAACGTCGACGCCCTCGACCCCGGGGTACAGCTCACCGCGTACCGCATCGCGCAGGAGGCGCTCACCAACGCACTGCGTTACGCGGGGCCGCACACCGCCCTCGACGTCGGCCTCACCGCCGCCGACGGGCGGCTGCAGATCACGGTGCACGACACCGGCCCCCAGCCGCCCGACCGCCCACCACCACCGCCCGCGAAACCCGGGCACGGACTCGCCGGCATGCGCGAGCGAGCCGCCCTGTACGCCGGAACCGTCGAGGCCGGCCCGCGCCCCGGCGGAGGTTGGACGGTGCGGGCGATCCTCGACCTGACTCCGCTCGCCGCACTCGAAGGCCGGACATGATCACCGTGCTCATCGTCGACGACCAGCCCCTGCAACGGCTGGGTTTCCGCATGCTGCTGGAGAACAACGAGGAAACGGACGTCGTCGGAGAAGCCGGCAACGGCACCGAGGCGGTGCGCCGCGCCGAGCAGCTGCACCCCGACGTGATTCTCATGGACGTACGCATGCCGGGCATGGACGGCATCGAGGCCACCCGACGCATCGTCGCAGCCGGCGACCGGTCCCGGGTGCTCGTGCTGACCACGTTCGACCTGGACGAGTACGCGCACGCCGCCCTGCGCGCCGGGGCCAGCGGCTTCCTCCTCAAGGATGCGCGCCCCGAGGAGCTGCTGGCTGGCATCCGGGCGGTCGCGGACGGCGACGCCGTCATCGCACCCGCGCTGACCCGCCGACTGCTGGACCGCTTCGCCGGCCAGCTCGCCGCCAGCCCCTCGCAGCCGGGCCGCACCGACCCGCGGCTGGCCAGCCTCACCGACCGGGAACGCGAGATCCTGGTGGCGATTGGCAGCGGCTGGACCAACCGGGAAATCGCCGAGCGGCTCGTGTTGTCGGAGTCCACCGTGAAGACCCACGTCGGTAAGGTCCTCGCCAAGATAGGCGCCCGCGACCGCGTACAGGCCGTCATATTCGCCTACGACCAGGGACTCACCCGACCGAACACCGGCGGATGACCGCCCATGCGATCCGGCGGCCTGCGCCGTGATGTTATTGACGGCGGTCAGCGGCCCGTAGGTAGGTGCAGGATGCCCGGCCGCCCGGCGACGGGGCGGCTTGGGCAGCCGGCGGTTGGTCCGCGTACGCGCGCTGACGTAGCCGTGGTGCCGCTCCCGTACGGATGACCGCCCGCCGCGAGCTTTCTAGCGTCACAACGCATGAAATACATGCGCTCACTCGCAGCGCTCGCCGCTGTTGCCGCGTCGTTCGCGATGTCCGAGACCATCCCGCTCACCGCCCGTGCCGGTGCGGCGCTCTCCCCGATCGCCCGCGTGGACTCCGGCGTCCTGCACGGCAGCGTGTCAGCCGACCATCGCACCTTCTCGGGCATTCCATATGCGGCGGCACCGGTGGGTGTCCGCCGCTGGCGTCCACCCGCGCCGCCCGAGCCGTGGGCCTCGACCCGGGACGCTACCCACCCCGGCCCCGTCTGCCCACAGCTGGGCGGCCCGACCGGATCCACCGTGGTCGGCGACGAGGACTGCCTGTATCTGAACGTCACCACACCGGTCCACGCCGCCGACCGGCCGCGACCTGTCCTGGTGTGGCTCCCCGGTGGCCGTTTCGTTTCCGGTGCAGGCAGCGACTACGACGCGACCCGCCTGGCGGTGACCGGCCACCTGGTGGTCGTGACGGTCAACTACCGGCTCGGCGCACTCGGGTTCCTCGACCTGCCCGCGCTGGCCGCCACCGACTCAGACGCCGGCAACTACGGGCTGGCCGATCAACGCGCTGCGCTGCGCTGGGTGCGGCGGAACATCGCTCGCTTCGGCGGCGATCCCGACAACGTCACGCTGGCTGGGCAGTCCGCTGGCGGGTACAGCGTCTGCGCGCAGCTTGCCTCGCCCGCCGCGGCAGGCCTGTTCGAGAAGGCGATCACCCAAAGCAGCCCGTGTGGCAACACAATGGTGACCAATCAGGTGGCGCTGGCACGGGGCAGGCAGGCCGCCCAGGACCTCGGGTGTGCCACGCCGGCCACTGAAGCCACCTGCCTGCGCGCGATCCCGACGGCGCGCCTGGTCACCCTGGGTGCCGAACACATGCCCATCTCCGCCGGCCGGATCGCCGATCTGCCGTGGCTGCCGGTCGTGGACACGCCAGCGCTGCCCCGGCAACCGCTGGACGCGCTGCGTCGAGGAACATCTGCTCGCGTACCGATGCTGGCTGGTACCACCCACGACGAGATGCGCCCCTTTATCGCGCTCGAGCACGACGGCCGCGGCCACCCGGTGACCGCCGCCGAGTATCCGGACCTGATCGCCGCGCAATTCGGCGCTCGTACGGAGGCGATACTCGCCCGCTATCCAGCCGCGAGCTACCCGAGCCCGGGCGTCGCGCTGGCCACAGTCTTCACCGACTGGGGCCGCATGTTGGGCGCCTGTCCGGTACTTCCGGCCGACCGGGCGGCGGCCGCACACGCCCCGGTGTACGCCTACGAGTTCGCCGAGGACAGCGGCGCACACATCGCCGGGTTTCCGCTGGGCGCCCCGCACGGCGCCGATTTGCCGTACCTGTTCGACGGCGCGTTCGACGGTCCGGGAGACCCGCCCCTGACCGCGCCGCAGCGGCACCTATCCGAGCAGTTGATCGGGTACTGGTCGAACTTCGCCGCCAGCGGCGATCCCAACGGCACCGGCCTGCCGGCCTGGCCGAAGTACCGTGGCGACGGTCGGGTGCTCTCCATGACTGCTGGGCCTGGCGGCACCGCGGTCACCGAGTTCGGCCAGGCACACCACTGCGGTTTCTGGAACGGCTCGGCCTGAATCCCGCCACCCGCGCGGCGGTGGTCCCAACGGGGCCGGCCGACCCGAGCGATCTGTCATCCATGACGCCTGAGGGCGCGGAGCGAGCCGACACGGGCGGTCGGACTTCGGCGCGTAGCGGCCGACAGCAGCCTGCACCGCAGGACGTACGACCACGGGATCACTACGTCAGATCGCGTATCGGCGGATCCGTCGTCGAGCCGTCGTCTTCGCGCCGACGAAGGCCGATGGTTGTGCCATTCAATTCGGAGCTGACGAAGGAGCAGGATCATGACTTCCGCGGACGTACAGGCGGTGCAGACCGCGCGAGCACAGGCGAGCGGCAGGCGTGTGGTGGTCCCGCTCGTGGGCGCGGCCACGTTCCTGCTGGCGTACCTGACCGTCAACATCGCCACCAGGGTGCTGAGCTCTGACGCCATGCCGCTGCCCGGCGTCCCAAAGGCCGAGGTTTACGAGTATTTCCGGACCAACACGTCGTCGTCCCTGGCTATCGGCGTGCTTCAGGGGCTGTCGGTCCTCGGCTTGGCGGTTGTCGTCGCCGGGCGTTTGACCGGCGCCGGCTCGGACGGGATCTCAGCCGGCTCCCGGCGCCGGAGGTGGGCGCTCGCGGCCGGCATCGTTGCGGTGCTCAGCATGGCTCTTTCCGCGCTGCTCTCGGTGGTGCTGGGGATCGTCGCGCCGGGCGGCTCGGTCGACACGGTGGTGACCCTGCGGGACCTGAGCTTCGTACTCGGGGGAGTGGTGCACGTGGTGGCCCTTGGTGTCTTCGTGTGGCTGGTCTCGCGGGCTCGCGGCTGGACCCGCCCGGTGCGCGTCTTCGGGGTCGCCGCCGCGGTGCCCGCGATGCTGTCCGTCGTGTCGGCGGTGTGGTTCTACGGGTCGGTGCTGCTGCCGGTCGGTCGGCTGCTCTGCATGGCGTGGGTCGTGGCCGCGGGGATCAGTCTGCTGCGTGGCCGAACCACGACCGCCGGTCGGGCCTGACCTCACCCGCGAGTAGGGCGTTAGCGCACCCGCAGCGGCCGTGAGCGTCAATAGCCTGGCGCGCTCTGCCGACTCGGACCGTGGTGGTGCGGAATCGGGTGGGCCGTGGGACAAGCGGGTCGTATCGTGCCGGCATGATCGATGAGCCGATTGATCCGGACGATCGCGCCGAGTGGCTGGTCGAGCAGGGGCGGGTGGACGAGGCAATCACGCTTCTCGAGGCCCGGGCCCGCGTCGGGGACTGGCTAGATGTGGACCGCCTGACCGGCCTGCTGATGGAGAACGGCCGCGTCGAGGAGGCGGAGGCGCGTTGGCGGGCCGCCATCGAGGCCGGTCTGCCTCGGGCGTACGGCGGCCTGGCGGACATGCTTGCGGATGCTGGCCGGTCCGACGAGGCTATTGCCGGGTGGCGGGCGGCGGTGGAGGCGGGTGAGCCACGAGCCCGGGAACGCCTCGCCGTGTTGCTCGTCAGGACGGGCCGGGTGGACGAGGCGATCACCGAGTACTGGAAGGCGATCGCGGCTGGTGAGGCGGCGGCGGGCGTCCGGCTGGCCAAGTTGTACGCCCGGGCGGGCCAGCTGGACGAGGCGGTCCGCGCCTATCGGTCAGCGATCGGCGCCGAGGGTGTTTCTCGATGGCCGCTGGGTGCGCTGTTGGAGAAGCTCGGCCGCGCCGACGAGGCGGTGGCCGCCTACCGAGCTGCCGTTGACGCTGGCGAGGGGCACGTTCGCGTGCGGCTGCTGGCGGCATAGGGTCGCCTGGATGAGGCGACTCAGCTCGTCCGGGACATGCTCGCCGAGCCCGGCCACAATTCTTCCTACCGTCGGCTGGGCTGGCTGCTGACCGAGCAGCGGCGCTTCGAGGAACTCGAGGCCGAGGCACGGCTGCTGAAGGACGGCGACCTGGTAGGGCTGTCATATCTCCTCGCCGGTGCCCAGCAGTCCGCGAACTTCCACGAGGACTGTCCAGCCGATTGCAAGGGCAGCACCAGGGTGATCCGCTACCTCCCGGAATGCCGATGACCTGCGGCGGGACCTGCTGAATACGTAGCGGCGGCGCCCAACGCTAGGCTCCCGACGTGTCGGTGCTGATCGAGATCGTGTCCGTCATCGATGCTTCCCCAAGCGTGCACTGGTCGACGCCAACTGACGCGGCGGAAGCCGGCGATCCGTAGCGCGTGAGGGATCCCGGAATGTGTGCTCATGTCGCGATCCGGGGCGACGGACCCGTCATGACAGCTTGGCTACGAGGCGCACCCGGACCTGCCGATGTCCGCTAGTTGCTCCTGGGCGACGGTCTGGAATGCTTCGCCCATGCCTTCCTACCCGCCTACCTTCGCTGACCAGGTCGTCGCCCAGCCAGCCCGTGCCCAGTTCGAGGCGTTCCTCGACGAGCACCGCGGCGCGCTCAATGGCTGCTTGGACGGGCTGACAGAGGAACAGGTGCGCCGATCGTTGGTGGCCTCCCGGACCACGCTGCTGGGTCTTGTGAAGCACGCGACTTTCGTCGAGAAGGTCTGGTTTGACGAAGCCGTCACGTGCCGGTCGCGCGCTGAGATCGGCATCCCTGCGACGTCAGAGGAGTCGTTCATCCTCGATGACGACGACACGATCGCCACCGTCCAGCGCGCACACCGCGAAGCCTGCGAAGCATCACGCCATGCGACGTCATCCCTGAGTCTGGACGACATCCTTCACGGGCACCGGCGGGGCCCGCTTCCGCTGCGGTGGGTATATCTCCACGTGCTGCGCGAGCTCGCCCAGCACTGTGGGCACGCAGACATTCTTCGAGAGCAGCTCATCAACGAGTAGTGCGCGGGCGTCCGCCGATCAGTGAGCGGCGGCTTCCGTGTCCTGAGACCACTGGGTGCCCACCTGCTGCTGCAACACCTCGTGATCGCCCCGAACCAGACCAAGCACCTGCGCCGCCGCTATGGCGCAGCCGGCAACAAGGACGACCGCTTCGCCAAGGATCGTGGATGAAGATGACGGAGGCAATCGACTTCGTCAACGCGATCAGACGGCAGCGGGCGTTCGCGATACACGGCGCCCACGTCAACGATCGCGGGCTCAGCAGCATCAACGGTTGGCTCACCGAGGAGACCGACAACGGCTACCGGTACCTGACGGCCCGGCCAGTGGTCTGAGTCCAGTGGCGGCGCGCCGCCGAATCGGACCGGCCGGGCGTCGAAGGCGAGCCGCCGGCGGCCCGGACGGCGCAGGAGCCGCCCGGGCCGGCGACGTGTCAGAAGCCGAGCGCCTCGCGGCCGCCGACGATCGGCAGGGTGAGACGGCTGGAGCCGGGCTGGACGGTCAGTCGGGTGCCGCCGAGTGGTAGCAGGGTGTATTCCTGATCGGTGGAGAAGACGACCACCCCGATGCGGTGCCCCGCCGCGAAGACGTAGTCCTTCGGCTGCAGGGTCCAGCGGTAGTCATACATCAACCCCTGCTGGATGGCGGTCGTGTGCGACCAGCCGGTCCGGTTCTGCGGATCCATCCACCCCCGGGTCACCACCACCGGCCGCGTGGTCGAGCCGGGAGCGCCGTAGTCGACCAGGTAGACCGACAGGTTCGCGTCGTCGCGGTTGTCGATGGACATCCGCAACCGCATCTCGGGGCGCCCGGACAGCCGCACGTCGCCGGTCAGCACCGGCGAGCGGTAGACGAGCCGGTTGGGGCTGGCAGTGTCGGGACCGGCCACCAGGGTGCTCGGGCTGAGCGTGCGGCCCTCGTCCACGAAGGGCTGCTCGGCGCGCTGGTTCCGGGCGTCGGTGGTGATCAGGTTGCCGGGCTCGGTGGCGCTGTCGGCGGTGAGGGTCAGCGCCACGTCCCGGGCGCCCGGGTCCGGCCAGTTGGCGTACGTGGTGTAGGACCGGTCCTCGCGCTGCAGGACCGCCGTGGGCTCGTTCAATATGCCGTTCTGCACTCCCCACAGCCAGTAGTCGAACCAGCGGTTCTCGGTCTGCTTGTACGTCCACGCCTGGCCGCTCGGCAGCGTCACCGTCGCGGTGTTGCCCGGGCCGCCGTGGCCGCCCTGGTGCAGCCAGATCTTGCGCGACACGCCGGCCGCGGCGAGCTGGTCCCACCAGCCGGCGAAGTTCTCCGTCTTCACGTTCCAGTCGTTGAGCCCGTGCACGACGAAGACGCTGGCGGTGACCTTCTTGGCGCCCGGCAGGTAGTCGCGTGCCCGCCAGAAGTCGCTGTAGTCACCGGTGATCCGGTCCTGTTCCGCCGTCAGCTGGGCGATCTCGTCGGCGCATCGGCCTTCGGCGCGCGCCCTGCCCGCCGTGTACTGCGCCAGGATGTCGAGGTCCTCGCCCTGGTAGGTGCCCGGTGCCACCACGAGTCCGTTGGCCCGGTAGTAGTCGTACCAGTTGCTGATCGCGGAGACCGGGATGATGGTCTTGAGGTTCTCGACCCCGGTCGTGGCGACCATGTTGGGCAGCGTCCCGTTGTACGACACGCCGGTCATGCCCACCGCTCCGGTGGTCCAGTCGGCGGTTACCGGCACACCGGCGGCGTTGTACGCCTTCGCCCGGCCGCCCAGCCAGTCGATGATGGCCTTCGTGCCCAACGTCTCCGCCGTGTCCCCACTGGTCGGACAGCCGTCGGAGTCCGCGGTGCCGATGCTCTGCCCGAGCACCACGGCGTACCCCCGCGGGACGTAGTAGTCGTCGAGGCTGCCGGGCAGGTTGGCCTTGGCCTGCTGGATCGCGATTGCCTGCGACTGGCTGCGCAGGTGCTTGGTGAGCCCGGTCTGCGGCAGTTCGTCCACCAGCACACTCGGGTACGGCACGTCGTTCCAGGTGCCCTTGCGGTACGGGCTGTGCTCGAAGATGACGGGGACCTTGAAGCCCTCCGTGGCGGTCTCCCGAGGGCGGGAGATGTCGGCGACGACCCGGTCCAGCACGCCGTCGTGGTCGGTGTCGAGTGGCGTCTCCACCCACACCCGTTCCTCGATGGCGTCGGCGAACGAGAACACTGGTTGGGTCATCCCGCCGCTGACGACGATGCCGGGTGACGGCGTCGGCGCAGCGCCGGCCGGTGCTGCGGGCACGGCCAGGACCGATGTGGTGGCTAGAGCGGCGGCAAGCAGGGTGCGGTAGCGCGGTTGGCGCACAGGTTCCTCCCGTGGGGGGGGGGCTATTCCAGGGGATCATGGTAGTTGCGCCACTGACTGCGGTCGATGGTCGTTCGGGCGCGAATGGCCGTTGCTCGATCGACCCCGGCCTGCAACGGATGATGGCTGCGCGCTGCGACTCCATCCGTGAGTGGCAGTCAGGTCACTCACCGTTCATCGGACGACCCGAGCTGGTCATTGACCTTGTGCAGGAACTGCTCCACGACTCCAACACCCCGGGCAGAGCCAGCGGCGCAATCACAACCATTCGTTGATGGCGGTGGGGCTCGCCACCGACGCAGCAGTCGAGGTCCGCACCGCAGTATCGATCCATCAGGCCTCACCGAGCAGCAGCGGGCCGGCATCGACATCGAGGTGACCACTGTGCCCGGCGACGGACACTTCGGCTCCGCGGACGTCCGCTGCCGTTGGATCCCGTATCTCGACGACGCCGCGCCGAAGCTCACCGATGCCCTGCGGTGGGCCCGCTCGATCAATCCACTGCTGCGGCGCCGAGCGGCCCGCAACGTCGAGTTGCCGGCGGACATCATCGGCGTCCACGCCGACGACCGCGTCGCCTGGAGCTCCGGCCCAGTCGAAGGCAACGTAAACCGGATCAAAATGCTTAGAAGGCAGATGTATGGCCGCGCGAACCCCGACCTCCTACGCCACCGGATCGTCCTCTCCGACTGACATCAACGAACAACGATCACCACCGCCGTGCCAGAGCCATCTCCCGCGATGACCGTTGACATCACGTCCCCAGAGGGCCACCCTGGGCGCAGGGCGCCGTCACCATTATCGGTGGACATCGCTCACTCCGGCTGAGGATCCCGCAACGCGAGTCGCCGCGATGGTACTTGCGCCCGAGCATCGAAAAGCGAGACCATCACGCATGCTCGACCCCTCGCCCGAGGACGACGGGACTTCACCGACGGTTTCTACGCCGGATTTCGTGGGTCGTGATCGGGAGATGGCGGCGCTCAGGGGCGCCTTGGCCCGGCCACCGGCCATCGTGCTGGTGGAGGGCGAGGCGGGGATCGGGAAGAGCCGACTGCTGCGAGAGTGGTTGGCCGCGCCGCACCAGCGCACTGCCCTGGTCTCGGTGTGCCCACCGCTTCGAGAATCGCTGACGTTGGGGCCGATCGTCGACGCGTTCCGTGGGATCGACCGGCCGGCGTCGCGATTGCGGCTCACCGATCTTGCGGGTGCGTTACGGCCCCTGTTCCCTGAATGGTCCTCGGACCTGCCGCCCGCATTGCAGCCCTTGGACGATGCGAAGGCGGCACGGCATCGCCTGTTCCGCGCCCTGGACGAGCTGCTCCGGGCTCTGCGTGTCGACGTTCTCGTACTCGAGGACGCTCACTGGGCCGACGAGGTGACCTTGGAGTTCCTGCTGTTCGTCACCTCCCGACAGCAGTCGGACGGGCCAAGCCTCGTGATCTCCTATCGGCCGGAGGAGGTGGACGCCGGATCGCTGTTGCTGCGGCTGACGTCCCGGCTGCCTGCTGGCGTGACCCAGCTGAGGATCGCCCTGGCGCCGATGCGACCCAACGACACGGCAGCGCTGGTGTCCTCGATGCTGGACGGCAACCCGATATCGCAGGAGTTCACGACGTTCATGCACGAGCGGACCGGTGGCGTTCCTCTGGCGCTGGAGGAGTCGGTTCGCCTCATGTGCGACCGTGCCGACCTCGTCTTCCGCGACGGGCAGTGGGTCCGGCTGAAGCTGCGCGAGCTACAGGTGCCGCCAACGGTGCGCGACTCCACGCGGGAGCGGGTGGGCCGTCTGTCGCCGACGGCGCAGCAGGTGTTGCGAGCCGCGGCGACGTTGGCTGAGCGGTCATCGGTGGCCACGATCGCGGTGACCGCTGGTCTGTCACCAGATGCGTGTCGAGGCGCTATCGCGGAGGCGGCCGATGCCGGCGTCCTGGACGGAGACGACCGCGGCCAGTGGCGATTCCGGCATGTGCTGGCCGCCACGGCTGTCTACGAGGCGATCCCGTTGACCGATCGCAGACACTTCCACCTGCTGGCCGGCCGGGCGTTGGAGGACATCCATCCACCGCCTGTCGCACGCCTTGCCCGCCACTTCCGTGAGGCGGGCGAGACGGAGTCCTGGGCGCGGTACGCCGAGCAGGGCGCCGAGCTGGCCATGGCCTCGGGTGACCACACCAAGGCGGTCGCCTTGCTGGTCGATCTGTTGTCGTGGTCCGAGTTGCCGCCGTCGGATCGGGCGCGAGTCGCGCGCATCGCCGGAGTAGCCGCACTGGGCCGTCGTGAACCGGTCGACGAGGTCTACCACCGCGTGATCCGTACCTTGCGCTCGGTGCTGGAGACCCCCGGTCTCTCCGCACGCCAGCAGGCCGAGATCCGCAACCCCCTGGGTCGGCTACTGATCACCGGGGGTGAGGCGCAGGCCGCACTCAGCGAGCTCGAGCAGGCAGTGGCCAACCTAGACCATGACCCGGTCGAGGCGGCTCGGGCGATGACCTATCTCGGATGGGCCTATGCGGGACCGTGGCCGGCGTCGACTCATCGGCGTTGGCTGGATCGCGCCGCTGAGCTCACCGCCGAGTTCGATTCTCCCGCAGAGCGGCTGAACCTGGCCGGCAACCGGGCCGCCGCGTTGCTCATGCTCGGCGAAGAGGAAGCCTGGGACGTCGTCGCCGACCTGCCCATCGACGGTGCGACCTCGGCGGAGCGTCTCGACGTGGCCCGCATTCACGCAAATGTCGGGACCGGCGCACTGATCTGGGGTCGGTACGCCGAGGCGGAGGGACATCTCGTCGTGGCCATGCGCCTTGCCGAGGCCGAGCAGGCGTCCCGGTTGCAATACAACGTCCGACTCGAACAGGCCAACCTGGCGTGGCTCACCGGTCGGTGGGAGGGCCTCGCGGAGCGAAGCGCGGCACTCGCCGATGCCGACCGAGACCGGCCGGCGCTCTACCTCGGCAGCATCCGGCTCGCGGCCCGGCTGGCAGCCGCGGCCGGACGGCGGCGCGCTGCGGAGGAGCAGTTCCGGCTGGTCCTCGAGGAGTCTGCCCGTCTCGGCGCAGCCGACGACACGATGGAGGCCGCCGCTGCGCTGGCCAGACTGTGGCTGACGGACGGAAACAGCGGCCGGGCGCTGCAGATCACGAACGAGCCGATGGACACAGTCCGGAGAAAAGGCATCTGGGTCTGGGCGACGGACCTCGTCCCCGCCCGGATCGAGGCGCACCTCGCCGCGGGCGACCTCAAGGCCGCGACACGCCTGGGCGACCAGTTCGCCAGAGGACTGCGTGGCCGTACGGCGCCCGCGCCTCGCGCGGCGCTCACCGTATGCCGTGCCCTGCTGGTCGCCGCAGCCGGAGACCACGCCCGCGCGGCGACGGCATACGACCGGGCGGCGCGCGCCTGGAGCTCGTTGCCGCGCCCCTACGACGCCATGCTCGCCCGCGAGCGTCAAGCCGAGGCGCTCATGGCGCAAGGCCAGATCGAACAGGGCCGAGAGCTGCTGGCCGCACAGTACGAGCAACTGTTCAGGCTCGGAGCCCGCGGCGATGCAGACCGTGTCGCACAGCGGCTTCGCGAACATGGCGCCGAGGTTCCGCGATTGTGGCGCGGCGGTCGACGGGGGTACGGCGACCGGCTCTCACCTCGTGAGCTCGACGTGGTCCGGCTGGTTGTCGCCGGCAAGACGAACCGGGAGATCAGCCGGATTCTGGCCAAGTCGCCGGCCACGGTGGATCAACAGCTGCGTGCGGCGATGCGCAAGTTGAAGGTGACCTCCCGGACCGCGCTCGCGGTCAAGGCAGTAGAGGCCGGAGTGTTCGCAGAAGAGGATTCCCTCGACGACCCGTCGTGAAAATTGACGTATCCGCTGGATAGCTAAGGTCGCTCGCCCCCCCGAGCATGGCTCCATGATCCATGGCCCTGGGGCAGTGCATGCCTGAGCGACCCATCGCGCGTGACGACTCCGTCATTGAGCACCAGCCACCACTCGAGCTGTCGCGCGAGCCGCGCGTCAGCGCCCGCGACGCCCGCGACGCCCGCGACGCCCGCGACGCCGACGACCACAAGAGCCACGACCCCTACCAACCTCTGTAGGCCGGAGGCCCCCACATGAGACTCAAAACCCTCGTCGCTTCGCTGGCCGTAGCGGTCGGCCTGAGCATGATCGCGCCACCATCAGCGTCGGCCGCCGAGCCGGATCCCGGTGCGGCCGCCAGCAAGATCGCGTCGGACCTGAAGGACCGCTTCCGCGCGGAGCCGGTCTCCGACTTCTGGATCACATTCGACACCAAGGCCGACCTCGCGCCGGCGAAGAAGATCGCCGACTGGACCACTCGCGGTCAGTTCGTCTACGACGCGCTGACCGCAGCGGCGAAGGACTCCGTGGCATCCGTCTCCACCGAACTCGACGGGGCAGGCGTCAAATACACCTCCTACCCGATCGCCAACGCTGTGCTCGTCAAGGGCGGCACCGAGCACCTCGCCCTCGACGTGGCCTCGGTGGTGCAGGTCGCCGAGATCCACGCGTCGCCGCAGGTCGCGCTGGTCGAGCCCGTGGACGAGAAGAGCCCGGCTGACCAGGCCGTCCGCCCCGCCACCCCGGCGGCCGCCGCTGAGGCGGGCACCGTCTCGTGGGGTCTGGACGCCATTCACGCCCCCCAGGCCTGGGCCATGGGCGCCACCGGTGCGGGCATCACCGTGTCCAACCTCGACTCGGGCGTCCAGTTCGACCATCCGGCGCTGGTGGACTCCTACCGCGGCAACAAGGGCGACGGCACGTTCGACCACGACTACAACTGGATGGCCACCCGGGGCACGTGCACGGGCGCGCCGTGCGACGACAACGGACACGGCACGCACACCATGGGCACCATGGTCGGCGACGACGGCACCAACCACGTCGGCGTCGCCCCGGACGCGCAGTGGATCGCGACGAACGGGTGCTGCGCGTCGAACGGCCCCGAGTCGCTGCTCGAGTCCGGCTGGTGGCTGCTCGCCCCGACCGACGTCCACGGGAACAACCCGGACGTCTCCAAGCGCCCCCACGTCATCAACAACTCGTGGGGCCAGAGTGCGGAGCACAACTTCGACGACTTCTTCCAGGCCATCGACGAGGCCTGGAGCGCCGCGGGCATCTTCAGCGTCTGGTCGTCGGGCAACACCTCGCCGTACGCGGCCTGCGACACCGTCTCCTCGCCCGGCTCCGCCGCGAGTGCCTACTCCGTCGGCGCCTACGCGTCGAACGGCACGCTCGCGTCGTTCTCCCGCAAGGGCGAGGGTGAAGGTGGCCGGCTCAAGCCCGAGATCTCCGCCCCCGGCGTGACCGTCCGGTCGTCCTACCCGAACAACAGCTACACCGAGATGTCCGGCACCTCGATGGCGGCTCCCCACGTCGCCGGCGCCGTCGCGGCGCTGTGGAGCTATGACCCGACCCTCATCGGGCAGGTCGAGGAGACCCGCCGCCTGCTCGCCGAGTCGGCCGTCGACGTCGACGACACCGAGTGCGGCGGCACCGCCGCCTTCAACAACAAGTACGGCGAGGGTCGGCTCGACCTCGTCCGCCTGCTCGAGCTCGCGCCGCGCCAGGGCGGCACCCTGACCGGTGTCGTGACTGCCAACGGTGCCCCGGTCCCCGCCGCCGAGGTGACGATCAGCGGCCCGTTCAGCCGGTCCATCGGGACGGACAAGGACGGCCGGTTCTCGATGAACCTCCCGGTCGGCGACTACCAGATCAGCACCAAGGTCTTCGGCTACCTGACCGCGACCAGCAGCGCCACGATCACCGTCGGCCAGAAGACCTCCCTCGAGGTTCCCCTCACCGCCGCGGCGCGCCACGACATCAGCGGCAGGGTCGTCGACGACAAGAAGCAGCCCGTCCCGAACGCCGACGTCTCCGTCAAGGACACGCCGCTGGCCGCGGTACGCACGGATGCCAACGGCGCGTTCACGATCGCCGCTGTCCCCGAGGGCGGGTACGCGCTGAACATCAAGCCCAACGCCTGCTTCTCGCCCACGACCGTCCCGCTGACCGTCGGCGCGCAGAACGACTCGCCCGAGATCCCGGTCGCGCTCGTCGTCGACGAGGGCGGCTACACCTGCTCCGTCTCGGAAGGCGAGTACCTGCGCGGCACGGACCCGGTCGCGTTCCCGAGCGGCGTCTGGGCCACGGTGAAGCTGCCGTTCCCGGTCGCGCTCTACAACGGGAGCCACGACACCCTCGGCATCAGCCTGCGCGGCGTGATCTCCCCAGACGCCTCGACCGGTCCCGGCACCGGCGGTGCCGGCGCCTTCCCGTTCTATGTCCAAACCCCCGTCCAGACCACGGGCGGTGGCGTCTACACGGCGGCGACCAAGGTCAACGGCGAGGACGCCTTCGTCGTCGAGTTCCGCGATGTCCGGATCTGGGCCTACCCCATCCGGTCCGAGTACACGCAGCCGGTCAGCTTCTCGGCCACCTTCACCCGCTCCGGCACCGTGATCTTCGGGTACGGCCACGGGATCGGCACCGACGACCCGGTGACCGCCGGCGCCCGCGCCATCACCGGCATACAGGGCTGGGCCGGCGTCGACGGCATCCGGTTCTCCGACAACGCCCCGGTGCTGCACGACGGGATGATCGTCACCTACGACCTGCCTGACTTCGGGTACCTCGACGCGACCGTCGTCGACCAGAACGACGGGCTGCCGGTGGCCGGGGCCAAGGTCTCTTTCACGAACAAGAATGGGCTCGTCGAGACCGTCACGACCAACGGGACGGGCATCGTGCATCGCCAGCTGCCCGTCGGCGACTACACCATGACGGTCGACGCGCCGAACTACACGACCGCGGCATACCCCTTCTCCCTCGACAAGCTCTACGCGAAGGCCAAGATCGACGCACGTCTGACCACGGGTATCGCCGGCCTGAAGGCCGACGGCCTCGACGTGGTGCTGGGTACCGACCAGAAGGGCGTCGGCACGCTCACGCTGACCAACACCGGCTCGGCACCGCTGAAGTACGACCTGGGCGAGGCGGGACGCCACCCTGAGCTCGACGCGACCGGAGCCACCGAACGCACCGGGACGGGAGCCGACAGCACCATCGACCTCACCGCCTGGAACACGACGTCGACGGGCATGCAGCCGTCGTCCTTCGACCGGACGAGCACCAAGGTCGATGCCGCTGCAGCGCGAGCCGCCGACAAGATCGGCACGACCTCCGGCGGGGACGTCATCACCCGGATCGCCATCCCCGGCAAGATCGAGGAGAAGGAGCCCACCGGCGTCGGGTACGACGGCGACGTCTGGGTCCACGACTACGACGCGAGGACCAACACCGCCTACACGGTGACCGGCAAGCCGACCGGCAAGGTATTCGACGCCGCGTGGAACCCCGCCTACCGCGCGTTCGACCTGGAGCTCGACACTCGGACCGGCGACATGTGCCAGATCGAGGACAGCCCGCGCTCGGTGATCCACTGCTTCAACCGGGAGACCGGTAAGGAGACCAGGGTCATCAAGGGCACGTGGTCCACGGTGCAGCTGACCGGGCTCGCCTACAACCCGACGCTCGACGTCTTCTATGTGGGCGGCCGCCAGAACGGCTCCATCGGGACCGTCGCCGGCACCTCGTGGGAGAACCCGGGCGAGTTCCTCTCCTACTGCGCCGCGCCCAAGCCCGAGGTGATGGGGCTGGCCTACAACCCCGCGTCGAACACACTCTGGTACAGCGACCTCGCCAGCAGCGGACCGACCCGGCTGATCCAGGTCAACCCCAGCACCTGTCAGCTCGTCAACGCCTGGTGGTTCCCAGGCATGAAGGCGCGCCAGGGCGGCGGCCTTGCCACCGACGTGACCGGCGCGCTCTGGGCCGTCGACCAGATCGCCGATGACGTCGTGCTCGTCGACGTCGAGGACGACCTGCTCACCGACCTGCCGTGGCTGTCGCTGTCCTCGACCGGCGGCACCCTTGCCCCGGGTGAGTCGACGACCGTCAAGGTCTCGGTCTCCTCGAAGGACGCCAAGCCAGGAGTCCTCGGCGCGAACATCGTGGTGAGGTCCGACTCCGGACGCCAGTCCAAGACCTACGTCCCAGTGACGCTCACGACCACGAAGTACCAGGTCGGCGTCAACGCCGGCGGCCCTTCGTTCACCGACGGCTCCGGCTACGCCTGGTCCGCCGACCAGGCCTCCGGCGACGGGGCGTGGGGCTACGACGGGATGACCAAGGTGACCTCCACGGAGGCCGGGATCGAGGGCACGACGGACGACACGCTGTTCCAGTCGCAGCGGACCACGCCGCTCAAGGACCTGACCTACACGTTCCCCGACGCACCCAAGGGCACCTACGCGATCGACCTCGGGTTCGCCGAGACCGAGAAGGTGGCTGAGGGCAAGCGGGTGTTCGACGTCCTCGTGGACGGCTCGCTGACGGAGTACGCGTACGACGCGGCCGCGGCCGTGGGGTCGAACGCCGCCGACTGGCGCACTGCCGTCGTGAAGCACGAGGGCGGTCCGCTGACCGTGGAGCTGCGCGGTTCGAGGGGTCTGCGGGCCCCGAGCATCGCGGCCCTGCGCGTGACGCTCGACCCGCGCGCAGACAAGGCCGAGCCGGAGCCCGAGCCCGAGCAGCCGGCACCGGGCGCGGTGCCGGTGGCTCCCGCCGGTCGCTCGTACTCCATGACGGTGACCAGCGGGCTCTACCGCCAGGGCACCGAGAACTCCGGCTGGACCGGCGACGACGTCTGCGGAGTGCTGTGGTTCGACTCGAGCTTCCTGTTCCCGTTCTACGACACGGCCTGGGACGGCGTGTGCGTGGGGACCAACGGCTCGTTGGTCTTCGACCGGGCCAGCTCGCTGGGGAACAACACGGCACTACCGTCGCGGAGCCCGATCGACGCGATCTACCCGCTCTGGGACGACCTCATCGTCGACGCCAAGGGGGGCATCTACCTCGGCACGACCGAGGTGGACGGGCTGGCAGCGCAGGTCATCGAGTGGCGCAACGTCACCTTCTACAGTGACCGGACGGCTCGCGTGAGCTTCTCGGTCACCCTGATCGCGGACGGACGGATCCAGATCGGGTACGGAGACGGGATCGGCGGCGAGAAGCCTCTGACCCGCGGGTCGTCGGCGACGGTCGGCGTGGAGAGCCTCAAGCGCAACCCCGCGAGCCAGTACTCCTTCAACCAGCCGGTCCTGACGGCCGGTCTGGGGCTGCAGTACACCCTCCCGGCCTCGGGCACGATCGAGGGCACGGTCACCGACGCGAACGACGGCAAGCCCATCGCGGGGGCGATCATCACGCTGAAGTCGCCGAATGGCGACCGGGTCATCTCGGCCGATGCATTGGGCCGCTGGAAGGCGCAGGCGCTGGTCGGCGCGAACACCGTGGAGGTCTGGGCGCCGAACTACGTCGCGGCCAGCCACCCGGTGACCATCACCAAGAAGGACCAGGCCGAGGTGGTCGACACCGCGCTCACCACCGGCGTCGCGACCGTCACCGGAGGCGACTTCGACTGGTTCCTCGGCTCCGACCAGACGGCGAGCGCCGACGTGACCGTGACCAACACCGGCTCCGCGCCGCTCCGGGTCCAGTTCAGCGAGCAGGCACGCACCAAGGGTGGGCACCAGGCTGCCGACCTTCCGTGGCTGACGCTCACGGGTGAGGCCGCGGCCGGCACGGTCGAGCTCGCGGTCGGTGAGTCCACCACGGTCACGGCGACGGTCGACAACTCCGAGGTCGAGCCCGGCGTACTCGTCGGTGACGTGCTCGTGGCGTCGAACGCCGGCAAGGGCGAGGCCCAGTACACGCCGGTCCGTCTGGCGACCTCGGCCTACTGGCAGGGCGTCGACGTGGGCGGGTCCGGGCTCGTCGGTGCGGACGGCTTCGTCTGGTCGCCCGACCAGGAGCTGGGCTCGGGACCGTGGGGGTACGTCGGCGGCATCGCGCGTGCTACCAAGGCGGACATCGCGGGCACCGAGGATGACGCGTTGTTCCGCACCCAGCGGACCGCGAAGACGTTCACCTACGTGTTCAAGAACGCGCCCGCCGGCACGTACCAGATCGGCCTCGACTTCGCGGAGATCGAGAAGGTCAAGGCCGGCATGCGTACCTTCGATGTTCTGGTCGACGGCAAGGCCGTGCTCCACGACCACGACGTGCAGGCGAGGGCGGGTGCGCTCACCGCGGACCTGAACACGGTCACCGTTGAGCACACTGGCGGTGACCTGAAGGTCGAGCTCCGCAGCGAGATCAGCGAGCGCGACCCGATCCTCAACGCCCTGAAGGTCCAGGAGGACCCGCGCCTATGAGATAGCCGAACCGGTCCGCCAGCAGCGGTCAGAGCCTCCTCGGAAAAGGATTGCCGTGGAGGCTCTGACCGTGTCGGTCGTGGCGTACATGCGGGCGGTGAAGACGGGCGGCTGCCGAGCAGGACGAGGTGTTCAAGGCGTTGGTGTTGGCCAGGATCCTTGAACCGACCAGCAAGCTCGACTCGGTGCGGGTGTTGGACGAGGCCGGCGCGTGGGCGCCGTCGTACGCGACGATCAAGCGGCGGCTGCGGCTATGCCACGGGAGGCAAGGCTTGCGACGCCGGCGGGAAGACCGAGGGTGTGCCGGTCGAGGACGGCGCTGGGCCCGAGCCTGATCCGGCCGGTGGTCCGTGGCGGGCCGGCTGGCCCGCGTCTGCGCCGAGCATGTGCGCCTCGGGCCGGCGACGTTGCTGCGCTACGACGTGACGACGTTGTACTTCGAGGCCGACGAAGGTGACGGGTTCCGCGAGCCGGGGTCGTTCGCCGATCCCACAACGCGACGGTGCCAAGCAACTTGCCTAGTCTCGCGGCGCCCAGACGGTGACGTCGATCTGGTACTCGCCGGACTTCGGGCCCACGAACGCGATCAGCACGACCATGTGTGTCTCCTTGGAGCGCGCGCAGAACTTGGCGCCTTGGAAGTACGTCTGGGTCTTGCTGACGCCTTCCCGGGAGAGCAGCTCCGCGCAGTCTGCGGCGGTCGGCGTTCCCGCACCGGTCCATTTCGCCAGCAGGGCGGTGGAGCCCAGCGGCGCGATCTGGTGTGCGTCAGCGTCGTAGAAGTCCATTCCATCGCCGGGTGAGACGGTCGGCGGCACCGTGTCGAAGTCCACGCCCGAACTCCCGAACAGCAGCTTGTTCTGCCAGAGGGGCTCCTCTGTTCCGGCTGCGGCGGTAGGGCTCGACGCCGCCTTCGTGGCCGTGGTCGAGTGATTCGTCGACGCCGGCATGTCGGTAGAGGTGTTCGAGTTGGTGGTGGTGTCGTCGCCCCACCCGGAGACCTGGTAGATGAAGGCGCAGACGGCGAGGATCGCGGTGAGCAGGCCGGAGATGGCCGTGAGGAGGCCCGGCAGTGACGTCCAGAACGACGAGCGACCGTTCCTGGTCGTGTCCGGCTCGACAGGGGCGGGTTCAACGCTCACGGGCTACGGCTCCCATCGATACGACGACCGTCGTGGTGAATCTGATCCTGGGCGATTGTGTCATGACGATCATCGAGGTACCGGTAGAGGGAGCCGTCGGAGTTGTGCCCGAAGTAGACCCAGCCTCCGGCAGACATCAGGCTGTCGAACACCTGCCAGGTCGAGGTCCTCAGCGGCTCTCCTCGGCCTGCGCGCGCTCGCGGGCGAACTCGGCGATGAGGTCATGCAGGCGGAACCGCTGCTGGCCGACCGCGTCGACGCCCACCGGCTCGACAAGATGCACGTTGACCAGCTCGTCGAGAAGCGGCTCGGCCGGCCCGGCGCAGAGCTCGTCGGCGACCCAGGCCGGCCAGTCCGGCGCCCAGAGCAGCGCCAGCCGGCGGATCAGCTGCTGCTCGGCGTGGCTGAGAGCCTGGTAGCTGAGGCCGATGCTGGCCCGGACGTCGAGATCGCCGACCGACAACGCGGGGTTCGCCGGTCGTACCGGAACCCTTGTCGGCCGCAGGCGCCGGCGGCCGCGCGGCAGCCCCGGTGAACGCGGCCCTCTGCTCACCGTCGAGGCCCAACGCGTCGGCGAGGCGGCTGATCGTGTATTGGTGCGGGAACCGGCGAGTGCCCCGCTCCAACGCGCCCACGGCCTGGCTGCTGATCGAGGCGCGCGCCGCCAACTGTTCCTGGGTGAGGCCCAGGTTCCTGCGGTGTTCGCGGAGCAGGGCACCGAACGAGGACGCCATAGGCTGTCACCCCTCACACCAGACCGAGCGCGCAGCGTCGCTCATGGTATCGAGCCGGGGCGATCAAACGGAAAGCCGTCGATGCCTTTCGCGCCACCTACTTCACCGTCTGAGCGCAATTCAGGCGACTGTGAACCGGTAGAAGTTGCCGTAGTCGCCCCACGTGCCATCCGGGCGGATCACGAACACGTCGAGGCCTACGCCACCACTCGTTTCCGGCGTCCAGGTGACGCTGGCCCGACCGTCAGGTCCAGCCGGAACGTCGAAGAAGTCCTCGCCATTGAAGGAGTAGCGATAGTAGCCCACCTCGCTCCAGCCCACCGGTGGCGAGAAGATGAAAGTACCGGGCACGCCTACACCGCCGTGCGGTTCGCCGTCGGACAGGTAGACGTCGGACGTGACACCGGGCCCGGGATCGAACGCGAAGGACCAGTTCCCCTCGGTCGAAATCCAGCCGTTGGCGCTGTAGCTCCGCGCGCTGACGGAATGCCCGGAGGCGCTGTCAGTGATGAAGCTGATGGTGGCGGTACCGTCCTCGCCGGCTGTCACGAACTGCGGTTCGCCGTTGTTCAGGCGGTACTCGTACTTCGTGACACCCGGCATCCCGGGTACGGGCGTGAACTTCAGCGTCAAGGGCTTGCCCCACTCCGGCGTACCGATGGCCTTGATCGTCGGCTCGGTCGACGGCACCCGCATCTCGTACCCGACCGCGGCAGAGGTGTTTCCCGCGCGGTCGACCGATTGTACGTAGAGCGTGTTGGTAAAGGGGTTTGGCGGGATGATCGGCACCGTCACGGTACCGCCCGGCACATCCGCCTTGACCACCCGATCACTGGTGGCCGGGTCTTCGCAGTCGAACCGACCGCCTGCGACGACCTGGCAACCCTGTACGCCGCCCGAGCGGTTATACCATTGGTAGGCAAATCCGATGACGTCGGTGTCTCCACCGGCCGAGAAGGTGAATTCTCCCGGCACACCAACGGGCGTCCACTGCCCGGTATCGGCCTTCGGGTAGTTCGCCGATGAGATCTGTGGCCGTGAAGGAAATGTCTTGTCGACGACGAAGGTGCACACCTTCGACCAAGCGGAGGTCGCAAGACCGTCACTCACGCGGGCCTGCCAGGAGTAGCTCCTCCCGTCGACGAGGACGCCAGCCAGCACCGTGCCCGTGCCGAACATCCCCGCACTGCCGTCCGGCACGCTGATCTCCGTCCGGTGGGACGGATCGTCGACGGGCCACAACGCGAACTCGTACCCCAGGGTCGCGTGCTGCTGCAGGTCGGGGTCGCTACCGCTGACCTGGAGTTGGTCGGCAAAGGCCGAGAGCGCCGGATAGGGCGCCGCCGTCGCGCACAACCGGCCACCGTTGTACATCTGGGCCTCGTCCAGTACCGGCGCCGAGTTGTACCGCACGCTCAGGGACACGCTGTTGTACCAGTTCAGAGTCCGGCCGTAGCGGACATCGCCCTCGTGCTCCTCGGGGACCCGCAGCGCGAACGTCACCCGCGTCTCGCCCTTGGCCACCGCGTCCTGCACCGCCACTGAGACGTCGAAGGTGATGGAGGCGGTGGGGCAGTATTCCGGGGTGGTGATCTCGTCGAGTTTCGTCAACTCCTCGGGGGCGTTCCCCCAGGTCGGCGTCTCGCTTACGGGATTCGTCCGCCAGATCTCGATGGCCCTCTTGGTGCAGTCGGCCGCGCTCCGCTCCCGGATGCGCACGGTGCCGCCGAAGACTTCCTTACCCGCGAATTGGGACAAGTCGAAGGTCGCATAGACACGAGACTTGTGCCTGTCGCCCTTCGTGTCGGTTCGAGCACCCAAGGGCAGATCGACACCCTCGGTCCAGTCGTACGCGGTGTGCGTGGTCGCCCGGTCCGTGTATCCGATCTGGATGGACGGGGCGTTCGCGTAGTGCGGTGCCGCGGCGGCGGACTCGGCTGCGGCGAACACCGCGAGCCCGGTAAGGCCGAGCGTCGCGGCAAGGGCGATGGAAAGCCCGCGCGGACGCGTCGATGTGGACATTTTTGGCCCGCCTCCCAATTTCCGGCCCGCACCCCGCGTGCGTGCTGCCCGGATAATATCGAGGCAGCTCAAAGCCCGTGTACCGGATTCACGGAAGCCCAGTAAACGGCATGCCCACCGAGTGACCGGGGCTGGGCGTACCAGCACTCCAACAGGCAGCGATCGAGCCCACGACGAGTCTTACCGAGGCCGCGCTCCCGGGCTCACCGCCGCGGCGGCGACCACGGGCCAGGCGCGGACCGGCGGCACGATGCCCACGGCCCGCCGACACGGCCACGACGGTGGCAAAAGTGGGTCAAAGCCGGAGATTGCCGGCCTGGTGCTGATTACGCTGTCGCAGGAGGTGAGCCATCATGTTGACAGACATACCGATGCAGGCGGCCATTCCGGCAAGCGACATGGAACGGGCCAAGCGTTTCTATCGCGACACGCTGGGCCTGACGATCTCGCGGGAGGCCGAGGACGCCGTCCATTTCGAGTCCGGTGGGACGCGGTTCTTCCTTTATCCCACCCCCAACGCAGGCCAGGCCCCCCACACGTTGGCGGCCTGGTCGGTCGCCGACCTCGATGCCGAGATGGCGGACCTTCGGGGGCGTGGCGTGACGTTCGAGGACTACGACCTCCCGGGCCTGAAGACGGTCAACGGCGTCGCCGAGTTTCCGACGATGCGCGGTGGCTGGTTCAAGGACAGCGAAGGCAACATTCTCGGCGTGTTCCAGCCCCGCGCCGGGTAGTCACCGTGCGGCGCTCGGGACGCCGGTCGAGAGGCGGCGCAGCACCGGGGTCAGCGGCTCCAGCGCGTCGGTGCGTACCACGAAGCGGGTGATCCCCCAGCGGCGCTCGTGTTCCGCGACGGCCGCGACGATCTCGTCCTCGGTGCCGATCAGCACGAACGGCGTGGCCAGCAGTTCGGCGACGGTGAGGCCGATCCGCTCGGCGTGCTCCGCCGCGGCGGCCTCCGCGTCGTCGGTCACCACCACCCGCTGCACCAGCGCTTCCAGCGGCGGCGGTTCGGCCCGGCCGGCGGCCCCGGCGGCGACGCACGCGAGCTGCGCCTCGATCTGGTCGGCCCGCCAGCGGGCCTCGTGCATGTGGCCGTCGGCGAGCGTACGGCCGAAACCGGCCAGTCCGACGACGTCGGCGTGCGCGCCGGCCCAGCGCAGCAGCGTCGAGTTGGACGTCCCCACGGTCAGCGGGATGCGTTCCTGGACCGGCCGGGGCGACTCCAGCCTGGCCGCGTGCATGGTCAGCTCGGGGGATTCCACCGTGACCTCCTCGCCGTCGAGCAGGGCGCGGACGGCCTCGGTGACGGCGATGCAGCGCCGCACCCGGCCGCCGACGCCGGGTCGTTCCCGGCCGACGGCGCGCCACTCGGCCGGCGTGTGCCCGGCGCCGACGCCCAGCCGGGCCCGCCCGCCGGAGACCAGGTCGAGGGTGGCCACGTCGGTGGCGAGCAGGATCGGTTCGCGGACGCCGAGGTTCGACACGTTCGAGCCGAGCCCGATCGTCGTGGTCACGGACGCGGCGGCGGCCAGCGCGACGAACGGGTTCGCGCAGGAGCCGGGGTGGTCGGCGGCGAGCAGGGCGTCGAAGCCGGCCGCCTCGGCGCGCCGGGCCAGGTCGAGCCAGCTCGCGGCGTCGGTGGGGGTGGACTGGAGGGAGAACGTCGCCATCGGCCCAGCATGGCCCGTGCCGGCCCCGCGCATCGGCCCCACGCGCCCGATTCTGCTGACCGGCGAATCGGTCCACGCGAGCGGACCGGGCGGGGTCGGTGCTGTCACGCGCAGGCCGCGGCGGGCCGGCCGTCGGAGGTGGGGAGGGGAACGCTCACCGAGGGCCGGGGTCGGGGGAGTTGGCTGCGTAGGGCCTCGCGCGCGCTCCCGGGCCCAGGCGTGCACCAGCGGGTTCAACCGGTACCCGTCCGAGCCCGCCGGGTCGAGCAGGTGCACGGCGGCGAGCGCGTGCAACAGGCGGCGTACCTCCGGGCCGGGCAGGCCGGCGCGTCAGCGGTTGGTCAACGCTTGCGCGAGTTGCCCTGCGCCGGCGGCGAGCGTGTTGTAGCCGTTGCCGCTGATCCGGTCCTTCTTGCGGAGCCTGGCCAGTTTCTCGGCGAACTCGCGCAGTTTCTCCCGCGCCTTGTCCAGATCGTCGTCGGCGATTGCCTCCTCGACCTCCCGTAGCCGCCCGCGCAACTCGTCGCCGGCGTCGTCCGACATCTGCCGTTCCCGCACGAGCCAGTCGATCGTGGCCTGCATTCCCTTGATGAGGTCGGTCGGTCGCACGGGACGCGCCGTGGAGGCTTTGGGTGACGGCGACGGGGATGGGGAAGCGGAGGCCTCATCGGTCACCGCGACATCGGTGGTGTGGCCGGAGTCAGTGCCGCTGGGCTGGGCGATCACCGGTCCAGGTCCCGGCCGTTCCGGGTCGCCATCGCCAGTGGTGGCGACCACGACCGCCGCGGCGACAACGGTGACTGCCGCACCCGCCACGGTCGCCCACATCAACCGGCGCCCATCGGTCACCGCGCGGTGGCGGGCACGTCCGCGTACCAGCGGCAGCGACGTGGTGGGCGGGACCAGGTCGGGACTGTCAGGCGAGTTAGGCGTGCTGGACACACCGGACATGGTGCCAGAGCCGAAGGACGGGGCCCGGCACCGGGAGGTGGCCGGGCCCCGTCGGGTCAGGCGAGGTCGAAACGGTCGAGGTTCATCACCTTGACCCACGCCGCGACGAAGTCCTGGACGAACTTCTCCCGCCCGTCGCTGCTGGCGTAGACCTCGGCGATCGCGCGGAGCTGGGAGTTCGCGCCGAAGACGAGGTCGACCGCGCTGGCGGTCCACCTGACCTCGCCCGTGGCCCGATCCCGACCCTCGTACACGTTCTCCGTCGAGGTGGAGGCTTTCCACTCCGTGCCGGCGTCGAGCAGGTTCACGAAGAAGTCCGTCGTCAACGCCTCGGGCCGGTCGGTGAGCACGCCGTGCCGGGTCTGCCCGGCGTTTGCGTTCAAGGCCCGCATACCGCCGATCAGGACCGTCATCTCGGGCGCGGTCAGCGTCAAGAGGTTGGCCCGGTCCAGCAGCAGGGTCTCCGGCGTCAGCTTCGCTCCGGCCCGCAGGTAGTTGCGGAAGCCGTCCGCCTTCGGTTCGAGCACGGTGAACGACTCGACGTCGGTCTGCTCCTGGGAGGCGTCCGTACGGCCCGGGGCGAACGGGACCGTGACGTCGTGGCCGGCGTTCCTGGCCGCCTGCTCGACGGCCGCGCAGCCGCCGAGGACGATCAGGTCGGCGAGGGAGACCTTCTTCCCGCCGGACTGGGAGCCGTTGAACTCCTGCTGGATCTCCGTCAGGGTCCGCAGCACCGTGGCGAGCTGGGCCGGCTCGTTGACCTCCCAGTTCCGCTGCGGCTCCAGGCGGATCCGGGCCCCGTTGGCCCCGCCGCGCATGTCGGTGCCGCGGAAGCTGGCCGCCGACGCCCAGGCGGTCCGGGCGAGCTGGGCGATGGACAGCCCCGAGGCGAGGACCTTGCGCTTGAGGGCGGCGACGTCCTCGTCGGTCACCAACTCGTGGTCGACCGCCGGGACCGGGTCCTGCCACAGTTGCGGCTCCGGCACCCACGGGCCGAGGTAACGCGAGACGGGGCCCATGTCGCGGTGCAGCAGCTTGTACCAGGCCCGGGCGAACGCGTCGGCGAACTCGTCCGGGTTCGCCATGAACCGCCGCGAGATCGGCTCGTAGGTCCGGTCGTGGCGCAGCGCGAGGTCGGTCGTGGCCATCATCGGGGCGTACCGGACCGAGGGGTCGTGGGCGGCGGGCACGGCGTCCGCCCCGGCACTGTTCTTCGGCCGCCACTGCTTCGCGCCGGCGGGACTCTCGGTGACTTCCCACTCGTACCCGAAAAGGGTTTCGAAGAAGCTGTTGTCCCAGGTGATCGGGGTGGGCGTCCACGCTCCCTCGAGCCCGCTGGTGATGGTGTCCCCGGCCTTGCCGCTGCCGAAGCTGTTCCGCCAACCGAGGCCCTGCGCCTCGAGCGGCGCGCCCTCGGGCTCGGGGCCGACGTACTCGGCGCTGGCGGCACCGTGCGTCTTGCCGAACGTGTGGCCCCCGGCGATCAGCGCGACCGTCTCCTCGTCGTCCATCGCCATCCGGCGGAACGTCTCGCGGATGTCCCGGGCGGCGGCCAGCGGGTCCGGAGTGCCGTTCGGCCCTTCCGGGTTCACGTAGATCAGGCCCATCTGCACGGCGCCGAGCGGGCCGGCGAGATCCCGGTCACCGCTGTAGCGTTCGTCGCCGAGCCAGGTGTCCTCGGGCCCCCAGAAGACCTCCTCGGGCTCCCAGACGTCCTCCCGGCCGAAGCCGAAGCCGAAGGTCTTGAACCCCATCGACTCCAGGGCGCAGTTGCCGGCCAAGACCAGCAGGTCGGCCCAGGAGATCTTCCGCCCGTACTTCTGCTTCACCGGCCAGAGCAGCCGGCGCGCCTTGTCCAGGTTCGCGTTGTCGGGCCAGCTGTTGAGCGGGGCGAACCGCTGGGCGCCGTCGCCACCGCCGCCGCGGCCGTCCTCGATCCGGTACGTGCCGGCGGAGTGCCAGCTCATCCGGATGAAGAGCGGTCCGTAGTGGCCGTAGTCGGCCGGCCACCAGTCCTGCGACGTCGTCATCACCTCGATGACGTCCCGCTTCAGCGCGTCGACGTCGAGGGTCTTGAACTCTTCCGCGTAGTTGAAGGCCGCGCCCATCGGGTTGGCCCGGGGTGAGTGCTGATGGAGAACCTGCAGGTTCAGCTGATTCGGCCACCAGTCCTGGTTGGTCCTCGGCCGACTCGGCTTGGGAGTCGGGGAGGGGATTGCCGGGTTCTCGCTCTCGCTGCCGTGCTCAGGCACGTCGGTATTTCCTCCTGTCGTGAGGTCTCGATCTGTCAACTACCCGCCGATGCGGCGAGACACTCGGGACACCGGCCCCAGTAGGTGACCTCGGCCTCGTCGATCGAGAAGCCCTGGTTGTCGGACGCGGTCAGGCAGGGAGCCGTACCGACGGCGCAGTCGATGTCGGCGATGGCGCCGCACGACCGGCACATGACGTGATGGTGGTTGTCGCCGACCCGCGCCTCGTACCGGGCCACCGAGCCGGGGGGCTCGATGCGGCGTACCAGCCCCGCGGTGGTCAGCGCCCGCAGCACGTCGTACACGGCCTGGTGGGACACCTCGGGAAGGTCCCTGCGTACGGCGCCGAAGATCGCGGCGGTGTCGGCGTGCGGATGGGCGTGCACCGCCCGCAGCACCGCCAGCCGCGGCCGGGTCACCCGGAGCGCGGACGCGCGCAGCATGCGTTCGAAATCCGAGGCCGTGGGCATGTTGCGAAGTATGCCCCATTTTTATGGAATGCATCCAGTCGACGCGCTGAGTCGCCGCACGGCTCGTCGCCGCGCACGTCGCGCTCGCGCCGGCCGCGCCGGCCGAGCCGGCCAGGGAATGGACGCCGCGCCCGGCGTGGGCGGGCGTTGTCTCCGTACGAGGCTTTGGAGCTGACATCACAAACGACTCAGGCAGGGCGGAGGCCGCCGGGCGAAACCCCCGCCCGCCCTTGGCAGGTCGGGCCCCGCCCAGCAGACCGCGCGTCGTGAATCGCTTGTGACGTCAGCTCGAAAGGCGCTCTCTCGATGTGGCCCGTCGGCGCGGACCAGGTCATGCGGCGCGGTGACGCTCGGCCGGCGTGGGCTCCGGGCGGGCTTTTATCCGGTGGAACCCGAACCGGCCGAGCCACTAGCCTCGCGCGAATGCCGGTGCGCCCCCATCCCGAAGACCCCGCCGACTCGCTGCTCGTCGCCGACGACGGTACGGCCCTCGCCCGGCTGCGCCTGCGCGACGACGCGGGGACGCGCGTGGCGGCGGAGGTGCGACCGCTGCCCGGGACGGCCGTGCGGCTGCTTGCCGGGCAGGCGCGCCGCGACCTCGCCGGCTACCGGCTGGAGACGTCCGACGAGGACCTGGCGGACGCGCTCGTGGCGGGCGGCCTCACCCTGCACCGGGCCGCGACCGACATGCGGCACGACCTGGCCGACGTCCCGGCGCCGGTGGCGTTGCCGCCGGGTTGGTCCCTCGGCGAGCCGGGCTGGGACGACGAACTGGTCGAGGGGTTGGCGGCAGCGTACGGGCCGGGCCATCCGGACGGGCCGTGGCAGGCCAGCGACACCGCAGAGGTACGCGCGATGTTCGACACCGGAGAGCCGGTGCCGCCGCTGCTGCCCGCCTCGGCCCGACTGGTGGATCCCGACGGGCGCAGCGCCGGGCACGTGCTGTGCGCCGGACCGGTGCCGTGGACCGAGGACGTCTGCGCCTGGGTGTTGAACCTGGCCGTGGCGCCGCGCGCCCAGGGCCGCGGCTTCGGTCGGGCGCTGCTCACCCACGCGTTGCGGGGGGCACGCGAGGCCGGTCTGCCAGCCGTCGGCCTGTCGGTGGCCGACGGGAATCCGGCTCGCCGGATGTACGACGGCGCCGGGTTCCGCCCGTACACCCGGGTGCTCACGGTGCTGCTGCCCGCGCCGGCCGATCCGCCGGACGCGGTCCCGGCCGGGTAGCGGTCAGCCGGCCGCCTGCCGGCCTATGGTGCGCAGCATCCGCCCGACCAGCACGCGGTGCCCGCCGGAGCCGATCACCAGCAGGCGGTAGAGCCGGCCCGGCAGCCCGGGGAACTCGGCGTACGTGCGGGCGCTGAGCAGCGTGCCGCCGGGCTGCGCGCTGAGGGTGAAGACCAGCGCGTACCGGGAGAACCGGTGCCGGCCGGTGAGCCGGACGTGCCGCCCGGGCTCCGCCTCGGTGACCGCGAAGCCGGGCAGCGTGGCGCCCGGGTCGAGGAGCGTGCCGGAGGCGCGCCGCGGCTCGGCGCCGAGCAGGTGGGCCAGGACGCCGCCCCGGGCGCCGGGCACCTGCCGGGCGAGGGCGTGCCACACGGCGGGCGCCGAGGCCGGGGCGAGCACCCGGTGTTCGTCGACGAACGGCAGCGCGTCCGAGGATGACGTGGTCATCTGTCCGCCCCTCCGCTCGCCGACCCCCGTGCCTTCAGCATGCGGCGAGGACACCCGGCCTTGATCCCCCGCGCCGGGGAGGTCCTCCCTCCGGCGGGGGAGCGGCCGGTCACCGCTGCCGCTTGTCGAGAAGTTCGTTGAGGTGCAGCGCGGTGGTGATCAGGGCGAGGTGGCTGAACGCCTGGGGGAAGTTGCCGATCTGTTCGCCGGTGAGGGCGATCTCCTCGGCGTAGAGGCGCAGGTTGCTGCTGAAGGTGAACATCTTCTCGAAGGTGAGGCGGGCGTCGTCGAGCCGGCC